>NZ_CP022529.1:2728125-3031250 GCF_002237595.1 Labrenzia sp. VG12
CCCTGACATTCCTGGCGCTGGTTCTGGTTGCCGTCACGGCCTATGTGCTCTACCGCACGCCACTGGGGCTTGCGATCCGCGCGGTCGGCGACAATCCGTCCGCTGTCGAATCCCAGGGCCTTTCCGTCTATGCCATCCGCATGTGCACCGTTGTCGCGGGTTCGGCGATCATGGCGCTTGGCGGCGCCTTCCTGACCATGTCCGCGTTCGACGCCTTCTTTTTCGGCATGGTCAATGGCCGAGGCTGGATCTGCATTGCGCTGACCGTCTTCGCCTCCTGGCGCCCCGGCAAGGCCCTGATCGGCGCGTTGCTCTTCGGCGCTTTTGATGCGTTCCAGGTGCGTCTTCAGACCGAAGTCGGCAGTTTCATTCCGGGCCAGGTGTTCCTGATGATGCCCTATCTCCTGTCCATTGCCGCGCTGATTGTGGTCGCCCGCAAGGCCGACTATCCAAGGGCGCTGCTGGTGCCTTACTTCCGCGGCCAACGTTGAGAGGACCGACATGAGCTTCGACCTTCTCGTCAAGAACGCCAATCTGCCCGACGGCCGTCACGGTCTCGATATCGCGTGCAAGGACGGCCGGATCGCGACCGTGGAAGCCGGCATTGCCGCGGAAGCGGCAACGGTGATCGACGTCGGCGGCAAGCTGGTCTCGCCGCCCTTTGTCGACAGCCACTTCCACATGGATGCAACGCTCTCCCTGGGCCTGCCGCGCATGAACCGCAGCGGCACCCTTCTGGAAGGCATTGCGCTCTGGGGAGAGCTGAAGGAGATCCTCACCGTTGAGGCGGTTGTCGAGCGCGCCTTGAAATACTGCGACCTCGCGGTCTCGCAGGGGCTGCTCGCGATCCGATCCCATGTCGATGTCTGCGACGACCGGCTCACAGGTGTCAAAGGCCTCCTGGAAGTGCGTGAGAAGGTGAAGGACTATATCGACCTGCAGCTCGTCGCCTTCCCGCAGGACGGTCTCTACAGGTCCCCGAACGCGGAGAAAAACCTCCTGACCGCACTCGACATGGGCGTCGATATTGTCGGCGGCATTCCCCACTTCGAACGCACCATGCAGGACGGCGCCCGGTCCGTTGCCCGGCTTTGCGAAATTGCGGCTGAACGCGGTCTGATGGTCGACATGCATTGCGACGAGACGGACGATCCGATGTCCCGTCATATCGAGAGCCTGGCCTTTGAAACCCAGAGGTTTGGCCTGCAGGGCCGTGTGGCCGGTTCGCATCTGACCTCCATGCATTCCATGGACAACTACTATGTATCCAAGCTGCTGCCGCTCATCGCGGAAGCGGAAATTCACGCCATCGCCAACCCCTTGATCAACATCACCCTGCAGGGCCGCCACGACACTTACCCGAAACGGCGCGGCCAGACCCGCGTTCCCGAACTGCGCTCCTACGGGGTCAATGTCGCCTTCGGCCATGACTGCGTGATGGACCCCTGGTATTCCATGGGCTCCGGCGACATGCTCGAAGTGGCCTCCATGGGGCTGCATGTGGCCCAGATGACCAGCCGCGAGGCCATTCGCTATTGCTTCGACTGCGTCACCAGTCACCCGGCCAAGGCGATGGGGCTTGAGGGTTACGGCCTGGCGAAGGGATGCAAGGCGGATTTTGTTCTTCTGCAAGCCGAGAACCCGATTGAGGCCATCCGGCTGAAGGCAACGCGCCTTGCGGTCGTCAAAGGCGGCAAGGTGATTGCCGAAACGCCGCCGCGGGAAACACGGCTTTCGCTGCCGGGCCGGCCGGAAACAGTCGACCCTGCCGCCTATGCGCCGCACGAGGGGTGAGGCGCTTTTTCCCATCCGCCTTCGTCATTGCCGGGTTTGACCTGGCAATCCATGCCGTGACCCTGCCGGTCCTGTAGCAATGGCGAGGGAACGGCAGGGTTGCCATGGGCAAGCCCTGGCATGACGAAATGCGGTGGGGGGCTTCAGCCCTGTGGCGCCTCAGTGCTGCTTGATTTCACCCGGCAGGCTGAGATCCCCGGACGCAACATCGAAGACATCGACAACGCAGAGCAGCGGCGCATGGACATTCTGGTTCACGCGCAGCGCCGATGTAACCCCATCGTATTTCAACCCGTCGACCGCGCTGTCGTCGGCGAAGGAGACATTGATGGTGATCTCTTCAGTCTCCAGAACCGGTGAAAAACCCGGGCTGTCAATGTAGATCGGCAGTCCCGGCCAGGTTGCCGGCATTTTCGGCGTCGCGCCGTCGGGAATGTCCTTGACCGATAGCGCCCCCGGGCCGCAGGCCTCATGTGGCGCCAGAACGACCCAGTGGGAATGCCAGTCGGCACCGTCATTGGCGACATCGCCGTCGCCGTTTTCGTCAAAAAGCGGCGTATCGTCGAAATCCGGGTGGCTGGTGGCGACCAGGGCCAGGATGCCCTCACCGCCCTCAAAGCCAACCGTTTCGGGCGACAAGGACGTCGGCCAGACATAGGCCTCGACGGGCGCCCCCGCCAATTCGCCTGCCGGTTCCGGAGTGGTCGCACCGGCTGTTCCCTTCAGGGTCATGTGAAAGGTGACAATGCGCCCCTCGCGATGCACATGCGCCGCGAGGATGTCGTAATTCGGATCGATTTTCGGATTTTCGGCCGACAAGACCGCCCCTTCCTGGTGAAGGGCATGGGACCCGCCTGCAAGGGCAGTGGCCGGAAGACCGGCTATCAAGAGACTTCCAAGGATTGATTTCAGCATCTGGGTTCTCCCTGTTCGAGGACGCAGCCTTAATAATAGCGACTCGAAACTATTGCAAGTTTAATTTCGACTCGATACAAAGAGGCATGAGCGAGCAAAACGACACCCAGACGATCCGCGACCTGGTCGACCGGTTGACGCGCCTGCATGCGGCAGAAGAGTGGAACGGCCCCCTGAACCCGTCGCAATTTGCTGCACTCAGCTATCTTGCGCGGGCCAACCGTTTCTCGCGCGCGCCTTCCCATGTCGCCGATTTTCTGGCGACGACCCGCGGCACGGCCTCACAGACCCTGAAGGCGCTGGCACGCAAGGATCTGATTGAGGAAACCCGCTCGGAAACCGACAAGCGCAGCATTCGATACGACGTGACTACAGAAGGTCGCTCGCTGCTTTCAGCACCGTCGGAGCTGGACGATGTGGTGTCCCGGTTACCGGCAGAGGTTGCGGCTTCTCTTGCCGGCTCGCTGAAATCACTGGTGCTGACAATGCTGCATCACCGGGGTGGCCGGTCCTTCGGCATCTGCAACACCTGCCGCCATCACGAGACGGACGGCACGAAGGGGTATTGCCGGTTGTTGCAAGTCCCGCTGACGGCCTCTGAAACCAGCCAGCTTTGCCATGAACACGCCTCCTGACAGGAACCGAACTCGATGACTGAAACAGCAACAATCCTTGGTCTTTTCCTCGGCAAACCGGAACAGCGCTGGGACGGCAAGGACCCCTCCGCCATCCGCAAGACCCTCGCAGATGGCGTTCTTCAGGTGACACGGACCGGCCTTGCCGGAGACCAGCAGGCGGACCTTGCCGTTCACGGCGGACCGGAAAAGGCCCTGCACATTTACCCGTCCGAACATTATGCCCATTGGCGCGAGGTGTTTCCGGAGAAAAGCGAGATCTACCGGAACGGTGGATTTGGCGAGAATCTTTCCACGCAAGGGTTCACCGAAGCAGATCTCTGTATCGGCGACATATTCAGCGCCGGGAGTGCGCGGCTGCAGATCTCGCAAGGCCGCCAGCCCTGCTGGAAGCTCAATCTGCACACGGACAACCCCGCCCAGGCTGCATCTTTCCAGAAGACCGCAAGGACCGGCTGGTATTTCCGGGTGCTGGAAGAGGGCACGCTGGAAGCGGGCGACACGATCGAGGTCATCGACCGACCCTGCCCCGACTGGAACCTGCGCGAGGTCATCCTCGCCCGCTTCAATCCACGGCTGGACTCCGAGACAGCAACGACCCTGTCGCAACTTGAAGAGCTTGCCGAACCCTGGAGGGCGTCCTTTGCCAAGAAAGTCGACCCGAATTTCAGGGAAGACATTTCCAGGCGGCTGCCAAACGGCGCCTAGTCGCTATTTCGGCGGTAGTGAGAGAGCGTTTTCCACGGCAAGATCCAGCCAGCTTTGAAGAACGTCGTCGGGGGCCTCATCCTCACCGACAAAAAACAGCCCGCTCATGGTCCGACCGCCCTGGACCATGGGCACGGCGCCCGGCAACGCGCTGGCCTTGTCATGATTGTCCTTGCCCACCCGGAAAATGAACCGCCGCTCGCCGTCTTTCGTTCGATCGGCTCCACCGATCATATGGCCGTTCAGGAGAAAACAGAGGCCTCCCATCATCTTCTTTTCAGCCAGTCCGGACCGGCTTCCGAGAAGCCCGCGCAGCCGGTCGTTCAGGTCTTCATCGATGGCCATGTCAGCAATCTCCTCAAGCGCCAGACCGTTGATCACACTTGACCGGAACGGCCCATCAGTCAACCAATCAGTTCAGCTTCTTTCCAGTCGATGGAAATACGCGGCAGCCGACAGGTGTTTTTTGGCGGCAAAGCCCGGTATTCTTGGCGGATCGGTGACTGCAGGCTTGCACATTTGCCCGGCTTTCTGTATATCCCCGCTCGCGCCTGCACCCCTGGAGGAGGCGCTCATGGACCGATCCCGGACAACTTGACGTCAAGCCACGGTGTTCGCCGGTCCGTTACCTATACACTCGAAGGAGTTTTGCCATGGCTTCCAGCTATGAGCTGAAGGCGTCGGCACGGGAACGGGTGGGCAAGGGGGCCGCTCGGGCACTGCGTCGCGAAGGCCTTCTCCCCGCCGTGATCTACGGCGACAAGAAACCTGCCCTGCCGATCACCATTCCGGTGAAGGAAACCACGATCACCCTGCACAAGGGTGGCTTCACCTCGCAGATCGGCACGATCAACATCGATGGCGAGAAGCACCGTGTCATCGCCAAGGACTATCAGCTGCATCCGGTACGCGACGACGTCCTGCATGTCGATTTCCTGCGTGTTGCCAAGGGCGCAACGCTGACCGTTGAAATCCCGGTTCACTTCCTGAACGAAGAAACCTGCCCGGGCCTCAAGAAGGGCGGCGTTCTGAACATTGTCCGCCACACGGTTGAAATGACCGTTCCGGCCGACAGCATTCCGGAAGCTCTGGAAATCGACCTGGCCGAAGCACAGCCGGGCGACAGCCTGCACATTTCCGCAGTCAAGCTGCCGGAAGGTTGTGAGCCGACCATCACCGACCGCGACTTCACCATCGCAACGATTGCTGCGCCGGCCGGCGTGCAAGAAGCTGAAGAAGGCGAAGAAGGCGGCGAAGCAGAAGCTACGGAAGCCGAAGGCGAATAAGCCGCTTCCCGAGCAAAAGGCAGGAGGCGCCCCCCGCCTCCTCCCCCCTTAGAAAAGGGGACTTGAAAGGCAGCCGCAAGGCTGCTTTTTTGCATCCGGACTGATTTTAAAGGTGTCTCATGAAACTGATTGTCGGCCTCGGCAACCCGGGCGCGAAATACGCCGGCAACCGGCACAATATCGGCTTCATGGCGGTCGACGAGATCCATCGGCGCCACTCCGGCTTTCAGCCCTGGCGCGCGCGATTCCAGGGCCAGGTCTCCGAGGGACGCCTGGGCTCGGAGAAAGTCCTGCTGCTCAAGCCAAACACCTACATGAACGAATCCGGCCGCGCCGTCGGAGAAGCCATGCGCTTTTTCAAGCTGGAACCGGAGGACATCGTCGTCCTCTACGACGAGTTGGACCTGCCACCGGCCAAGTTCCGCATGAAGAAGGGTGGTGGCCATGGCGGGCACAACGGCCTTCGCTCCATCACCGCTCATATCGGCGCGGACTACCGTCGCCTGCGTCTCGGCATCGGCCATCCCGGGGACAAGAAACTTGTCTCCAACTATGTTCTGGGTGACTTTGCCAAGGCCGACCGTGACTGGCTAGAGCCGCTCCTGACCGAGATCGCCGATCAGGCCGATCTGCTGGCCGAAGGCAAGGACAGCCAGTTTGCCAACAAGCTGACGCTGGCACTCGAACCGGAAAAGGCGCAGCGCAAGCCGAAGGCTTCTGCGGAAGCAAAAAAGCCTGCCGGACAGAAACCCGTCCCCTCAAAGGGTCAAAGCCACATCCGCCAGGCCCGTCAGGCAAAGCCGGTCAACGTGCCGAAATCCGGCCCGATGGCGGATATGCTGAAAAAGCTGCTCGGCGGCAAGGACTGAGCAATCAGCCTATCCTTCAGGACAACGGCTGCACGTTGATGATCTCGACCCGCCGGTTCCGGCCACTTTCCGGATTGGCCGGATCAACGGGCCGGCTTTCGCCATAGCCGACCGGCACCAGCCGTTCCCGCGGAATGCTGTAGAAAGCAGCGAGGAACTCGGCAACCATGAACGCCCTGCGGTTGGACAGGTCCAGGTTATAGGCCGCGGTGCCTCTGAGATCCGTGTGCCCGGCGATCTGGAAGCGCATGTTGCGCAGCCTCGGATCGCGCAGAGCTTGCCCCAGTGCCTGCAAGGTCAGAATGCCGTCATTGGTCAGCGACGCACTGTCGAATTCGAAATTGACCGTCAGGTTGATGCGCGGCAGATCCGCTTCCGGTGGCAACTGGCCCTCGATGCTGATCCCGCGAAGGGGATGCGGCTCTGCCTTGCGGAAGGAGCGCACCTTGGCCGCTCCGCCATTCGGCAAGAGCGCCCGGATAATGTCTTCACTGGTCACGTTTTGAGCCGAAACGGCAGACGAAAACAGTCCGCTCAGCAAAGCCAGCGCAACACCCGCGGTCAGCAATCTGTCCAGGACGTTCGAAATGATCCTCATGTCGTTTCCCTCACTCGCCCCGGATTGTCAGATGCAGCACGGCGGCCGTGATCTCGCGCGGCAGACGGGTTTCATCCGGACGCTCCGCCAGCCCCGCCCGCAAGGCCGTCAGGAAGAACCGGTCATCCGCCAGACCCGATTGGCCTTCCGCGCTGACAGGCATAGAAAACTGACCGCCACCGCTGGCCTCAAGTGCCTCCAGCTGGTCAATCGGGCTGTGCGCCGCGATCACCACGATCGCCTCGGATCCGGCAGGCGGTGACACGGTGTATTTCTGGCGTCCCTGGCGGCCATCGCCATAGAGGAAGGTTTCGCCAAACCGGACCTGCTCGCGGACCGGTCCGCGCCGGGGCAGCAGATTGACCACAGTACCATCGGCCTGCAGGTAAACGATGTAGAGAAAGGAAGCGAAGTCCGGCGCCGTGACCTCGAAGGCAAGACTGTCCCCATAGGCCAGATCGGACCGGCCACCCAGCAGCCGGATCGACGGACGCGATGGCTCGGCCAGCGGGCGGTCCAGTGTCTTCAGCACCTCGCAGACCGGCCAGGGGCGCACCGCAATCTTCTGAATTTGTTCCGGCGGGAACTCCGCGCGCAGTTTCTTCAGCGTCTCCTGTGAGCTGACGAACCCGCCCAGCAGCGGCATGCCACCGGGCGCATCCTCCGTGACATAAAGATTGCTGCAATCGTCCCCCTGGAAAGCCACCTGGTTGCCATGGTCGAAGCGGTCGAGGCCGGGAACCGGTTTGGGGGGCTTTACAAAGGTGCGCATCACCGAGGCATTCCGCAGATCAGCCTTGGTGGCGTCGTAACTGATCCAGCCATAACCGTCGCCCGCCCAATATGGGCCCCAGGAATTCTGAACCAGGAAAGCCTGGCGCCGTTCGTCGTAGCCGACCAGCACCATCTGGTGACCGCCCCCCAGGCCGGCATTGGGACCGAGCGAACCCTGATAGATCTCGCCCGCCTTCAGATATTGCAGCACGGAGCCGTCGGGCGTTCGGGACGACGGCACGACATCGACCATGCGATATCCCGCTGCAACGGGGTGTCCGGCGGCGAGCTGCTGCTTGATCGCATCCAGATCCCGGTTGCTGACGGGACGTTCGTCGCGCTCCAGCACATAGATGAATTCAAAGTCGCGTATCTTGAACCGGTCCGGCGGTGACGTCGGCCGCTCCACCCGCTCCGAGCACATGGCAATGTCCGGAATCGCATTCAGGTCCGGCGCGCCCCGTCCCTTGAAATAGGACATGGCGTAATAGGCGTGGCTGCCGGCGGCCTCGCAGCTTTCATCCTTGTCCCGGATCTGGGAATGCAGATAGGCAGGGCTCGGTGTATAGGCCCTGGTGCCCGGCGAGACGTTGTTTTCCAAAGCCGCGTAGTAACCACGCATGGCATAGCCGACCGCATAGGAGACGCAACTGCCATGGATCTGTAGCAGCGGGGGCGGCATCAGCGGCGACAGGTCGATCGCATCCGGGATATAGGCTCGAGTGACCTCCGCCCGGCCGACAGACTTCAAAAGGGCCGGGTCAATGGATGTATCGCCGTAGAGACCGGTGAGCGCGCTTGGATCGAAGGACTGCCCTTCGGCAGGACTGGCGTATGGCAGCGTGCAAATGAAGGCCGTGGCGGCCAGGGCTCCGGCCAGCCGAGCCAAACCCGCCCGACACATGCCAGCCTCCAGGAGACTGAAAACCATCAGTTTCAATTCCCAATACAAAAGCCCGAAACACCGGGGTGAGTATACAAGAACGCCCGTTTGAGGAAAGCGCCGGAAGCTGCCTAACGGCTTATCTTGTCGAAAATACGGATCTGTGCTGACAGGCTGCTGTCGCGGGCCGCCATGCCCCGCGGAAAGCCTTGACCTGATGACCGGCCTCGGGCATGTAGCGCGGCAACAGTTTCAGACCAGACCGAAAGCGAATTCCCATGGGTTTCCAGTGCGGCATTGTCGGACTGCCGAATGTCGGCAAGTCCACGCTCTTCAACGCGCTTACCAAGACCGCAGCCGCCCAGGCTGCCAACTACCCGTTCTGCACCATTGAACCGAATACCGGTGAAGTGGCCGTGCCGGATCCGCGCCTTTACGCCATTCGCGACATTGCCGAATCCAAGGAAGTCATTCCGACCCGGATCACCTTTGTCGACATTGCCGGTCTGGTGCGCGGTGCCTCCAAGGGCGAAGGCCTCGGCAACCAGTTCCTGGCCAACATCCGGGAAGTTGACGCGATTGCCCATGTGCTGCGCTGCTTCGAGGATGACGACATCACCCATGTGGACGGTGCCATCGATCCGCTGGCCGATGCAGAGACGGTGGAAACCGAGCTTATGGTCGCCGATATGGAAAGCCTTGAGCGCCGCATTGCGCCCTTGAAGAAAAAGGCAACCGGCGGCGACAAGGAAGCCAAGGTGGTTCTTCCGATCATGGAAGCGGCCCTCGCCCTGCTGCAGGACGGCAAGCCTGCCCGTGTGCTTGAGGTTGCCGATGCCGAGGAAGCCAGGCTGCTCAAGGGCCTCAATCTCCTGACGTCCAAACCCGTGCTTTATGTCTGCAACGTCGACGAGGCATCAGCTTCAGAGGGCAATGCCCTGTCTGCGAAAGTTGCCGAGAAAGCCAAGGAAGAAGGCGCTGTCGCGGTCGTGATATCCGCTGCCATCGAAGCCGAAATCTCGCAGCTCGACAAGGAAGAACAGGACGAGTTCCTGGAAACCATCGGCCTTGAGGAGCCGGGCCTCGACCGCATGATCCGCGCCGGCTACGACCTTCTGGGCCTGATCACCTATTTCACGGCCGGCCCGAAGGAAACCCGCGCCTGGACCATCACAGAAGGCACCAAGGCCCCGGGCGCCGCCGGTGTCATCCACACCGATTTCGAACGCGGCTTCATTCGCGCGCAGACAATTGCCTATGACGACTATGTCGGTCTCGGCGGAGAAAGTGCAGCCAAGGAAGCCGGCAAGGCGCGCGACGAAGGCAAGGAATACATCGTCAAGGACGGCGATGTCCTGCTCTTCAAGTTCAACACGTAACTTGCCCTACTGCCTTTTGTTCCTCCGGCAGGCGCTCTAGTCTGTCGGCCAGGAACTTCGAAAGGCGCAAGCATGAAGACCATCCTCCTGACCGGCTTCGAAGCCTTCGGCACGACGCCGGTCAACCCCGCCGAACAGGTTGCCAGACATCTCGATGGCGAAACCCTCGCGGGGGCAAGAATTGTCTCCCGGATCATTCCGAACACTTTCTTTGTCTGCATCGATGCGGTCAAACAGGCGCTGACGGAAACGAACGCCGACGCCGTGGTGATGATGGGCGAATTCGGCGGCCGGGCGACCATCACGGTTGAACGCATCGCCCTCAATTTCAACGACAGCACCCGCTACGGGCTGAAGGACAATGCAGGCGTTGCGCTGCAGGGAAACTTGACCGCACCGGATGGCCCGCTCGCTTATCAGAGCACGCTACCGGTCCGAGCCATGGTCAAGGCCATGCGAATGGGCGGCATTCCGGCAGACATTTCGGATGCGGCTGGTACCTTCTGCTGCAACCACCTTTTCTATGGCATCCTGCATCACCTGGCGATCACCGATCAGTCGATCCCCGCTGGTTGGGTGCACCTCCCGCATCTGCCGGAAGTCGCCGCCCTGGAACACAATCTCGGCGCCCCGAGCATGTCCGTTGAAACAGCTGCACAGGGATTGCGCCTGGCCCTCGCCGCGTTGGTGAGCCACCCGCAGGATATCGAGGAACCTGTTTCAGGACGATTGCAGGTCTAGGCCGCAGGCGCGCCGCTTCGTGTCGCAGGCCACTCGACATTGTCGCAGGAAACGACCTAAAAGCTGAAATCCTTTTCCAAGCGAAAGACCTGCGATGAAAACCGTAATCCCGGCTCCCTATCCCGTCCTTCTGCCCGTCAGCGAAAGCCGGGCGGAGTTTCCGGTTCGGCGGGTCTACTGCGTCGGTCGCAACTACGCCGCCCATGCGGTCGAAATGGGTCATGATCCGGACCGGGAGCCCCCCTTCTTCTTCCAGAAAAACCCCGATAATCTCGATCCGTCAGGCACGTTTCCCTACCCGGGCTTGAGCACCGACGTCCATCATGAGGTGGAACTGGCGGTGATGCTGAAATCGGGAAAGAGCAACATCCGCATCGAGAATGCTCTGGAACATGTCTATGGCTATGCGGTCGCGCTCGACATGACCCGCAGGGACCTGCAGGGCGAGGCCAAGAAAGCCGGTCGTCCGTGGGAAGCCGGCAAGGCGTTTGAACACTCCGCGCCGATCGGCTCGATCGTGCCGGCGGCCGACTGCGGGTTCCTGCATGAAGGGCGTATCGCCCTGACCGTCAACGGGACTTTGCGCCAGGAGGGAGACCTCAACCAGATGATCTGGAAAGTCCCGGAAATCATCGCCAAACTGTCGGAACTGTTCGTGCTCGGGGCTGGCGACGTCATCCTGACGGGCACGCCGTCCGGCGTTGGTGCAGTCGAGCGGGGAGACGTGATGCGCGCGACTGTCGATGGTTTGCCAGAACTGGACGTGACCGTCGTTTAGTGCGGATGTCCTTGAAAGCGGAAAACCCCGCCGGTCTCCCGTCGGGGTTTTCTGCTAGCTGCGATCCAGGCCTTTCAGGACAAGCGGGTTCGGACCTTTCTGGTCCTGCCATTTTGCGCCCTGTTTGCCCTGGCGCAGGCGCGGCGTCCAGTTGCTTCTGGGCGCGCCATATTTCTGCAGCAGCGTGTCGACTTCAAAATAATGACGATTGCCAAGTTCCATGGTTCTGTCTCCCTTCTTGCAGAGCGAAATGCCTTGCCTGTGAGAGGCATGTGGGTGGCAATCCTGACGAAGATGTGTCGGCAACATTAAGCTTTGGTCATGTTCTCCCAAAGCTGCAAGGTATCGGAACTCCGCCCGGCTGAGGCGGGTGAAGAGGGCGAAGATTGCCCGATCACGAGAACCGGATCTCGATCCGTAGCCCTGGGAATACAGACCCTGTTTGCGGGTTGTCGGACAGCACCACCTCCGCCTGATGCAGATTGGCAATCGCCTGGAACAAGGCAAGACCCAGCCCGGCCCCTGGTGTTGTCCGGCTTTCCTCAAGCCGGAACATCGGCTCGAACACGCGTTCACGGAGCTCTTCCGGGATCCCGGGTCCGGTATCGGTGAAAACCAGCGTCTTGCCTTTGACTTCAAGACCGATCCGCGTATCCGCCGGCGTGTGTTTCAGGCTGTTTTCAATGAGATTGGCCAATGCCTGGATAAGGAGCCGGCGATCGCCCTGCACGGTCGCGGTTCCCGACACCTGAAACTGGAAGCTTCGGCCGCTGTCTTCGATAACGGCGCGATAGATATCTGCAACGTCTTCCACCACGGAAGTCAGTTGAAGCGTCTCGAACCGCTGCCTGTGTTCGCCGCTCTCCAGCTTGGCCATGCGCAACAGCGCTTCAAAGATATGGATGACCTCGTCGGTCTGGGCCAGGGCATTTTCCACCGCGCCCCTGTCTGTGGTGCGCTCTTCAAGACCTTCCAGTTCGGCACGCAGCCGCGTCAGCGGTGTTTTCAGATCGTGGGCGATATTCGTGGTGAGATTGCGGGTCTGGCGCATCAGGACTTCCAGGCGCGCCGTCGTGTCGTCCAGAGAGCGGGCCAGCCGGCCGAAGTCGTCGCGCCCCGCCCTGTCGCCGACGCGCGCCGACAGGTCGCCCGCCGCCACCCGGTCCAGAACACCGGAGATGACCGAGACACGTTTCTGAGCCCGCCACCCGAGAAGACCGCCAATCGCCAACATGACAACAAGCGTCACGCCCCCGGAAACAGCAAAGATGTTGATCAAGACCTCCAGATAGTCTTCACGGTTTTCCAGGTTGCTGCCGACCAGCAGAAGACCGTTCGGGATTGGTGTTGCATAGACACGCCAGGGGCCTTCGAGTTCCTCAAATTCTTCATCTTCCTTGAAATGAAAGGTGGCAGCTCCCGGCAGTCTGGCAATTCCATTGGTCATGCGCCTTGCAAGGCGAGTGTTGTCACTCAGGATGACAGCAAACCGGTCCTCGGTTTCGTAAAACATGGCCCGGTCCGGCCCGGTCGCTGCCAGTCGTGTTGCGATATCGGCGGCGCGGCCCAGAAGCTCCGCATCAATTCGCGCCGTAATCTCGCGATCGACAAAAAGAACGGACACCAGACCGGCCACACAGACGATCACGAGGAAGACTAACGTCAGCTGCACGGCCTGACGAAGCGCCGACATCTGCAGCAATTGTCGGAAACGCTTCAACAAACCGTCCGCTCCCGCCGCTGGAAGGGTTGAACAGCAAACTGTCTAGGCTTCAAACACATATCCCGCCCCCCGTTTTGTCCGAATGAGCGTATCCCCGAAGGGTTTTTCGATCTTTGCCCGCAACCGGCTGATATGCGTTTCAACGACACTGCTGGTCGGATCGAAATTGATGTCCCAGACCCGTTCCAGAAGCATGGCGCGGGTCAGGACCCTGCCCCGGTTGCGCATGAACACTTCCAGGAGCCGGAATTCCTTGGCATTCAGATCGATCCTGGAACCTTGCCGAACGCAGGTCTGCTTCAGAAGATCCAGCTCCACGTCGCCCGCGTTCAGTTTGACCGGCTCCGACTGAGCGGCCGGAGCTGCCCGGCGGCCCAGCGCCCCGACCCGTGCCAGAAGCTCGGTGGAAGCAAAGGGCTTGGTCAGATAATCGTCGGCCCCGGCTTCAAGGCCTTCAACCCGGTCGTCAACGGCTTCCATGGCGGTGAGGAACAGAACCGGCGTCATGTTCTTCGATGCCCTCAGGGCCTTCAGAACCGACAGACCATCAATGCCGGGGGTCATGCGGTCCAGCACGATCACGTCGAATTCACCTGTCGTGGCACTGGCCAGAGCATCGCGCCCGTCCTCGACCCAGTCGACGACATGGCCGGCATCGCTCAGACTTGAGTGAACCCACTTGCCGATTCCGGCGTCGTCTTCCAACAGCAGAATTTTCATTGACCAGCTACCAGCGCCTCTCGTTGCAGCGGATAGATAACCGCCTGTCTTTCTATGGCCTACAAGGTCTGGGCGCACGGGTGAAAGGAAAAATCGCTTCTTTACAAGATTGTAAATTTCGCGCCAGAGGCGGGAAAACCTGCCCGCCTATCTCTTGTTCACCGGACGACGCCGGGTCGCCGGACCACTTGAGAGGAAACTGACATGAAAAAGACCACTGCAAAGATCCTTGCCGCCACTCTGATCGCCACCGGCCTGACGGGCACGTCGCTCGCCGTTGCAGCACAGACCGACACCAACGAGGCCCCGCTCACGTCCGACCTGTCGATCAGCCAGGTTTCCGAGATTGCCCTCGGTGCTCAAGCCGGCACCATCGAGGAAATCGAACTGGAAAACGAAGACGGCAAAGCGGTCTTCGAAGTCGAGATCAAGACCGACACCGGTGAAGTTGAAGTCATGATCGACGCCGCAACGGGCGATGTCCTGTCCATGGAACAGGACGATGACGGTGATGATGACGAAGACGACGACGATGGTGAAGACGACGACAAGCAGAAAGGCTGACGCTGAACTGAAAGGATGGCGGGCCCTTGCCCGCCGCACTTCCCTGACATTTCCCAAAACAGGAGACTGACATGACGACCCTGAATTCCGTTCTTGAAACCAGCAAAATGGCCGCGCAGCGCTTTGGCGCAGGCGTCGCCGGAGTTCTCGCCCTGATCGCAGGCTGCCTGCTCTTGTCAGCCTTCGCGACACTGGGACTGGCGATTCTGGGGATCGGCGCTGTCGTGACAGTTTTGACGCTTGCCATCAGCGCCCTCAGCCCCATGAAGGAGCCGCAAGCCGAAGCGGCCTGACGTCAAAACAATCCCGCCTGATCCTCAAACCGCTCAGCCCGGCCCTGCGCCGGGCAAGAGCTGTTCCGGCCACCGGCTGGATAATTGTCCGGCTTCGGCCTAAAACGGATGGACCCTGTCTTCTCCCGCCCAAGCTGGAGCTCTCCTGTGTCCTTCGAGCAATCCGCCCTCTTCATACTCTTCGGCGTTGTCTTCGCCCTGCTGGTCTGGGGACGCATTCGCTTCGACCTCGTCGCCTTTGCCGCTCTGATCATCGGCGCCCTGCTGGGACTAGTCCCGTCGGGCGAGATCTTTTCCGGCTTCGGCCATCCAGCTGTCATCATCATTGCCCTCGTGCTGATCGTCTCACGCGGCCTGATGAACTCGGGCGCTGTCGAGCTGGTCGCCAAGTATCTCCTGTCCGCCACCAGCGGTCTTGCAAAACATATCGGGCTGCTCTCCGTTGTCGGTGCCGGCCTGTCCGGCATCATCAACAATGTTGCGGCTCTTGCCCTGCTGATGCCGCTTGATCTGGAAGCCGCCAAAAAGGCCGGCCGCTCACCCGGCCTGTCGCTGATGCCGTTGTCTTTCGCAACCATTCTTGGCGGCATGATCACCCTGATCGGAACACCACCCAATATCGTGATCGCCGAGTACCGGTCCGATGCGCTCGGGGCACCCTTCACCATGTTCGACTTTGCGCCCGTCGGGCTGGTCGTTGCGATCAGCGGCATTCTTTTTGTCGCGTTGATCGGCTGGCGATTGCTGCCCGGCCACTTTCGGGACAAACCCAAGGAAGACGGTTTTGCGGAGAGCCTCTATTCGGCCGAACTCAAGGTCGGCAAGGTCTCCAGGGACAAGCCGATGACCGTCGGCGACCTTTATCCGGTTGCCGAGGACAAGGATGTCGCCATCATTGGCCTGATCCGCAACGGCCGCCGCATTCGTGGTTTTGCCAGGCGGGAGCCGATCAAGGAAGGCGACTACCTCTTTGTCGAGGGCGATCCGAAAGCCATCGAGGCTTTCATGGGCGCTGCAAAACTGGCTTTTGCGGGTTCTGAACGTCACAAGGGCGGCCTCACGGGCAGCGCGCTCACGCTGATCGAAGCCATAGCGCCTGACAACGCGCGCATCATCGGCCAGTCGGCATTCGACATGCGCCTTCTCTATGGTCAGGGGGTCACCCTCCTGGGCATTTCACGGCAGGGCCGGCGCATTCAAAAGCGGGTCCGCCACGAAGCCATCCGTGCAGGAGATGTGCTCCTTCTTCTGGGCACGCCGGACCGTCTGGAAAGTGCCAGCAGCTGGCTTGGTGTCCTGCCATTGAAAGGCCGGCAGACCGGCATGATCCAGCGCAACAAGGCCTGGATGGCCATTGCCGGCTTTGCCCTCGCCATCACAGTGGCCGTGGCCGGTCTGGCCTATCTGCCGGTCGCCCTGGCGGCCTGCATCATCTTCTATGCGGCGACCGGTCTGGTCAGCGGCACGGAAATCTATCAGTCCGTTGAATGGAAGGTCATTGTGCTGCTCGGCTCGCTGATCCCGCTTGGCCAGGCCTTTGAACAGGCTGGCAATGCACAACTGATCGCGGACGGCATCACGTCCTTGACGGCCGGCGCGCCGGCCTGGGTCACGCTGACGGTCCTGATGATTGTCACCATGACCTTGTCAGACTTCCTGAACAACGTCGCAACCTGCCTGATCGCAGCGCCGATCTCTGTTCAGATCGCCAATTCGCTCGGCGTCAATCCGGACCCGTTCCTGATGGGGGTCGCCGTTGCCGCCTCCTGCGCCTTTCTGACGCCGATCGGGCACAAGAACAACACCATCATCATGGGACCGGGCGGATACCGGTTCGGCGACTACTGGCGCATGGGCCTGCCGCTGGAACTGTTGGTGCTGGTTGTCTCCATTCCCGCGATCCTTGTCTTCTGGCCGCTGTGAGGCAAGTGCGCCCCCCGAAAAAGGAGCAAGCGCTCCAAACTCCACATCATCCTGGACCCGGCCGTAAGATCCGTCTCGAAGGATCGGCCTCAACTGATAGTCTTGAGGCCGTCCTTCGAGACGCGTGCAAGCTCCGGGCACGTAGCCAGCATCAGGCCGCGGGTTTAAGCGGCAGGCAGATATCCGTCAGGAGATCGGCCGGTGCCGTGTCGCGCGGGTTGTTGAGATAGATCTCCATGCAGGGCGCGTCGGCCGGCTCGCGGCCCGACTGGGTCAACCATTCGCCATAGAGCCAGGTATAGGCCTTTTGCATGTCCGCATAAGGACCCTTGTAGCGAAGCACGGCATAGTCGCCGGCGCGTGTCTCCAGTGGTTCGAGGGGGGCGTCCACGGGAAATCCATCCGTGACCGCCACGCCCGCAACCGATTCCAGCTCCTCTTCCGGCACCCGGGTCGGATCGGAGTAATATAGCGCTTTCATTGCACCGGCCTTGCCGATCAGATTGCGGCCGACAAGAACGCCGACCAGTTTTTCGAACGCCTGCCCGATCTGCATATAGGGGCCCTTGTGATGCAGAACGGCAAGCGTTTCGGACGGCAGGGATTTGACTTCAACATCATGCATGAGATTGGCTCCTGTGTGTTTGGGGATCGGGGCTCCGCCATGTGCGGGCTGCAACTTGCTTGAAGCCCTTTCGGCGCGATAGGCCGATGGGCTTTGGCCATAAGACTGTTTGAAACTGCGGGAAAAGGCTTCCTGGCTGCCATAGCCCGCCCGATGGGCCACCTTTAGGAGCGCCATGTCGGTATAGGCCAGATCGGCCGCAGCGCGGTGAAGCCGCAGGCGCTTCACCGTCGCAACGATGGATTCGCCATAGGCGGCCTGCCAGACCCGGTGCCAGTGCCAGGGAGACAGCGCGGCCACCTCGGCCAGCGTCGCCAGATCCGGATCCTCGTCCAGATTGGCGTAGATATATTCGATCACCCTTGTGAACCGGCGGATGTAGCCGCTGTCCTTCGGATCGATCATGGTCTTTTCGTGCTGGGTCATAGGCTGTCCTCAAGATGTGAACGGACCCTAACACCGCCCCGAATGATAAATCTTGCGGACTTGGTCTCGCTCTCGCTTCAAGTCACAAAGATGTTGCAGGCGGCGACAAAATCGCACTGGCATCAGAGGCTGAATTGCTCATGATGAACGCAACTGAACCAAAGCGGAGCACTCCACATGAGCACCCCGAAACGGATCCTGTTTACAGGCGGCTCCGGCAAGGCCGGCCGCCATGTCATCCCCTACCTGCTCGACAAGGGGCACCGGGTCGTCAATGTCGATCTGACACCGCTGGACCATCCCGGGGTCGACAATCTGACCGCCGACATCACCTCGTCCGGCGAGATGTTCAATGTCATGACCAGCTACGCCAACTTTGATGAGCTGGAACCGGGAACCGGCGTCCCCGCCTTCGATGCGGTGGTGCATTTCGCGGCAATCCCGCGCATTCTGATCCAACCGGACAACAGGACCTTCGAGGTCAATGCCGTCGGCACCTACAACGTGATCGAAGCCGCCGTGAAGCTCGGCATCCGCAAGGTCGTTGTCGCCTCCTCCGAAACCACGTACGGCGTCTGTTTTGCCGACGGGGTGGTCAACCCGAAGGTTCTGCCCGTCGAAGAGGATTATGACGTTGACCCCATGGACAGCTACGGCCTGTCGAAAGTCGTGAATGAACAGACGGCCCGGTCTTTCCAGCGCCGCTCCGGTTTCGACATCTATGCGCTTCGGATCGGCAATGTCATCGAGCCTCACGAATATGACCGCTTCGCCGATTTCTTCAAAAACCCGGCCCAGCGCCGGCGCAATATCTTCTGCTATATCGACGCACGCGATCTCGGCCAGATCGTCGACCTTTGCCTTGAAAAGGACGGGCTCGGCTTTCAGATCTTCAATGCCGGCAACGACACCAACTCCGTCGACATTGCCAACACCGAAATCCTGGAACGCTTTTTCCCGGGCGTGCCGCTCTCAAGAGAGCTCGAAGCCCATGAAGCCCTGTTTTCCAACCGCAAGATCCGGGAGGTCCTGGGCTTCCGGGAAGAACACAACTGGCGCAACTATATCAGCGCCTGAGCAGACTGCCGGGTACGGCAGTCCGGTTCGCCAACCAATCATGCTGTTGGTCTTCAGGGCAATTTACTTCTTATCCGCCACCGACTAGCTTCTGGGAGCAACATTCAAAAAGGGCAGCCTTCTGCCGGGGAGAGAGTATGAATTTCTTGAAATCGTCGATCATCGGTCTGGCCCTCCTGGCATCTGCGCCGGTCGCTCTTGCACAGGGAACAGGTTCGGAAGGCTATTTCCAGCTCTACAACAACACCGGCAACAACATCGTCGTCGGGTTCTATACCAATGACGGCAGCGGCTGGAGCGACAACTGGCTGTCGGAAGCCCTCGCGCCCGGAGAAAACGCCACAGCGGAATTCACCGCGGACACCGGCAATTGCGAGCAGGTCTTCCAGGTCGGCTGGCTTGCCGAGGACGACAGCGAAGTTCTGGACGATCCGATCAGCATCGATATCTGTGCTGCCAGCAACGTCTATATGGACGACAACGAAATCTATTACGACTGATCCCACCGGACAGCTTTGAAACACCGGAAACGCGGCGCCCCCGCGTTTCTTCCCCTTTCCCATGGCAATTTTTCATGTCCGATCTCATCCATTTTGAAGATTTCGCACCGGGGCAGATCTATGACCTCGGCTCCTTAACCGTCTCCCGCGATGACATTGTCGCCTTCGCGGCCGAATTCGATCCGCAACCGTTTCACCTGGACGATGAGGCCGGCAAGGCATCGATCCTCGGTGGGTTGGCGGCGTCCGGCTGGCACACGGCTTCCCTGGTCATGCGCCTGCTCGCGTCCAACCTTCTGAACAAGACCGCGGGCCGCGGCTCGCCGGGCATCAGCGACCTCAAATGGAAACGCCCTGTTCTTCCAGGTGACACACTTACGGCCAGGGCGGAGGTCATGGAGACAAAGGCGCTACGGTCCAAACCGGATCTCGGCATCGTCACGGTCGAAGTGACTGCCAAAAATCAGGAGGGAGCCACAGTCCTCACCTGGTTAAACCCGATCCTGTTCGCCCGTCGGGAGGCAGGCGCATGACGGACTTTTTCGAAGACATCAAGATCGGCGATACGCTTGAGCTCGGCGAACACACCTTCACGCAAGACGAGATTCTCCGTTTTGCGGAACAGTTCGACCCCCAGCCCTTTCACCTGAGCGAGGAAGCCGCAGCGCAGACCCATTTCGGCCGGCTGTGTGCTTCTGGCTGGCATACCGCATCCGTCTTCATGAAACTGTGGGTGGCAGCTCACCAGAAGGTTCAGAAGGAGGCCGCAGCGCAAGGCAAGACGCCTGCAAAGCTCGGCCCTTCGCCGGGGTTTGAAGACCTGAAATGGATCAAGCCGGTCTATGTCGGTGACAGGCTCAGATACAAGCGCGTCGTCACCGGCAAGACGGAAAGCCGCAGCCGACCGGATTGGGGCCTGATCCATTCCGACATGCTTGCCGAAAACCAGGACGGCAAGCTGGTGTTTTCCTTCAAGGGCACGGTGTTTGTGGAACGACGCCCCGCCGGCACCGGCAGCTGAGCTGCCCGCCCCTTTCTCGACGGCTGCACCAGGCCAGGATCAACCAATGGTCTGGCGCAGCACGCGCATCCAGTTGCCGAGCGCAAACTTTTCAATGCTTCGACTGGACCAGCCGCCCCTTTCCAAGGCAGCGAAGATCTTCGGCACACCAAGCACATCACCAATCTCGTCGGGCATCATCACGCCGTCAAAGTCCGATCCGAGCGTCACACCGTCCTCACCGAGGTGATTGGCCAGATAACGGATGTGCGCCAGGACCTGTTCCAATGGCACGCCGCTTTCAAGCAGACCGTTGGCAGCCAGAAAACACGGCGCAAAATTGACACCGACGACACCACCCGTGTCGGCAATCGCCCTTAGCTGCCGGTCAGTCAGATTGCGAGGTGACGCACAAAGACGGTGAGCATTGGAGTGCGTGGCAACGAGTGGCCTGGAACTGACGCCGGCAACGTCCCAAAAACCCTTTTCATTGAGATGAGACAGGTCGATCATGATGCCCCTGCGGTCGCATTCCGACACCAAGGCTTTTCCCTGCTCTGTCAGACCGGCACCCATGTCGGGCGACGCCGGAAACTGGAACGGCACGCCATGGCCAAAGATATTGTCGCGGCTCCAGACCAGTCCAATGGATCGCAATCCGCGTGCGTAGAGCACATCAAGGAACCTGAATTCCGCGTCGATGCAGTCTGCGCCCTCGATATGCAGAACCATGGCAAGCTGGCCCCGATCGACGCAGTCCCGGATCTCTTCGCTCTGCCTGCAGATCCGCACGCCGCCAGAAGACATTGCCTCGATCTCTTCAGCCACACCAACCATCTTCAGTGTCGCATCTTGTGCCAGCTCCGGGGCCAGCGGCGGCGGCATGGGCACGCTATAGCCCTTGTCCGACTGATAGTCCTCGAAATCGTAGTGCTCCGGTGATGGCGCGAACATGGCAAACAGGCCTCCCGCAAAACCGGCCCGGCGCGCACGCGGCAAATCCAGCTGGGTGTCCGGCGTTCCGTCAAGAAACCGCGCCGCTCCGTCTGAGGCACCGGCGCGCAACAGGCGCAGCAAGACATCGTTGTGGCCGTCGAAGAATGGCAAGCTCATCAGTTCTGTTCCTTTGAAGATCCGAGGCCGATTGACCAGCCAGTGACATGCGGCGGCAGGAACTAGCCTGGCCGGCGGCGTGTGTGTGCCAACAAAAGATCTGGTATGGGAAAACGGGTGGTGTCAGTCCATCATGCGCAGGTCCTGCTCGACGAGATCGAGCAGTTCAACCGTTTTTGCGCGGCTTCTCTCCGGATCGCGGTCGGCAATCGCCTGATACAACTCGCGGTGCAAGGGAAACGAGCTTTCGCCGATCCGTGTGGACTTGACCGCATTGGAAAAGAACTTGAGAAACGGCCCGCGCATGTTTGAAATAATCTGTTCAAACAGAGGGTTCTGGGCTGCTTCATAGATCGATCGGTGAAACGCCTCATCTTCCTCCAGCGCGGCGCCCTTGGCCTGATGAACGGCTTCCATCGCCAGAAGTTTTTCCTCGATATTCGCAATATCTGCGTCCGAGCCGCGCAAAGCGGCCAGTGCGGCGGCTTCGCTTTCCAGTGCCCTGCGCAGATCCAGAGCGAGCAGAAGCGCGCCCCTTTCCTCGCGAATGGCCAGCGGCACGAGAATTTCTCCTGGCTGAATGGTGCGCCGGACAAACGTGCCGGCGCCATGGCGGATCTCCAGGGCGTTGAGCGCCTCCAGCTTGCGCACCGCTTCGCGCACGGAGGAGCGGCCCACACCCAACGCGTCCATCAGCTCCCGTTCTGACGGTAGCCTGTCACCGGCCGAATAACGATTGCTGCTGATGAAATCGACCAGCCTGTCAACCACCGCTTCAAGTTTGCTTTTGGCCGGAACCGGTTGCAGTTCATGCATGGTCGATCATTCCCGTTTGAATTCCGAAAGCCAAGACTGGGCCTGAGCCTGCCGCCCGCGAGCACCTCCCCGGTTGCCTCCCGTTCCCCAAGGTGAATGGGCAGGTCTGGATGGGCAGCGTCATAGGCGCAGCCCGGACTTTAAGTCGAACAGATTGAGTCTGCCAGTGTTGAAGCAGGCCTCGACCATGTCCCCGGCCCGGACCTTCTCGTCCGGCGGGATCCGCATACAGAAGCGCGAGGATTTGGAAACGACCCAGACAATCTGTTCGGATCCGAGCATTTCCACCAGGTCCACTTTGCCGGAGACCGCCGGCCGGCCGCTGGATGCGCCCGTGCAAAGCGTGATGTGTTCGGGCCGGACGCCAAGATCCACCTCGCGCCCGGCAGTCATGGCAGACGCTGTTTCGTAGCCGGAGAGGTCTATCGTCAGCTCATCGGACCAGAAGGCCGGTGCACCGTTCTGATCGGCAATCGCACCCCTGAAGAAATTCATGCTCGGCAGACCGATGAACTGAGCCACGAACCTGTTGGCAGGCGCGTTGTAGATCTCTTCCGGTGGCGCCAGCTGCTGGATCACGCCGTCTTTCATGGCCGCGATCCTGTCTGCCAGCGTCAGGGCTTCAACCTGGTCATGAGTGACATAGATCATGGTCGCACCGAGCTCCCGGTGCAGGCGTTTCAGTTCCACGCGCAATTCGGCGCGCAGCTTGGCATCCAGATTGGACAGCGGCTCGTCGAACAGGAAAACATCGACATGGCGCACCAGCGCCCGTCCGATGGCGACACGCTGGCGCTGCCCGCCGGAAAGCTCGCTGGGACGGCGATCCAGAAGATGGCTGATCTGGAGGATCCGTGCCGCCTCGTCCACCTGGTCGGCGATGTCCCGCTTGGGAGTGCCGTTCATTTTCAGGGCGAAGGAGAGATTTCCGCGCACGGTCATTTTTGGATAAAGCGCATAGGACTGGAACACCATGGCCAGTCCCCGGTCCTTCGGCTCCTCCCAGGTCACATTGCGGCCGTCGATCAGGATCTGGCCGCCGCTGGCGTCCTGCAGGCCCGCAATCGTGTTGAGAAGCGTCGATTTCCCGCAGCCGGATGATCCCAGCAGAACGAGGAATTCACCTCTGTGAATGTCGAGATTCAATCCCTTGAGAACATCGACCGCGCCGAAGCTGACACTCAGATCCTTCGCGCGTACATGTGCGTTTCTGTCGAGCATATTGATCACCCCTTGACGGCGCCGGCAGCGATGCCGCGCACGAACCAGCGTCCGGAGAAGAAATAGACGGCCAGCGGCACCAGGGCCGTCAGCAGCGTGGCGGCCATGTTGACGTTGTAGGCAACATCGCCGCGCGCCGAATTGACGATGTTGTTGAGCTGCACGGTCATCGGAATGTTGTCGCGCCCGCCGAAGATCAGGCCGAGCAGGTAGTCATTCCAGATACCGGTCACCTGAAGAATGACGGCAACGATCAGCATCGGCGTCGACATCGGCAACAGCACGTGAAAGAAGATCGCGAAGAAGCCGCCGCCGTCGACACGCGCGGCATTGAAGATCTCCTTGGGAAGCGAGCTGTAAAAGTTGCGGAAGATCAGCGTCATGATCGGCAGGCCGAAGATCGTGTGGATCAGGACGATCCCGGCAAGGCTGCCGTAAAGACCTGTCACCGAAAAGATCCGGATGATCGGATAGATCATCACCTGGTAGGGCACGAAGGCACCGAACAGCACGATGAAAAAGAACAGTTCCGAGCCCCTGAACTTCCAGTAGCTGAGCACGTAGCCGCAGATCGCGCCGGCCATGATCGACACGAAGAGGCTCGGGATCAGGATCTTCACCGAGTTCCAGAACCCGACCTTGATGCCCTCGCAGGTGAGCCCGGTGCAGGCACTGTCCCAGGCAACGATCCAGGCTTCAAAGGTCCAGATTTCGGGCCATTCCAGAATGTTGCCCAGACGGATTTCCGGCATCGTCTTCAGCGAGGTCAGCACCACGACATAAAGCGGCAGCAGAAAGAACGCCGCGGCCATGACCAGAAACAGATAGATTCCGATCCGGCTTGGCGTGAGCTTGCGCGGTGGCTTGCCCTGAGGCCCCGGTGCAACGTTCGTCACGAAGGGTTTGGCTGGGACCTGGTTCATGACGCCCTCCTTTTGCGCATGTTCTGGGCGTAGAGCCAGGGTGCGAGAGCCGCGATCACGGTGATCAGCATGACGGTTGCGCCCGCCATGGCGAGGCCGATATTGGCACGCCGCAGGATATGGTCGAGCACGAACTTCGCTGGCACTTCCGTTGCAATGCCCGGTCCGCCATCCGTCATCGCCACAACGATGTCGTAGCCCTTGATCACGGACAGCGACAGCAGGACCACGCTGGTGAAAATCACGGGCCCGAGGATAGGCACGATCACGTGCAGATAGACCCGCCAGGGTCTGATGCCGTCGACCCTGGCGGCCTTCCAGATTTCCGGTTCGACTGATCTCAGGCCCGCCAGCATCAAGGCCATCACCAGCCCGGACGCCTGCCAGATGGCCGCGATCACAATCGTGTAGATCGCCATCTGCTGGTCGACCAGCCAGTCGAACGTGAACCCCTCCCAGCCAAGCTCCCGTACGCTTTTTTGAATGCCGAGTGACGGGTTGAGCAGCCATTGCCAGGCAAGGCCGGTGACCACGAACGACAAGGCATGCGGACACAGGAAGATCGTCCGGAAAACGGATTCCGCGCGCACCTTCTGGTCGATGAACACCGCCAGCAGAAAGCCGAAGACCAGGGAGCCGCCGACAAAAAAGATGCCGAACGTGACCATGTTCTGCAGCGAGACGAGCCACCGGGTCGTTGCAAACAGGCGTTCATACTGGCGCAGGCCAACATAATCGTGGCTCGGCAGCAGTTTTGAACCGGTGAAGGAAAGCTGCACCGACCACAGGACGCAGATTACGAAGATGGTCACCGCGACTATGACAAAGGGCGTAATCACGAGCCTTGCCGTCAGCTGTGACGAACTCAAGCGTAACATGTTGGTTTCCCGTTTGGAGTCTTATGGGGTCCAGGCAGTTGCCTGCCTGAAAGCGCTGCCCCCGGACGAATGCCCTAAAGTGTCCTGGCTGTGTCCGGGGGCTCAGGCGCCGCGGGAGGATGGCGCCGCTATCGCGTCAGTCGATGGATTTGAAGGCCGAGTTCATCAAGGACAGAACATCCTCTTCGCTCATGCCTTCGGAATTCCAGTACTCGGTGTAGATGTCCTGCAGCGCTCCGGCGAGATCCGGCGAGATATACATGCTGGTCGAACCGACATGGACCTTCGCATCGCTGGTCAGCTTGATCGCCTGCTGGCCGCAGGCGTCCATCTGCGAGGCATCCACATCCGGCCGTACGGGAACGGACCCCTTGACGTTGTTGAACGCCACCTGGACCTTCGGATCGAGCATGGTGGTCGCCATCAGTGATTGGGCCTCGCGGTCCGCATCACTGCCGGTCTTCGGGAACACGAAGACATCGCCGGAGATCATGTAGGTCGAGCCGGGCAGGACGGCCGGGACGCAGCCATAGTCCTTGCCGATTTCCTTTTCGGCCGCGATGAATTCGCCTTTGGCCCAATCGCCCATGATCTGCATGGCGGCCTTGCCGGAGATGACCATGTTGGTGGCGTCATTCCAGGACCGGCCCGGCGAACCGCTATCGGTTGCCCGCACCAGATCGCGCAGCCGCGTATAGGTCGACACCACCTGCTTCATCTCGTCAGATTCAAGCGCAGACAGATCGCGATCCTGGAACAGGCGCAGATAGAGATCCTGGCCACCGATCGTCAGAAGAACCGCGTTGAATGTCAGCCGCTCCTGCCAGGCCTGGCCACCCAGTGCAAGCGGTACGATACCGGCTTCCTGGAGTTTCTCGGCCGCGGCAAAGAAGCTGTCCCAGTCGCTGGGCGGCTCCACGCCTGCCTGTTCCAGGAGATCGATGTTGTACCAGAGCCAGTTGGAGCCGTGGATATTGACCGGCAACGCATAATAATGACCATTGCGCTTGACCAGATTGTCGATGATGGGCGGGAACAACTCGCCCCAGTTGCCGGCCTCCGCTTCGGCATCGATGTTGTTCAGCACGCCCGCGTCGATGAGCTCCTCGAACTCCCGCGATGTGTTGAACTGGCCAACCTGCGGCGGGTTTCCGCCCATCAGCCGGTTGGTCAGCATCGACTTCGCCATGTCGGTGCCACCGACACCGGAATCGATCCATTCGCCGCCGGCGGCATTATAGGCCTCGGCAAATTGCTTGATGGCCGCAGCTTCCCCCGAAGAGGTCCACCAGTGCAGCACTTCCGCCTTCTTGGTGTCGGCGAGGGCCGGCATGGCGACCGCCGCGACAGCAACACCTGCCAGCAGGGTTTTGATCAGTTTCATGTTCTCCTCCAGTGTCATCAGTTACCCACCCAGCGCATTCTCCTTCACCGCCTCCTGATGCCAGGCGGCATCAAGAGCTGTGGTGATGTCCTCCAGAAGCGCGGATGCACCTTCGAGCCCGGCAAAGAACCGGACCGAATTTTTCGAAATTTGGAATGCGTTCAAGGCGTTCGGACCCGAATCCTGCCGGTTGGCAATGGCAGCCGGCAGCACCAGGCTTTCAAACCCGCCCCAACTGACGCCAAGGCGGAAAATCCTGAGGGCATTGCAGAATGCCCGGATATCGCCCCCCTCCTGAAACGTCAGGGTGAAGAGACCGCCCGCGCCGCTCAAGGTTTCCGGCAGCGGTTCGGCATGCCCGGGACGGTGAATTCTGGCAATGCGCGGATCGTCTTTCAGCCGCTCGACGATCCAGTCCGCGGTCTGCGTGTGCGCGTCGACACGCAGCGCAAGCGTGCGCAGCCCCCGCAGGATCAGGGAGGCTTCCATGGCTGACAGTTTGGCGCCAAGCAGCGGCACCGCCGTTGCACGGATGCGGTCGATGTAAGTGGGATGACCGATGACGCATCCGGCAACGACGTCACTATGTCCTGACAGATATTTTGAAGCGGAATGCACGACCAGATCGATGCCTGCCTCGATCGGCCGCTGCAGCACGGGCGACGCGAAGCTGTTGTCAATCAGCGTGATGACGTTCTTCGCCCTGGCCAGCGCCGCAACCTTGCGCAGGTCCAAAGTCTCGAAAACGAAGCTCGACGGGTTTTCCAGGAAGAGCAGCGTGGCGCCCTCAAGGCGGCCCTGAAGAGCCTCCAGGTCCGACGCGTCGACATAGTCCGTTTCGATACCAAAGCGCGGCAGCAGCACTTCGAACAGGCGATACGCATCTGAATAGGCATTTCGGATGCTGACAATCCGGTCACCAGCCTTGAGCAGCCCGAGCACCGCGCTGGAGATCGCCGCCATTCCGCTTGAAAACGCGATGGCCTTGCCGCCGCCTTCCAGCCTGGCCAGCTTGTCTTCCAGCAGCCGCACCGTGGGATTGCCGGTTCGGGAATAGAGATCTGCGGAACTGGCACCGCTGTAACAGTCCTCAAGCGCCTCATAGGTCTGAAACAGAAAGGTCGAGGTCTGAAAGATCGGCGGCACCGCCGCGCTGAAGGCAGCTGCCGTCTCGTCCCGTGTCAGCACCAGATCCAGACCAGAGGTATGCCGCATGAGGTGTGCCCGCTCCATCAACAATTCAATTCATAAGACATCAGACGTCTGATGTCTTACCAAAAACATGTTTTGCCCTCGGATTGTCAAGCGGGAAATGGGACGTGCTTCGTCGCTATGTCCGAAGGGTCCCGGTTTTCCGGGCTTTTTGGGGTCTCTTTTTTCTGAAAATACGCTTCGACGTCACCTGGACGGTCAGACAAACGCGGAGCAAAAACGGCAAAGCCGCTTTGGCAGGCGAGAGAAAGACGACTGTGAATCGGCTCCTGACGCTGGTCTCAGGGGAGCAGCTGGAAGGATTTGCAACCGAACTGGAGCTGTATCAACCGTGAAACAGGCGCCAAAACAGGGGGCGGCTGGTGAACCGCCACTCTCAACAGCACCGTTTTGCCAATGAAGTAGGACGCTTACCGCCGCAGCAGGATCTCCGCCACCCTGCCACGGTCGGATGCCGGAAGGCTGGCAAGGTACCGCTGAAGCTGGCGCACCGTCGCTGTCTTTTGAAGGTTCAACGCGCTTAAGAAATACCCCGGTAACGGCAAGGAGAGCATCAATGCCAGGCAGATGAACAGCAGCGGATCATAAAGGCGATGCTGCGCCGGCAATGCAACAAACAGCACCACCAGCCCGACGGTGCATGTCCAGTAGACATGATCGCTCCAGAACGGATTGATCATGTTGGCTTCCCTGGAGAAATTGATTGCGACGATATTGGCTGCAAGGACGCCTGCCAGCGCAACAAAAAACGGATAGGGAAAAGAGGTCGACAAGGCGTGAAAGGCCAGCGCATAGGCTGAGGCGAGACCGGTGCACAACACCACAGATCGAAGGACCAGCGATACGGCGATCCTTGATCCGCTCTCGGACGGAAAGCGTTCCTCCACCAGCCGCCACTGCCTTGCCTGCTCGATCTGCATGTCGAGCTCATTACCGGTCTGACCAAAGGCACTCGGTCGATGATTCCGCTGTAAAGCCATCTTGCTATCCGACGCTGTTGACTGTTTGGAGGACGGATACCCGTGACCGCGTCCTGCTTCCAGTGCGCCCGGGAAAGACGCTACGTTTCCGCAGCGAGGCCCCACGCACCTGCTCCTGTCAAACACCTACATCACCGGACTTAAGAACAACTAAAAACCGAGAGATTTTCGATCTACAACCGTTTTTGACTACTAACGGTGAGACCCGCTGAAGTCGGCTACCGGTCCCCTGCCGCCCTCAAGACAAAGGCGTTCAGGGAAAAGCACTCCATCCCTCAACAGGAACAGGCACTGCTTGACACCAGTCATTCCGGCTTGTGGCCATGCACAAGCATGGTCATGCCCGGGATCATCGGCTCGATCGCAATGTTCGTGAACCCGGCTGCTTCCATCAACCCGGCGACATAGGAGCTGGTGATGGAGCGGGCCTCGGGATTGAATGCCGTGTGCTGGAGCTGCCAGAGGGCGGCCAGTTTCGGGCCGTCGCGCGCCTCGTCCACCATGAAGTCATGCACCATGAAATCTCCGCCGGGGGTGAGCACTTCAAAGGCCTTGCGCACCAGCCGCGGGATGGATGTGCCCGGCACACCGGAAAAGAGGTAGGACATCAACACCGCATCCGCATGTTCCGGCCAGGGATCTTTCAGAGCGTTGCCGGGCCGGTAGGCGATCCGGCTTTCCAGCTCTTCCTCGGCGATGAACTCCTCACCGACCTTCGCGACATTCGGAAAATCCAGAATTGTCGAGCGCAAGCCGGGATAGGCCTTGCAGAGCGAAATCGAAAAGGCGCCCGTGCCGCCACCAACATCGAGCAGCGTTTCGGCGGCCGACAGGTCGACCAGCTTGGCAAGACCCCGCCCCGGCCCCAGCGAACCGGCATGCTGAGACCTGGAGTAAAGTCGCGCCTCGTCCGGATCGCTGAACCAGTCTTCATAGGAGGCCACCTGGTCCTCCTCGAGCGTATCGGTCAGCGCTTCATTGAGCTGTGTGAGAAACGGATACATCTGCTTGTCG
Source organism: Labrenzia sp. VG12 (assembly GCF_002237595.1). NCBI lineage: Bacteria > Pseudomonadati > Pseudomonadota > Alphaproteobacteria > Hyphomicrobiales > Stappiaceae > Labrenzia > Labrenzia sp. VG12. The sequence goes on from NZ_CP022529.1 coordinate 2,757,878, forward strand.
ATCTGGAAGCGCAGATAGTCGCCGAAGTCATATTTGCGCCCCTTGACCAGAAAGGCCTCGGCAGCCGGGGAATTCGTGAAAGCATCGCCTTCCTTGCGCACAAGCCCCAGACTGGTGAGCGCTGTCAGCAGTGTCGTTGCCCGGTCCGGATCTAGATCACTTTTCTTGGCCACATCTGCAGGAGACAAGCTTTTCTCGGAGAGAACAGAAAACAAATCGACATGAAGTGCAGAAAAAAGCGCCTTCGACCCCATAAAACCAAAGGCAATATCAGAAATTTCTTCAGCCGTTTCCAGTGACTTCGCTTCGGCCATAATTGATCCTCCTCAGAAATTCTGAGTTAAAAATGTACAGAGCTCTCCCGGACAGGGAAAAATTCTTGAGAATGGTCAATTATAACTATTGTGCAGCGCAATGCAAATTGCACCGATAACGGCAGCCGGCAGCTGCCTGACCGAATTCGCTTGAAGATTTCAGACCTGCAATTCACCTTCGCAAGGTTCGACCGTCACAGCGCCAGATCTGGTCCATTTTGAAGGGATGACTGATGTACACCACACCCCGTTTTCTCGGTCTCCCGCGGCATTTGCCTGAAGGCCGACCGCCCAAAGCAGTTCTTTTCGGGGCCGGCCATGGCACGACATTTCCCTGCCGGGACAGCGGCGGCCATGCGCTTGCAGCCGACGCCATCAGGCGCGCCAGCCAGGAAGACGCCGGGCTTGTCGACCGTTGGGATTTCGACCTGAACGGTCCTTTGTTCAACGGCAGCCTCGTGTGCTGCATCGACGCGGGCAACGCGCCAAGCTCCATTGATGAGGTGACCTTTCGGCCTCAAAGACTGCGCGCAAACAGGACTTCGTCGCGGATCTCGATGCCATAATCGCCGCGCAGCGGAATTTCCGGTTTCTTCTCGCGCTCCGCGTCAATCACCCCCTGGGCGATGCGCTCCAGGCGGAAGCCGCGGCGCTGATAGAAGCGGAAGGCATCCAGGTTGTCATTGGAGGTGCGCACGGTCAGCCGGTCGATGCCGCTGGCTTTCGCGTCGTCGACAACCGCATTGAGCAGCAGCGTTCCGGTCCCGTGCCAGCGATTGAGCGAATCGAGCGTCAGGATTTCCCATTCCTGATCACGTTTGATCAAGGTGACCAACCCGACGAGTTCGTCACCGGCATAGGCGACGAAACCCGGCAGTGACGACGCATCGACAATTTCGCCATCCAGCAGCATTTCCGGTCCTGCCCAGCGTTCTGCCAGAAGCTGGTAGACGGCGTCCTTGTCATCCTCGGTGATCCGGCGTGTGACGATGCTCATGACCTGCCCTCAGCGGTGAAGTATACGCGACGACAGCGGTGTCCGTGCCTGCCAGCGTGCCCGTTCCAGTTCCGGATCGACATGTTCTTCTTCCGGAAATCCGACGCATAGATAAGCCACGAGCCGCCAGCTTTCGTCAACCTGCAGGATATCTGCGACCTTTTCAGGGTCGAGGATCGACACCCAGCCGACCCCCACACCTTCCGCCCGGGCCGCCAGCCAGAACGTGTGGATCATGCTGACGGTGGAATAGGCCAACGTCTCCGGCATGGTCATGCGGCCGAGCCCGTGCCCCTGCTCCGGATCCTCGTCACTGAAAACGGCCAGATGCACCGGCGCTTCCTTGAGGCCCGCCAGCTTGAGCTGCCGGTAGAGCTGTGCCTTGTCGTTGGCGTAGCTTTGTGCGGCAGCTTCATTTTCCGCTTCGAACGTTGCGATGATCTCGCCCCGTTTCTGCTCGCTGTCGACAATCACGATCCGCCACGGCTGGCTGTTGCCAACGGACGGCGCAAGATCGGCCAGCTCCAGCAGATGGTGCAGTGTCTCGTCCTGCAACGGGTCCTGTCTGAACCGGCGTACATCCCGCCGCCACTTCAAAAGGGTCTCGAAATCAGTGCGAAACCGTTCGGAGAAGTCCGGTTTGGCGCCGTCGCCCGCTTGTCCTCCCGACATGGCGGCTCAGTGACCCGGAAATTCCACCAGCGTGCGCACCGGCACGTTGAGGGCTTCCAGCTTCTTGCGGCCGCCCAGGTCCGGCAGGTCGACGATGAAACAGGCGGCCTCGATATTCGCGCCCATCGAGCGAAGCAGCTTGCAGGCCGCTTCGGCAGTGCCGCCGGTGGCGATCAGGTCGTCCACCAGGATGACATGGTCGCCCGGGCGGATGGCATCCTTGTGCATCTCCATCTCGTCCAGGCCATATTCCAGCGAATAGGCGATGCGCACGGTTTCGTGCGGCAACTTGCCCTTTTTGCGGATCGGCACGAACCCGGCCGACAGCTGGTGCGCAACAGCGCCGCCGAGAATGAAACCACGGGCCTCGATGCCCGCGACCTGCTCGACCTTGGACCCGGCCCAGGGCTGGACAAGCGCATCAACGGCCCGGCGAAACGCGCGTGCATTGCCCAGAAGCGTCGTGATGTCGCGGAACAGGATGCCCTCTTTGGGATAGTCCTTGATCGTGCGGATGGCGCTGATCAATTCATCCTGGATCGTCTGTTCGGTCATCACATGTCTTTCTTTTAAAAACGTTCCGGCCGAAGCCCCCGGCCGGTGGTTATACCAAGTTTCCGCCGGTGGTCGAAGCCAATTCAGATGGACAAATGGGTTAGTCCCGGTTCAGCACACGCCCGGCCACCGCGTCGAGTTTGGCAACCAGCGCCGGATCGCGTTTGTCGGGTGCGGTCATGAAGGCAAACTCCAGCGCCGTGTCGGAGCCCGCCGGACAGGACTGGTGCTCTTTCGGCAGATCCCGCGCCACCCGGGCCACGAGGCGCTGCGCGTTTTCCGCATTGTCGTGAAGGACCTTGATGATCGCCTGAATATCGACTTCGCCGTGATCGGGATGCCAGCTGTCATAGTCGGTCACCATGGCAACGGTCGCGTAGCAGATCTCCGCTTCACGGGCGAGCTTGGCCTCCGGCATGTTGGTCATGCCGATGACGTCACAGCCCCAGGACCGATAAAGATGGCTTTCGGCCAGCGAAGAAAACTGCGGACCTTCCATCGCCAGGTAGGTGCCGCCTTTCGAAAAGGCGAGGCTTTCCGCCTCCGCTGCCGCAGCCACCGCATCCACCAGCTTGGGGCTGACGGGGGTCGCCATGGAGACATGAGCGACACAGCCGGTTCCGAAGAAGCTCTTCTCGCGGGCGATCGTGCGGTCAATGAACTGGTCCACCAGCACGAAGGTGCCGGGTGCGTGTTCTTCTTTGAGCGAACCGCAGGCCGAAACGGACAGCAGATCGGTGACGCCGCAGCGCTTCATCACATCAATGTTGGCGCGGTAGTTGATCGTCGTCGGAGAATAGACATGGCCCCGGCCGTGGCGCGGCAGAAACACGATCTTGAGCCCGTTGATGGTCCCGATGCGCACCTGATCGGAAGGTGTCCCCCAGGGGCTTTCGACCGAGATCCATTCCGCATCTTCCAGGCCGGGAAGGTCATAGATGCCGGATCCGCCGATAATGCCCAATACTGCGTCTGCCATAACCGCTCCCAATCACATCAGAAAACCGGTGCTTCGTCGCACCGGATGCCAGCAAGGTTTATTTCAACTGATCGGCAATGGCGTCAAGGCCGGCCTGCGCGCATTTGGCCTCATTTTCGCTGCCGCCTCCTCCGGCAACACCGATCCCGCCAAGCAAGGTTCCGGAAGCCGTCAAGATGGGCAGGCCGCCCCCAAGCGGCACCACACCCGGCATGGCACTCAGATCGCCGGCGCGGCCCTCCGCCACCTGTTGTTCCAGCTCCAGGGTCGGCATATTGAAGGACGCCGCTGTCCGGGCCTTGGAGCGGGCTGCCTCGGACACCTGTGCGCCGCCCATATTGTTGCGCAAGGTCACCTGCTCGACACCGAAGCGGTCGACCACCGCGGCTCCCGCCTGGTAGCCGGCTTCATTGCAGACCTCCACGGCCCGCAGGGCAGCGCGCATCGCGAGCTGAAGATCCAGCACCTCGACCGTATGCGTTGCAGCGGACTGGGAACTTGCCGGAAAGGGAAGCAAAACAAACAACAAGACAAGGAATGCGCGGCGCATGCGTCACCTCAAAAAAGAAAAAGCCGCCGGAACTACCGGCGGCTTTCATCATGCACTGTAACCTCGAGCAATCAATGCTCAACGTTGCGCCAGAGTTTCTTCTTCGTGAAGTACAGCAGGCCGGCGAAGACGATCAGGAAGATCATGACCCGGAAGCCGATCTTCTTGCGCTCTTCCAGATGCGGCTCTGCGGCCCACATCATGAACGCGGCAACGTCCTTGGCATACTGGTCCACCGTCATCGGCGTGCCGTCGGTGTATTCAACAGCCTCATCATAAAGCGGCGGAGCCATGGAGATGAACTGGCCGGCCAGGAAGGAGTGGTTGTAGTACTGACCTTCCGGAACTTCGAGACCTTCCGGCGCATCCACATAACCCGTCAGCAGCGAGTAGATGTAGTCCGGGCCGTTTTCCTGGTACTGGGTGAAGATGTCGAATACGAAGCCCGGGAAACCGCGCTGCGCGGCACGGGCTTTCGCCAGCAGCGAGAAGTCCGGCGGGTAGGCGCCGTTGTTGGCTGCACGCGCTGCCTGCTCGTTCGGGAACGGAGACGGGAAGCGGTCGGCCAGAATGGCCGGACGGTCATACATGTCGCCGAAATCATCCGGGCCATCGACAACGGTATACTCCGCTGCAATCGCCTTGGCCTGATCTTCGGTGAAGCCAGGACCACCGTCTTCCGCGAGATTGCGGAAGGCGACGAATTTCAGGCCGTGACAGGCCGAACAGTTCTCGCGATAGACCTTGAAGCCGCGCTGCAGCTGGCCACGGTCGAAGAAACCGAACGGGCCGGAGAACGACCACTGCTGGTAGTCGATTTCAACCTTGGCGCCTGCGGCGACGGCCGGCGTTGCGATGGCAAGAGCTGCCACCGCCGCGAGGGAACGAACCATATTGATCATGGTGCTCATTGTCTCAATTAACTCCTGATCCGGTTCGCGTTACTTCGTGTCCGGTGCGGCAGCCGCACCAGCCGGTGTACCTGAACCACCCTTCAGAACCGCTTCGGAGATCGAGGCCGGAAGAGGCTTCGGCTTCTCGAGGAAACCGAGCATCGGCAGGATGATCAGGAAGTGGGCGAAGTAGTAGGCGGTGAAGATCCGCGACAGGGTCACGTAGATGCCTTCCGCCGGCATGGCGCCAAGGTAGCCAAGGGCCACGCAGACAGCTGCGAAGATCCAGAAGAACTGCTTGAACAGCGGACGGTAGGCGCCGGAGCGAACCTTGGACGTGTCCAGCCAGGGCAGGATGAACAGGACCGCGATCGCACCGAACATCAACACGACGCCGCCGAGCTTGTCCGGAACCGCACGCAGAATGGCGTAGAACGGCAGGAAGTACCATTCAGGCACGATGTGTGCCGGGGTCACCAGCGGATTGGCCTCGATGTAGTTGTCGGCATGGCCCAGGTAGTTCGGCAGGTAGAAGGCGAACCAGGAGAAGAGCACCATGAAGACGACGATCGCGAACAGATCCTTGACCGTGTAGTACGGGTGGAACGGAACGGTGTCCTGCTTGGTCTTCGGCTGCACGCCTGTCGGGTTGTTGTTGCCGGTCGTGTGGAACGCCCACACGTGCAGCAGAACCACGCCGAAGATCATGAACGGCAGCAGGTAGTGCAGGGAGAAGAACCGATTGAGAGTCGGGTTGTCGACCGCAAAACCGCCCCACAGCCATGTCACGATGGTCTCGCCGACCAGCGGGATGGCGGAGAACAGGTTGGTGATAACCGTTGCACCCCAGAAGGACATCTGACCCCAGGGCAGAACGTAGCCCATGAAGGCGGTGCCCATCATGATCAGGAAGATGATCACACCCAGGATCCAGGAAATCTCGCGCGGCGCCTTGTAGGAACCGTAGTAGAGACCGCGGAAGATATGGATGTAGACGGCGATGAAGAACATCGATGCGCCGTTCGAGTGGAGATAACGCAGCAGCCAGCCGAAGTTCACATCGCGCATGATGTGCTCAACGCTGCTGAACGCCAATTCCGTGTTCGGCGTGTAGTGCATGACCAGAACGATCCCGGTCAGGATCTGTGCGATCAGCACGAAAAAGAGAATGCCGCCGAAGGTCCACCAGTAGTTCAGGTTTTTCGGCGTCGGGAAATCCACGAAGGAACCGCGAACGAGCGAAATGACCGGCAGGCGGCTTTCCAGCCACTTTGCCGCAGCGCTCTGCGGTACATAGTTTGAGTGTCCAGCCATGGCTGCCTCCTAAAAAATGCTTGCCGTTAGCCGATCTTGACGGTCGAGTCGCTGACGAACTCGAGCGGCGGAATGAGCAAATTCTCGGGAGCCGGTCCTTTACGGATACGGCCGGCGGTGTCGTAGTGGGAGCCGTGGCAGGGGCAGAACCAGCCGCCGAACTCGCCGGCGTCGCCAATCGGCACACAGCCAAGGTGGGTACAGATACCGACCTGAACCAGCCAGTTTTCCTTGCCCTCGACGCCGCGGTTCACATCCGTTGCTGCCGCATCGGCCGGAAGATTGGCGTTCCGGGCCAGCTGGTCCGGCAGATCGCCGACCGGCACAGCCTTGGCCTCTTCCACTTCCGTCTCGGTGCGGTTGCGGATGAATACCGGCTTTCCACGCCACTGAACTGTAATTGATTGCCCCTCTTCCACGGCGGACACGTCAACCTCGATGGAGGCCAGCGCCAATGCGGAGGCGTCCGGGTTCATCTGGTCGATAAAGGGCCATGCCAGCGCGCCGGCGCCCACAGCGCCCATGGCGCCGGTCGCAATGTAGAGGAAATCGCGGCGGGTCGGTTCCGCCTGATCCGTATGTGCCAAGGTCGCGTCCTCTCGAAACCTGTTCTACCTGTACCGAAAGCCCGCAACAGGTCCGATTTCCCTTCTTGCCCAAGAAGAGAGCGGAACCATGCCGGGCTTTTCGGGGGCCAAGTACAGTGAAACTCTGCACTGGCCAAGCGGCTTGTCTTTTTGCACCCTTCGAAACGCTTGTCCAGTTCAACAAACGTGTCGAAACGCATATGTCGCAGGCAAATCCACCACCGCGCCGCTTTTCTGCCCTTTTTTTGCGAACAAGCGCAAGACCGGAATTCAAATGAATCCCGGCCCTGCTGGTTTTCTAACGCTTTTAAGCTGCCTGAACAGAGGACAAAAAGCCGCCGGACTGGTGCTGCCACAGCTGTGCATAGAGGCCATTCCGGTCCAGAAGCTCCTGGTGAGAGCCCTCTTCGATGATTCGACCCTGGTCCATGACAATCAGCCGGTCCATGGCCGCGATGGTCGACAGGCGGTGCGCAATGGCAATCACCGTCTTGCCCTTCATCAGTTCGAACAGGCTCTCCTGGATCGCCAGCTCGACCTCTGAATCGAGCGCCGACGTTGCCTCGTCCAGGACAAGGATCGGAGCATCCTTCAACAGAACGCGCGCAATCGCGATACGCTGACGCTGGCCACCGGACAGTTTGACACCGCGTTCACCGACATGGGCGTCCAGGCCGGTGCGACCGTTGAGATCGGTCAGATCCTTGACGAAGTCAGCAGCATGGGCCTTTTCAATGGCCGCCTCCACGTCCGCGCGACTGACATCCGGCTTGCCATAGGTAACGTTTTCCAGGATCGAGCGGTGCAGCAACGAGGTATCCTGCGTCACCACACCGACATTGGCCCGGATGTCATCCTGGCGCACCCCGGAAATGTCCTGACCGTCGATCACGATCCGCCCGCTTTCAAGGTCATAGAACCTCAAAAGCAGATTGATCAGCGTCGACTTGCCGGCTCCGGAGCGACCGATCAGACCGATCTTCTCGCCTGGTTTGATCACCAGGTCGAGATTCTCGATCACGCCGGTCTGTTTGCCATAGTGAAAGCCGATGCCTTCGAACAGGATCTCGCCTTTCGGGACCTCCAGGGCCACGGCGTCCGGCGCGTCCGTGACGTCCCGCTCCCGCGAGATCGTGTTGATGCCGTCCTGAACGGTGCCGACATTCTCGAACAGGCCGGACACTTCCCACAGGATCCATTGCGACATGCCCTGAAACCTCAGGACAAGCGCAACGGCAACCGCAATTTCACCCGTCGTCACCTTGCCGGCCTGCCACAGACCGATGGACATGCCACCGACGGCAAACAGCAACACCATGTTGAGTGTCGTCAGAGTGATGTTCATGCCCGACACCAACCGCATTTGCTGAAAAACGGTCTTCAGGAACGATGTCATCGACGTCTTGGCATACTCCTCCTCCCGCTCGGCATGCGAAAACAGCTTCACGGTGGAGATGTTGGTGTAGGCGTCGACGACATGGCCGGTCATCAGCGAGCGGGCATCCGCCTGGTCCCTGGACACGTTCTTCAGCCGCGGAATGAAGATCCGCATCGTGATCAGGTAACAGCCGAGCCAGGCGACAAACGGGATTAGGAAGTAGAGACTGGCTTCCGCAACCACGAACAGGGCAGCCACGAAGTAGACCGCCACATAGACCAGGATGTCGGCAATCCGCGTGACGACCTCCCGGACCGCCAGAGCCGTCTGCATCAGCTTGTTGGCAATCCGCCCGGCAAAGTCATTCTGATAGAAGGATATGCTTTGGCGCAGGAGGTATCGGTGTACACGCCAGCGCACGGACATCGGATAGGTGCCCATCAGCCCCTGGTGAAACAGCATTTCCCAGAAGGCTGCAAAGGCGGGCAGCAGCACCAGAACAACAAGTCCCATCCAGAGGAGCTGCCGCCAGTTGTCCTGGAAGAATGTTTCCGCGTCTTCCGTGCTGAGCCAGGTCACCAGCTCCCCCAGAAACGTGAAGATCATCACTTCCAGAACGGCAATGATTGCGCCCAGCACCGATACGCCGGCCAGGATCGGCCAGACCGGCTTTGTGTAGTACCAGCAAAAGGCCCAGAAGCCTTTTGGCGGCACATCGAGTTCGGTATTTTCAAACGGATCTACGAGTTTTTCGAAACGTTCAAACATGGTCATCTCTCCGACCCGCTCAACCGTAACACGGCAAGGTGGGTCAAGGCATTCTCCTGGTCAAGGGAGCGAGCGACGGGGCGAAGCGTGCGGCTTGACGCCAACATCAGGAGGCTAGCCACAAAGCTTGTGAATGCCAGGGCCAGGATAAACGTGCCCCAGAACAGCGCACCGAGCTGGTCCGCAAAAACAGAGGCTGGCATCAGGCGTCCGGCAACTTCAAGCGCTTCGATCCGGCTCAGGTTGTAGATAAAGACCGGAATGAAAAACACAACGGTGGTTGCGAATGTCGCCCCCAGGAACACGCCGACGGCGGCGAAAAAGCGACGCGCGCGGCCGAAACGTCCTGGTTCCGGCTCTTCCGGCAAAGTGACGTCGAAATCCGGACGGTCTGCGAGCGCAGACAGGTCCGGTGAATAATGGACTGACATCGGATCGTCTCCGAAAAGGGATCGTATTGGATGGTGACGACAGACAGACGCAAGGCGACTGCAGCCAGCAGGCACGGCTTCAGCCGGTCACCGCAAATCTTGGATTTTGAATGAAGGCTCGCGGCCTCCTAGCGGAGGCGTGCAGAGATCCTTGGGCAACCCGCAAGGGCGACAAACGGGTGGATCATGCTGTGATCTATCATGTAGCCCTCCTGGTTGCGCAGCCGGGCGGCTGCTGGGGATAAAAAATCAGCTGTCGGCAGCTGACAATTGTGGTGGTAACCGCTTTTGCCAGGCTTGGGAAGGGCAATTGCGTCATTTCGCTGCACGAGGCCGAAACCTGTTGCCCAACCGCCACAGCCTTTGAACGCATCTACTGAACGCGCTTGTCCTGATCCGTTTCGAGTTTCAGCTCGAAAGCCCGCATGTGCAGCTCCGCTTCGCGCGGTGACATCGGCGCTGACACAACTTCCCCCTGGATCCTCTTGCAACCGAATTCCTTCAGAATGTCGAGTTGCTCGGGACGATTCACACCGGTCGCGCAGGCCTCAAGACCCAGGTTTCCCGCAAGGCGGATCACGGACTGGACCAGCTGGCGCATATTGTCCTGCTCTTCCATGCCAGCCACCAGTTCCGGACAGATCTTGAGCATATCTGCGTCCAGACGGATCAGCTGACCGGCGCCTCCGTGTCCACCGCCGAATTCATCGACAGCGACCCGGCAACCGGTTGCGGACAGATCCTTGATGATGTTCACCAGCCCTTCCGGCTCGTCAAACCGGATGATCTTTTCATCCAGCTCGACAATGATGTCGCTCGCGGGAATGGCGACATCCTCGCTTAACTGGCGGATGGCGTCCATGGTGCCGGGTTGCTTGAGACCGACCTCGGTCAGGTTGACAGACAGAAAATAGGGAACGTTGGAGGCTTCACGCAGACGCTTGATTTCCGCCAGGCCTCGACGAAGCGCAAAGAGTTCGATCTGGGCAATACGACCAGCGTCTTCCTGACGCGACAGCAGCTTTGCGGGATCGACCAGGCCGTCCGTCGGATGCAGCCAGCGCGCATAGACTTCGTAACCGACGATCTGCTGGCGCTTCAAACAGTATTGCGGCTCCATCAACAGGCTCAGGTCACCCGTCACCAGATCCTGATCCAGCCGCGCCAGGACCATCCGGCGCTGGCGGTGGGCAGCGCCGATCGCGTCCGTGTACCAGGCAAAGCAGTTGCGGCCCGATTTTTTCGCCGCATAAAGCGCAATATCCGCCCGATGGATCAGCTCTGAAACACTTGCATTGGCCGGATCTGCCAGCACCAACCCCACGCTGCCCGCCACGCGCAGCTTCTGTCGGTCAACGGTAATCGGCCTGGAAATCCCACGCAGGATCTCTGCCCCCAGATGCTCCATCTGCTCCGGACCTGTCGGTTCGTGGACAACCGCGATGAATTCATCGCCACCAATCCTGGCCACGAACCCTTCGGGTTCGAGCACCGACTTCAGCGTTCTGGCGACCTGGCACAGCACCGCATCACCGGAACTGTGTCCGTGATTGTCATTGATATCCTTGAAGTGATCGAGATCCACGTGAATGATACCGACCTGCCCAGTCCTGCCGGTCTTGGCCGAGACCCTGTCCTGCAGATAGGCCGACATCTTCGCCCTGTTGGCGACCCCAGTCAGATCGTCATGTTCGGCCTGGTGTTTCAGGCGTTTGCGCGCTTCTTCCAGTTCCGTGACATGCTCGACCTGGGAAGTGACATCCCGGCAGATCAGGATGATCTTGGTGTCTTCTTCCCTTTCTCCCTCGACCACGGCGAAGGTAAGCTGGTTCCAGAAGAGTTCACCGTTCTTGCGGCGATTTCGGATCAGCTCGTGCACACCGGACCGAACCTTGTCCAGGTCGTATTTGAAGTTTGCGATCGCTTCCGGCGACAGCGTGTTTTCCGGTGCGAGAATGAACTCCTGCGGCCGCCTGCCCCGCACTTCATCTGCCGTGTAACCCGTGATCCGGGTGTATGCAGGATTGGACCATTCGATATGTCCATAGATGTCCTGCATGATCAGGCCCTCATGGACATGTTTCACGACCATGTTCAGGACCGCGGTATCATTGCCAAAGCTGGAGTTCTTGGAGGTACCGGACCGGCTGGTTCGTGAGCGGCCGGCAAAATAGCCAAAGACAAGGACAGCAAGAGCGGTCCCTAGAAAAAACACCACGTGATCAATCGGCAGATCTGCCAAGTTGTCTGACATATTCCAGTTTCAGCTCAGATTAAGATCAGATTTTATTTTATTCACCTAATTCTGAACCAATCTCTAAACAGGAATTCTCGATTTCTCCATATTAGTAATAACCCCAATACAGAAATGACATCTAAGGAAGATGACGTCTAAGCTGCACGCACACTTTGCAAGAACTGGCTTACCTGCTTCTGCAAGTTGTTGGACAGATCACCGAGCTCGGATGCCGCCCCATGCATTTCGCGGGTTGCAGACTGGCTCGTCTCCATGGCTCCGCTCAGGGCCTCTACGGATTCCGCGGCAAGCTCCGAACTTGAGCGCGCGGTCTGGGCGTTGCTGCTGATCTCCTGTGTCGCGGTCGTCTGCTCTTCAACCGCCTCCCGGATTTTCCCGGAAATCTCGCTGACCCGGCCGATGGTTTCCGCAATCGAACGAATGGCGGTTTCCGACAATTCGGCGACTTCCTGAACCGAGGCAACCTGCGCGGAAATGTCGTCTGTGGCCTTGGTTGTCTGTTCCGCAAGTGCCTTCACTTCGTTCGCGACAACGGCAAACCCGCGGCCGGCCTCCCCGGCCCGCGCCGCTTCGATAGTGGCGTTCAGGGCAAGAAGATTCGTCTGGCTTGCGATCTGGCTGATCAATTCAACGATCTCGCCAATTGCCCGCCCGGTCTCGGACAGCCGCCCGACAATCTCGTCGGTTTTTCGCGCTTCTTCCACTGCGACGCTGGCAATGTCCGTTGCCTGGTCGACGTCCTGGCGCACCCGGCCCAGGGAATCGGACAGCCGGTCCGCCGACCCGGTGACAATCTCGACCGATCCGCTGGTATCGGACGTTGCCGTATGAACCTGCGAAACAGCCTCAAGCGACGAATTCACTGCGTCATTGAGGTCCGTGGAGTTGTGCTCAACGCTTTGCGCGGCCTTGGAAAGCGCGGAGACAACACCGATGACGGATTTCTCAAAATCATCCGCAACGTCCTGCATCAATGCCTTGCGCTCTTCGCTGAGCGTTTCCTGATGTGCGAGTTCCTTGCGTGCCTGCTCCTTCGCCCGTTCTGCCAGATCCGCCCGAAAGGCCGTCACGGATCGCGCAATAGCGCCGATTTCATCGCTGCGGCCTTCCCCCTCGATCTGGATATCAAGATCACCGGACGACAATCTGTCGAGGCCGTCCTGCAGACGTGCCAGGGGGCGTGCAAGTCCGACAGCCAGGATGACAGCGAAGCCCAGAAATGCCAGCCCTACAGGCGAAACGACCAGCCCGATCGTGATCATCTGATCGAGGATCAAGGTGTCGATCTGACGGGAGACATCCCCGGACAGAAACTGTTCAGCCCCCTCAGGCGTGCCGATTTTTGCAATGATTGCTTCACGGAACGTATAAAATGCAAATGCGGTGCCGGCCATCATGATAGCTGATGCAGTCAGCACCATGGCAACAAATCGGCCCTTGATCGAAAGTGTCACGAGATTTCCCCGGTAGTGTCTCTGATCCTGGACAGGCCGCTCAATCGGCTTGCCTCAGGCGGGCGAAATACTACCGGGATGCACGTAAAAATTCAGTAACGCTCAAGAGTTAGGGAAAATACCTATCCCTTTGCAAGACACCGGTTGACCCCTGTCGGGTCAAACCAGCAGTCTCGTCAGCAGGTATCCAAGGCTTGCGGAAATGGCCGACAGAAACGTCCCCCAGGCCACGTCGACCACGGCAACAATCACCGGCCAGTTCTTGAGCGTGGCATAGTTGGTCACGTCGTAGGTGGCATAGGTAAAGAACCCGAACAACGCGCCATAGGTGATCGCGGTCACGATACTCTCGCTCCGCAAGGCTGGCGCAACGGCGAAGATGACGATGCCGATCACATAGATGATGTAGAAAACGCCGGCCGCGGCCAGGTTCGGCTTCTCCATCAGGAGGTGTCCGATCCGATCGAAATAGAAACGGGTGGCAACCTGTGTCAGCCAGACATAGTCGATGGCAAGGAACACAAGGGCCGTCGTGACATAGGCGATGATAAGCTTGAGCATGGAAATCTCTGTTGCGGTCTGAGAGCTTTACGTCCGCCGCCCCTAGCCGGATCAGACAAACGCCGATCTTGAGGCGTTTTCCGTGCCGGACCTCAAATAGGCTCCGTTTGAGATTTCAGGAAACCGCCCGACTGCCGGTGCCAGAGCTGCGCATAGAGACCATCGGCTTGCTCCAGCAGGGTCTGGTGCGTTCCCTGCTGCACGATGCGGCCCTTGTCCATGACAATCAGTCGGTCCAGGGCCGCGATTGTCGACAGCCGGTGCGCAATCGCGATCACCGTCTTGCCGGTCATCAGGGCCTGAAGATTGTCCTGGATCGCCGCTTCGACTTCCGAATCCAGTGCCGATGTCGCCTCGTCGAGCACCAGGATCGGCGCGTCCTTCAAAAGCACGCGCGCAATCGCGATCCTCTGCCGCTGCCCACCGGACAGTTTCACACCGCGCTCGCCAACAAAGGCATCCAGCCCCCTGCGCCCGCGCTTGTCTTCCAGCGCCTCAACAAATGTCAGCGCGTGCGCCCGGCGCGCTGCTTCGACAATCTCGTCTTCGCCGGCTGTGCTGCGCCCATAACCGATATTCTCCCGGATGGACCTGTGCAGCAGTGACGGGTCCTGGGTCACCATGCCGATGGACCGGCGCAGGCTCTCCTGACGAACCGTCCGGATATCCTGCCCGTCTATCAGTATGCGCCCGCTCTCGACATCATAAAACCTTAGCAGCAGGCTTGTGATGGTGGTTTTACCGGCACCGGAAGGGCCGACAATGCCGACGCGCTCACCAGGCTCAATAGACAAGTTGAGGTGGTCAATGACACCTCCTGCCTTGCCATAGTGAAAGCGGATGTTTTCAAAGGAGATGGCGCCCTTGGAGACCTTCAGGTCCAACGCCTGGGGATCGTCGCTCAGCGCGATCGGCTTGACCACCGTTTCCATGCTGTCCTGCATCGACCCGAATTGCCGGAACAGGCCGTTGAGCTGATTGAACAGGCGGTTCAGCAGGATGTTGAGCCTGAGGATCAGGCTGAGGGCAAAGGCGACATGCCCGGTGCTGATGCCGCCATCCTGCCAGATCATGAGCGCCATGCCGGCAATGGCAACAATCAGCAATCCGTTGATGAAGGACATCGTCATCCGGATCGAGGTCAGCAAGCGGGTGAACACCTTCATCTTGTCGAGAAAGCCTTCAACGGCACCGCGCGCGCCGCGGTTTTCCTCTTCGAGGGACCCGAAAAGCTTGACCGACTGAATATTCGTATAGGTGTCCACGAGCCGTCCGGTCACACCGGAATAGGAATGGGCGAGATCTTTCGCGGCAACACGCACACGCGGGACAAAATTCAGCGCTGCCGCGGCAAAACAGGCGAGCCACAGCGCGACCAGAATTCCCAGACGGAGATCAAGCTCCGTGATCAGAACCAGCGTCGTAAGGGCATAGACAACAATGAACCAGGCGACCTGAAGCAGGTTGATCATGAAGTCGCCGGCCGACATGCCGGACTGCATCACCTTCTGCGAAAGGCGCCCCGCCAGATCATCCTGAAAGTAGCTCAGGCTCTGTTTCATGACCCGTTGATGGCATTGCCAGCGCACCAGATTGAAGAACCCCGGAACGACGGTCTGTTCTTCGACCAGCGCCATCAAGGAATTGACGATAACCCGCACCACCAGCACCACAAACGCCATGCCGGCCAGGGTCCAGCCGTGGTCGGAAAAGAATGTTTCCCGGTTGCCGTTTTCAAGGAGGTCGACCAGGTCGCCGAGAAAGTTGAAGATGGCGACCTCGACAAAGGCAGCTGCGCCCCCCAGCGCCAGCATGGCCGCAAACGGCCAGCGCACCTGAGATACGAAGTAAAACAGGAAGGCGATGCCGCCGCGCGGCATTTCGGCTTTGGGCGGCTCCCGGAAAGCGTCTATCCAGGATTCAAAAAGGCGGAACAACGGAGACACGGACAAGTTCCAAAAAAAGGGGAAACGATTCTTGCCTCTATCCTACGCAAGGGTGCAACGGTTGGCCCAACGAAAAGAAAGGGCCAAAGGATCCAGCTCCTCGAAAGGCGTCAATCCATGATATTGCTGAAAACAATTCGGTCGACAGTACCGTCCTGCCTCATGTCTTTCAGAACCCGGTCCAGTTCCATCTTGAACCGATCCGCTGCGGCGGGGGCCCAGGTTTCGGCAAGCCCGACAAAGGCAGCCTCGTAAGTCAGCTGCTTCACTGGCTCGATCCTGTCGTACTGCCCCTGGTCCAAAATCGGGTCGACCACGGACTTGTCCTGGACATAGCAATCAGCACGGCCGAGATGCAGCAGTTTCAGGTTCAGGTCCGTCGTCTGCTCCTCGTTCAGGAAGATCTCGCCCCTGGCAACCATGTCGAAGAACGCCGATCCCGGCGTCGAGAAGCCGCTGTTGTTTCCGAAGACGAGACCTGAAAAGTCATCCGGGTAGGTCCAGCCCTTTTGAGCAACTCCCTTCCGGCAGAAGACAAAAACGCTCTCGTACAGGAGCGCAGCAGAGTATTCTCTCAGCCAGGGCCGCGTCGTTGGGCGGTAATAGGTTCCAAGGAGTGCCTGAACGCGGCCCGTGCTGACCAGATGCAGGGCGCGTGGCCATGGCAAGGCCCTCAGATCGATTTCGTAGCCAGGCATGCGCCGGTCGGCTTCCCTGATGATATCGGCATAGATGCCCTGCGGCCCCGACACTGTCTGCATCATGTAGGGAGGGTAACCCGCATCCTGAACCATCGTCACGGTTTCGACAGGCTCTTCACCCTGCGCCGCGGCTGCGGTCGCGAATATGCATGCTGCAGCAAGCAGCAAAGATCTTGGCCAGAACAGGAACGGGTGTTGTGCCACCTCTTTTCTCACCAGTTTGGAATCGCCGGAAACACACCGCCACCATCATAGCGGGGTCAGTCGAGAGTGCCTACTCAGATGGCGTTGCAATTTGACGCGCTCTCGCCCGGAACGGGCAGAGCACGAGCTTGTGTGACAGTCTTTTGCTGCGTCCGCGCCAAAGGGGTCCTGTTGGCGCGGAAACGCAGTTTCCCGGTTGCTTCAGCCGACGACCCCATTTGGGGTCGGAAGGTCCGAAGTTCTAACCGCCAACGTAATTCTTGATGATCTTGTCGATCGTCCCGTCGGCTTTCATTTCCTTGATCGCCTTGTCCATGGCGGCGATGAAGGCTTCCGCTTCCGGTCCGGTCCAGGTGTCGGTATAGCCGATGAAGGACTCTTCCGAACTGGCATCCGTCACGCGTTCGACATTGTCGATGCCGCCGGAATTGATCGCGATTTCCGCCGAGAGGCGTTCCTGCACATAACAGTCGATGCGACCTGCAGAGAGTTTCTTCAGGTTCTGTTCCGTGCTCGGCGCTTCCTGGAGCGTGATGTCACCGGCTTCAACCATGGCAAAGAACTTGGCGCCAGGTGTCTGGAAACCGGTATTGTTGCCGAAGGTCAGTCCCTTGTAATCGTCCGGGTAAGTCCAGTCCGCCTTGGCGACACCCGGATGGCAATAGACGCTGACCTGTTCTGTCATGGCCGGTTCGGAATAGGTTGCGATCCAGGGGCGCGCTTCAGGCTTGTAATAGGTTCCGACCAGTCCATGGGCCCTGCCCTTCTCGACCAGTCCCACGGCACGTGACCATGGCACGGCATCCAGCTTGAATGACATGCCGTCCATTCGCCGGCCGGCCTCCTTCACCACATCGGCCCAGATCCCCGACGCGTCCGCTCCCTCTTTCAACATGTATGGCGGATAGGCCTCATCCTGAACGAGCACGATCTCCGCAGCCACGGCCGGTCCGGAGACAACGCCCACAACGAGTAGAGTTGAAGCAAATAGGGAATGCAATTCACGGTACATATTTGAATACTCCTCACTACTTGCGATTTAGCACTCTAATATTGTGTAGAGAGAAGTTTCCCCAAACATTAAACCGGGAAATTACCAGCAGTAATTGCAATAAGATTACCTGAAATTCTTCCAGTAGGGTCAGCGTAATTACGAAGACCCCAGGTAAGCGCTGATGATGCGGTTGACCGACCCGTCCTGGTGCATTTCTGTAAGCACCCGATCCATTTCGGCGATGAAGGCATCAGCGTCAGGGCCAATCCAGCTTTGGGAATAGCCGATATGCGCCGTTTCGGAACTGATGGTTTGCACCCGTTGAACATTCTTCAGGTTATTGCGGCGGATTTCCCGCTCGGCCGTGAGCTGCTCCTGGACGTAGCAATCGAGGCGGCCAAGCTCCAGCATGTTGAGGTTCATCTCTGTTGTCTGGGCTTCAAGCAGCGTGATGTCGCCGGCCTTTACCAGTTCAAAGAAACGTGCCCCCGGCGTTCGAAAGCCGGTGTTGTTTCCGAAGGTCAGCCCCTTGAAGTCATCAGGATAGGACCAACCCTGCCGGGCAACACCCGGTCGGCAATAGACGCTGACCTGTTCGGTAAACAGGGGAACGGAAAAGTACCGGATCCAGGGTCTCACAACCGGCCTGTGATAAGTTCCGACAAGTCCTTGGGCGCCACCGCCGCGAACCAGCTCTATCGCTCTTGGCCAGGGGACCGCCTGTAGCGCAAACTCACTTTTTTGAAGTCTCTCGCCGGCCTCATCCAGGATATCGCTGTAGATCCCGACGGCGTCGATTTGCTCCGCGCCCATATAGGGCATGTAGGAATCGTCCTGAACAAGGAGAACCTGCTCTGCGGCAGCACCGGCTGTCTGCATCAAAGACAGCAGCAGAACAAACGAACCGAAGGTAAATCGTTTCTCTCGCATCAACACCTGCCGCTGCAGCCTCCTGATGAAACGCAGACGCTCAAATTAACGCAGCGTCATTAAGGAAATTTTACGGAGACCGCCGAAAGTCGCCCTCAACTCGGACCCGACGTCCAAACGAGCCTGTGCCTCAAGACCAACAGCCGCACGTGCTTTGCGCTCACGACAATCTGCTGATATGCCCCGCCCAGTTGAGATTTCACACAGGTCACCATGCCAGATATCGCGCTTTATCAGCCGGATATTCCACAGAACACCGGAACCATCCTGCGTCTTGCCGCTTGCATGAATGTGCGGGTGCACATCATCGAACCCGCCGGCTTTCCGATTTCCGACAGTGCGCTCAAACGGGCCGGCATGGACTACCTGGAACGCGCGGCCATGACCCGGCACGTTTCGTTTGAGCAGTTCGAGGCCTGGCGCACACCGCTCAGGAGGCGCATGGTGCTTTTGACCACCAAGGCGACTGACACCTACACCGGGTTCCGGTATTGCGCCGACGACATTCTCTTCCTGGGCCGCGAAAGCACCGGCGTTCCCGACAGCATTCACGAAACGGCAGACGCACGGTTGACCGTTCCGATGGCCGAGGGCATGCGATCGATCAACGTTGCGGTCACTTGCGGCATGGCACTTGGAGAAGCCTTGCGGCAAACAGGCACATTTCCTAGAAGCACAGGGTAGTGTTTTTGAAGGCACCGCGTCAGCGGTTGCACATTTCTTTGCTTAGGACGATGTCATGAACGCACCTTCCCCCGAAAACCGCGGCGGCCCCATTCCGGATGGCATCGACGACAAGAAAACCACCGCGCCCGCCTGGTTCAAGGAGTTGCGCGACCGGATCTGCCAGGCGTTCGAAGACCTGGAGGACGAACTCGGTACGTTGAACGGGCCGCTTGCCGACCAGCCGGCCGGCCGGTTCGAACGCACCCCGTGGGAGCGGACCGACAGCACCGGAGCAAAGGGCGGCGGCGGCGTCATGTCCATGATGCACGGCCGCGTTTTTGAAAAAGTTGGCGTTCATATCTCAACGGTCCACGGCGAGTTCTCGCCCGAGTTCAGGGGTCAGATCCCCGGTGCCAACGAAGACCCGCGTTTCTGGGCCTCCGGCATCAGCCTGATCGCCCATCCGCAGAACCCGCACGTGCCTGCGGTTCACATGAACACGCGCATGGTGGTCACGACACGGCAGTGGTTCGGCGGCGGTGCCGACCTGACACCGGTTCTCGACGCCAGGCGCACGCAGCAGGACCAGGATACCGTCAGTTTTCACGAAGCGATGCAGACTGCCTGTGACGCCCATGACGTAGCCGACTACGGCGCCTACAAGACCTGGTGCGACGACTATTTCTTCCTGAAACACCGCAACGAGCCGCGCGGCATCGGCGGCATCTTCTACGACTACCTCAACAGCGGTGACTGGGACGCCGACTTTGCCTTCACCAGGGATGTCGGCCTGGCCTTCTTGAACATTTATCCGGAGCTTGTACGACGCAACTTCGCAAAGACCTGGACGGACGCCGACAGGGAGGAACAGCTGGTCCGGCGCGGGCGCTATGTCGAATACAACCTGCTTTACGACCGTGGCACGATTTTCGGGTTGAAGACCGGCGGCAACGTCTCTTCGATCCTGTCCTCCATGCCGCCCGTGGTGAAGTGGCCCTGACGGTTCCTGCCACTTTGCAGCAAGGCCACTAGGCTCTGCTGATGTCGCCGAAGTCCCGATCGATCACCATGCGCGCAAACTGGTTCAGCATGTCCTGATCCAGTTTCCTGCCCATTTCCTTCATGGTGCCGAGCGCAGCCCGCACCGGCAGACCGTCCTTGTAGGCGCGTGTTTCGGTCAGGGCCGTAAAGATATCGCAGATCGTCATCAGACGGACCTTTGGTGAAATCCGATCGCCCTTGAGACCATCCGGATAGCCCGACCCGTCGAGATATTCATGGTGCTGAATCGCCATCTTCTTGATGTCGAAGGGCACCTCGAGCCTCGGCTTCAAGATGTCCCGGCCAAACTGCGGATGCTTGGCGATGATCTTCCGTTCATCCTCGGTCAGCTTGTCAGCCTTGTCGAGAATGGTAAGCGGGATCCGCATTTTGCCGATATCGTGCAGCAGACCGCCTGCAACGGCTTCCAGGCAGTCGGCCTTGCTCCAGCCGAGATGACCGGCAAACGCACCCGCAAGACCGGCGACCATCAGGGAATGGCAGTAGGTCGGGCTATGATGAGCCTGCACGGCGTCGACCCAGGATGACATGCCGTCGAGTTCAAGAGCGGACAGAACCTCAGCTGCACTTTCATTCAGCAGGTTGATCTGGATCTTCGACCCATCCGCCGTCGACAGCGCAAGACTTTCCAGGAAGGCATTGCCTTTTCGATAGGCTTCCAGGGTCGTCTCCGGAACACTTGCCGGAACGTCTCCCAGAGGGTCGAATTCGACCTTTCCCCTGATCGTGCGCAGGAGCAGCGCCAGCGGCGTCTCCCGCTCCAGCACCTGGGTCTTGCCCAGGGCCGACGCCTGGATGACCTCGCGCCGGTTCTTCCGGTCCACAAGGCAGATCACCGGTATCTCGGCGATGCTCCCCCAGGAATTCTTCAATGCAGTCAGCCCGGCATCGGTCGCATTCAGAAGCTCCACCACGCCAATTCTTGCGTCTCCCACGGTGCGGGGAGAGACCTTGGCCATGTGAACAAGCCGTGCCGGAAAGAAGAAAGGCAGTTTCCTGACCGGGCTTTCAAGCGGAAGCGGACCGTCCGATATCAGAACAATTTCCATTTCCACCCTCGTCTATTACAAGCTCCGCCGAACAAGCCCTTGAAACCGTTCCGCTAACAATATGTCGGTCAAGCTGTGGCGTGTAGCCCCCTAAAAAATGCTTAAGCGTCCTTGTTGGCCTGCGCCAGCAAGGCTTCCCTGTCCAGCAGGAAACGGCTGTCGCGCCATGTCGTCTCGAGCGTCTTCAGAAGATCGCCCAAAGTCGGTCCGGGCGTGTGACCGATCGCAATCAGATCCGCCCCTTTCAGCGGAAATTCCGGTTGGCTGACCTGTCGCAATTGCGCCAGAAACTCTCCAAAATCCTTGTCCTCTGCCGTGCCTTGAGCGCTCAAACCGGCCCAATGCGCGAGCAGACCGTCGATCGCGCCCTGACGTCCGAATTCATAGATCATATCCGCCGCGTCAGGCAGCTGGCCCATTCCACGAAGGCGCTTCAGCCCAGCCCAGGCCGTCCGCATCCGCCCCCGCTCCGCATTGGAGAGCCGAAAGCGGTCGCAGATCCGCTCCAGGTCTTCGCGCACGAACCCGGCAAGCACCACAAGACCCAGTTCAGGATCCAGCACTTCATCGGCAATTGGTTGCAGACGGCGAAGCGCGTCATAATCTTCAACACGCGCCAAGCCGCCGGTCGCGATCTCCCAGAGCCCGCAATCATTCATCATTCTGAGGGCCGGGCCGGCAAGCGGCGCCTTGAGCAGCCGCCGCATTTCGTGACCGATCCGTTCCGCCGACAAATGCCGCAGGCCATCACGCTGCCGCAGGCAGGCACCAAGGCCTTCCGCATCCATGTCACCTGCACCGTAGGCCGCATAGATCCGGAAGAACCGCAAGATACGAAGATAATCTTCCTGCAGCCGCTTGTCCGGATCGCCAATGAAGCGGATGCGGCGCGCCAGGCAATCCTCCAGTCCGCCAAGCGGGTCATGCAAGCTACCGTGGCGGTCGACATAAAGTGCGTTCAAGGTGAAGTCGCGCCGTTCCGCATCCCGGGTCCAGTTCCGGCCAAACACGACCTTGGCCTGGCGACCGAAGGTTTCGACGTCTTCGCGCAACGTGGTGACTTCATAGGGAAATCCGCCGGCAATCACGGTCACCGTTCCATGATCGATGCCTGTGCCGATCGGCTTCAGCCCGGCGGCCAGCGCACGTGCCGTAACGGTTTCCGGCGTCGCGGTCGTGGCAATATCGACATCCGGAACGGGATGATCCAGCAAGGTGTTGCGCACGGCGCCGCCAACAACGCGGGCTTCGTCGCCTTGCTGCTCGATTGCGGAAAAAACCGCCTGAATGCCGTCCGTTCTCAGCCAATCGGCTTGGCTGAGGCGATGAATTGCGTCCGCCGTCATGACCTTATTCGTACCGCCCCGGAACAAATACGCCATCGCGCATCTGCGAGGGAATGTAGTTGGCGCCTTCCGGGCTTCGTGTGAGGGTTGCCATGCTGACCAGACCGGCAATGACCAGCACAAGACCCGTCAGCGTCAGCCAGGCAATTGGCCCTTTCGACCAGCGCTCCGGATGATTGCTTTTCTTGCTCATCCAGAGCCAAAGCGCATAGCCGAAAAAGGGAAGCAGGAACAGAAAAAGATGTGCCAGGAAAACACGAAACATCAGCGATAAACCGTATCGTACAAGGAGCGGATGATTCCCGCGGTGACGCCCCAGATATAGCGCTCACCATAGGGCATTGCATAGAAGTAGCGCCGTTTGCCCTGCCATTTCCGGCTGAGCTTCTGATGGTTCGCAGGATCCATCAGGAAATTGAGCGGCACTTCGAAAACGTCTTCGACTTCGTCCGGATTGGGGCGGAACGCGGTTTCGGTCCGGATCAGGCCGATGATCGGCACCACCCGGTAACCCGACCCGGTCAGATAGGGCGCCAGATGGCCGATAGGCTCGACTGCCGCAGGAGAGAGACCGATTTCCTCATCGGCTTCGCGCAGCGCCGCTTCCACCGGACCGTCATCCGTCGGATCGATCTTTCCACCTGGAAAAGCGACCTGACCGGCGTGAGAATTCAGGTGCCCCGTCCGCTGTGTCAGCACCACATTCGGTCCGTCCCCGCGTTCCAGCAGGCCGATCAGCACCGCTGCATCGCGCGGCGGACCGTCCCATTTTGCGTAAGGGCCGAGGTCCGGATTGAGAATATGGTCGCCGGTTTCCCTGACGCCGTCACCGGCTTTTTCCAGCGCGGTCGCCTCAGACAGCCGGGTTCTAAGGCCATCAATCCAGGCGCGGGTGTCAAAGCTGTCAGTCATGAGCGGAACAGTCATGCAGCCGGGCCAACCGATCCAGTGTCAATTGTCATGCACATCCTCCGGATTGGCCAGAAGATCCGGACCAACCGCAAAAAAGCGACCACCGCTCCAGATCCCCATTTCAACCCCGCTATCGGTGTCCCGTTCTTCCATCAGCTCGGCCAGCTGATACATCAGCGCCCGTGTGAACAGCGCTTCGAGCCGGCCTCTGACATGAACATAGGGTTTCAATCCGCCGCTGTCCGGTTCTTTTTCAAACCGGATCGGGTGATCGGCACCGGCGGTCACGGCATCTCCCAGATTGGTCCGCAGGGTGAGTACCTGGCTGGACGCCGATCCTTCCACCGCCATCTCGACCGCCAACAGCGGCGCGTCTTCCACCGTGATGCCGATTTTTTCAACCGGCGTGACCAGGTAGTGTTTGCCATCTTCATCCCGGCGCAGCACGGAGGCAAAGAGCTTGACCAGTGGCAGGCGCCCGATCGGGGACCCCAGATAGAACCAGGTCCCGTCCCGCGCGATGCGAATGTCCAGGTCACCGCAAAAGGGCGGGTTCCATTTTTCGACCGGCGGCGGTGCCTTGCCACTCGCATCCGCACGGCTCATCAGGGCCTGAAGCCCCGCCGGCATGGTCTTTGTTTCAGTTGCGGTTTTTTCCGCCATGTCCTCGCTCACCCCTGCCCGTCGCCTGACCGGACCACCCGGATTTTTACCAAGCCCCGTCCCTTCACGATCATTTGCCTTCCGCCGCTGTCCAGAGGATGCAAGACCTTTTCCCCAAGGCATGGAAAGAATCTTGGACCTTTCCACTGTATGGCGCACAATTGCGCCTTATCTACTGATTTATATGGTGTCAGACTGCAAGAGTCGCAGCAACCACGGTGACAGGCACAGCGTCCGTTATTTGGGTCTGACAGCCGGTTAGAACAATACGCGAAAGGTGATTCATGAGCGTTGTTTCCCCCTCCAGCCCCAGCGAAGAAGACCTTGCCGCCGTTGCTGAAAGCGCCGAACGCGCCGTTGCCCGCATCTCGGATGCCAAGACCGACATCGCCCAGATCATCTTCGGTCAGGAGACCGTCGTCGAGCAATCGCTCGTGACCATTCTGGCCGGCGGTCACGGATTGCTGGTCGGCGTGCCCGGCCTCGCCAAGACCAAGCTGGTGGAAACCCTCGGTACCGTTCTCGGCCTCGATGCCCGGCGCATTCAGTTCACGCCGGACCTGATGCCCTCCGACATTCTCGGCGCGGAAGTGATGGAGCAGAGCAGCGACGGCGGCCGCTCCTTCCGTTTCATTCCGGGGCCGGTGTTCTCGCAGCTGCTCATGGCCGACGAGATCAACCGGGCCAGCCCGCGCACCCAGTCGGCACTTCTGCAAGCGATGCAGGAGTACCACGTCACGGTGGCCGGACACCCGCATGACCTGCCACGTCCGTTTCACGTGCTGGCCACACAGAACCCGCTGGAACAGGAAGGCACCTACCCGCTGCCGGAAGCCCAGCTTGACCGGTTCCTGATGCAGATCGACGTGCATTACCCGGACCTGGAAGCCGAGCGCCGCATCCTCCTGGAAACCACCGGTGCCGACCAGGCCGTGGCGCAGGTGGCCATGTCGGCGAGTGAACTCATGGACTACCAGCAACTTGTCCGGCGCATGCCCGTTGGTGAATCCGTCGTGGAAGCGATCCTGAAACTGGTGCGTTCTGCAAGGCCGGATGAAGGCGGCGCCTCTTCCGATATCACCAAGCTGATTGCCTGGGGCCCCGGCCCCCGCGCCAGCCAGGCACTGATGCTGACCGTACGCGCCCGCGCGCTGGTCGATGGCCGCCTGGCGCCGTCGGTCGACGATGTTCTGGCACTGGCCGAACCGGTTCTGCAGCACCGCATGGCGCTGACCTTTGCCGCCCGCGCCGACGGTCATACGGTCCGTGATGTCATTCGCCGCGTGAAAGAACAGATCACCTAAGTCACAAACAGGCAACGTCAGGAGCCCGAGAGCATGGATCCCAGCAGCGCACAGTCCGGTATCGACCCGCAGACCTGGCCGAATGTCATCGGCGAGGCGCGCTCGGTCGCCGATGCGCTGCCGGATCTCCTGGTCGAGGCCAGTCACGTCGCCAGTTCGATCATTGCCGGCTGGCACGGCCGGCGGCGCGCCGGCCCCGGCGAGAGCTTCTGGCAATTCAGGCCGTTCTACATGGGCGAACCGGCCAAGCGCATCGACTGGCGCCGCTCTGCCCGGGACGACCACCTTTATGTGCGCGAACGCGAATGGGAAGCGGCCCACACGGTCTGGCTCTGGGCCGACCTCTCGCCCTCCATGGTGTTCCGTTCGCGGCTGGCGGAGGTCAGCAAGCGGGACCGGTCTATCGTGCTCATGCTGGCCCTGGCCGACATGCTGGCGGAAACCGGTGAACGCATCGGCCTGCCCGGCCTGACCCGGCCGTTCTCGGACCGGCGGGCGGCAGAACGCCTTGCCGACGCGCTGACCCACCTGTCGCGGCCGATCGCCCTGCCGGACACAACGGCCGTACAACGTTTTGCCGATGTGGTGCTGGTGTCGGATTTCCTGGACCCGCTCGAAGACATCGCCGAATGGCTGTCGCGTGTCGCCAGCACCGGTGCCCGCGGACACCTGGTTCAGGTGCTCGACCCGATTGAAGAGACCTTTCCCTTCGATGGACGTGTGGAATTCACCGATCCGGAACTTGGCGTGCGCCTGACCGCGGGACGCGCCGAAAAATGGCGCGAGGATTACCAGACCAGGTTGGAAGCCCACCGTGCGGAACTGCGCGACATGGCCCGCAAGGCAGGTTGGACCTATGTCCTTCATCACACGGACAGACCGGCCTCCGAACCATTGCTGGTCCTGCACAGCGCCCTCTCCGGCGCCCTTGATGTGATGCAGCAGGGAGGCGCCTGACCCGTGTTTGCCGGCCTTCCCCTGACCTTTACAGCACCGTGGATCCTCACTGCTCTAGCGCTTTTGCCGGTGATCTGGTGGCTGCTGCGTCTCACGCCGCCCCGGCCGCGTGAAATCCAGTTTCCGCCGACCCGGCTGCTGCTCGATATCGACCAGCATGAAGAAACCCCGCAGCGGAGCCCCTGGTGGCTGACGCTCTTGCGGCTTCTGCTGGCCGCCATTCTGATCTTCGCCCTGGCAGGCCCGGTCTGGCGCTCGGCCGAACCGCTCGAGACCGGCGACGGCGTGCTTTGGGTTCTGGTCGACAATGGCTGGACATCCGCCAGGAGCTGGGACACTCAGGTTGGCGCCGCCGAACGCATCCTGACAGCTGCGGAACAGGAGGGCCAACCGTTGCTCTTCGCCGCCACCGCGGAAGGCCCGGGCCAGAATTTTGCGCCGGAAAGCGCGACAACCGCACTGGACAAACTGCGCGCTCTCGAACCGAGACCCTATCCGCCGCTGCGCGCCGAACTCAGCCTTGGCCTGCGCAAGGCCGCACAGGCCACGCCGCCGTCCGCGATCATCTGGCTGTCTGACGGCACCAACACCAGCGGCTCCTTTGTCGACGACCTCGCCGACATTGTCGGCCAGGTGCCGATCACCGTCTTCACCGGTCTCGACACGCCCATGGGGTTGAAGGACCTGAACAACGACACCGATGCGCTGACCTTGAAAGTCGCACGGCATCCTGATCAGAAACTCGGCGCAGCAACCGTACGCGCCCTTGATCTGAAAGGACTGGTCCTTGGCGAAGTGCAGGTCAATTTCGACAGCGGTGCGACGGAAACCGAAGCCCGGTTCGAACTGCCGAGCGAATTGCGCAACGACATAGCCCGCGTCGAAATTGCCGGTGAGGCCGCCGCCGGGGCCGTGCAGCTGGTGGATGACAGCTGGCGCCGCCGGACCGTCGGCCTGATTTCCGGACAGTCCGGCGATCTCGACCAGCCGCTGCTGTCACCGGTCTACTATCTTGAACGTGCGCTGCTGCCCTTTTCCGACATTCGCCGCCCCCGGGTCAGCGACATTGACGAGGCCGTTCCCGCGCTGATCGACCAGGGCATCTCCGTGCTGGTTCTGGCCGATGTCGGCCGCCTGCCGGACACCACGGAAGCCACCTTGCGCGAGTGGGTCGAAAACGGCGGCATGCTGGTGCGCTTCGCGGGCCCCCGCACCGCGGGCGGCAGCGATGCACTGATCCCTGTGCGTCTCAGAGCCGGCGACCGGTCGCTCGGCGGATCGCTCAGCTGGAAACAGCCGCAGCACCTGGCTGATTTTCCGGAAGGCTCGCCCTTTGCCGGGTTGAAAGTGCCTGAAGAAGTGACCGTGACCCGTCAGGTCCTCGCCGAACCGACCTCCGACCTGCCGGAGCGCACCTGGGCCATGCTGGAGGACGGCACGCCTCTGGTGACCGCTGCGCCGATCGGAGCCGGATCCGTGGTGCTGTTTCACGTCACGGCCGATTCCGCCTGGTCCAACCTGCCGCTGTCCGGTGTTTTCCTGAACATGTTGCGCCGGATCCTGTCCGTTTCCAATGTGGTTGCCGCCTCGGAGACCGCAGAGGACGGAACACAATCCAGCAGCGTCCTGCCGCCCCTCAGACTGCTGGACGGGTTCGGCCGGTTCGGTCCGCCGCCTGTCGAGGTCACACCTGTCAGCGCCGCCGACTTCCAGCGGGCCGATGCCAGCCGCCGCACACCGCCCGGTCTCTATGGCACTGAGGACGGGTTCCGCGCGCTCAACCTGATGAAAAGGGAAGACGAACTGGCCCCGCTCGACCTGTCGGTCTTTGGGGAAAGCCTTGCGGAAGCTCCCTATCCGACCACGGACCCGCTGGACCTCAGAGCCGTCTTCTTCACCCTTGCGTTCCTGTTGATGGTGGTCGATGCGATTGCCGTGTTCCTGCTTGCCGGCGGCCTCAGCCGCATCGGCATGCGGAGCCGGCATATCAACGCGGCCTTTGCCCTCCTGCTCGGCTCGGTGCTTCTGGTGAGCCTCGGCGCCGATCGGGCATTCGCACAATCGACGAACAGCGAATTGCAGGCGCTTGAATCGACGCTGGACACCAGGCTCGCCTATGTCCTGACCGGAAATCCGGAAATCGACGATGCCAGTGCGGCGGGCCTGTCGGGCCTCTCCCAGTTTCTGGCCGAGCGCACAGCACTTGAGCCGGGTGCGCCGAGCGCCGTCGACATCGCCCGCGATGAACTGGCCTTCTATTCCCTGCTCTACTGGCCGATCGATCCCGCGATGGACAAACCTGGCGATCAGACCATTGCCCGCATCGACACCTTCATGCGCAATGGCGGCACCATCCTGTTCGACACGCGCGATCACATCAACGCCTCGGCCACCGGCTTCGGCTCGACGCCGGCAACCTTGAAACTGCGCGAGATCCTGGAGGATCTGGATGTGCCGCCGCTTGAGCCGGTGCCGCCCGATCATGTCCTTACAAAGGCTTTCTACCTGCTGGACACCTTCCCCGGGCGCTATGCCACCAGCCCGCTTTGGGTTGAGAGCCTGGAAGAAATCGCCGCGCGCGGCGACAGGCCCGTGCGCGCGGGCGACGGTGTGTCGCCAATCCTGATCACCGGCAATGATTTCGCCGCGGCCTGGGCGATCACCGAAACCGGCGAATTCATGTTCCCGACAGTTCCGAACAACCCGATCCAGAGGGATTACGCCTTCCGTTCAGGCGTCAACATCGTCATGTACAGCCTGACCGGCAACTACAAGGCCGATCAGGTCCACATTCCTGCCCTGCTCGAACGGCTTGGCCAATGAGACAGATGGAGCGCTGATGGTCTGGTCCCTTTCCTTCGACCCGCTACTGCCTCTTTGGGCCCTGATCACCGGAGCCGTCATCACGCTGCTTCTGACCGGCCTGTCCGGCTATCTGAACCTGCGCGGCTGGCTGCTCAGGGCCTTTACCATGGCGCTTCTGGTGTTGGCGCTGTCCAATCCCGCCATTGAACGCGAGGACCGGGAGCCACTTTCCAGCGTGGTCGCTGTCGTGGTCGACAAGAGCCAGAGCCAGCGTCTCGACGGCCGCGCGGAAACCACCGACGAAACGGCTGCGGAAATCCAGCGGCGGATCGAGGCCCTGCCCGGGTTCGACCTGCGTGTGCTGGAAGCGCGCAATTCGGGTTCGGGCGACGGCACGCAGGTATTTCAGACCCTTTCCAACGGTCTGGCCGATGTGCCTCCTGAGCGCGTCGGCGGTGCGATCATCATCACTGACGGCCAGATCCACGATATTCCAGAAACCGCAGGCGCCCTCGGTTTCGATGCCCCGGTGCACGGTCTGATCACCGGCCGGGTGCAGGAGCGCGACCGGCGCATCGTCCTGGACAAGGCCCCGCGCTTCGGCCTGGTTGGCTCCGAACAGACCGTCAGCCTGACCGTTGTCGACCAGGGCCAGGGCACCGGCCCCGGTGACCAGGTGCGCCTGACCGTCAAACGCGACGGCTCCGTCATTACCGAACGCATGGCCACCACGGGTGCCAAGATCGACATTCCGGTCGAGATTGCCCATGGCGGCGACAACATCTTCGAATTCGACGCCGAACCGCTCGAGGGTGAGCTGACCACACTGAACAACCGGGCTGTCGTCACCATTGACGGCATACGTGAAAACCTGCGCGTATTGCTGGTCTCCGGCTCCCCGCATGCAGGCGAGCGCACCTGGCGCAACCTGCTCAAGTCGGATGCCTCGGTCGACCTGGTCCACTTCACCATTCTACGCCCGCCTGAAAAACAGGATGGCACGCCGATCAATCAGCTGTCCCTGATCGCCTTCCCGACACGCGAGCTGTTTTCGGTCAAGATCGACGAGTTCGACCTGATCATTTTCGACCGCTATGTCCGCCGCGGTGTATTGCCTATGCTCTATTTCGACAACATCGCCCGCTATGTGCGCGATGGTGGAGCAGTGCTGCTGGCGGGTGGGCCAGATTATGCCGAAGGTGGCAGCCTCTACCGGACACCGCTGGCACCGATCCTGCCCGCACGGCCAACCGGAACCATTCTGGAACAGCCCTTCCATGCAACGCTCGCCAATCTCGGCGAACGCCATCCGGTCACACGCGGCCTGCCGGGCTCCGAACAGGACCCGCCCGCCTGGAGCCGCTGGTTCCGCGCCGTCGACACCGAACTCGATGCCGGCCAGACCCTGATGTCGGGTCCGAGCGATACGCCGCTGCTGGTTCTGAACCGGGAAGGCGAAGGCCGTGTGGCGATGCTTCTGTCCGATCATGTCTGGCTTTGGGCGCGCGGCTTTGAAGGCGGCGGCCCGCATGTGCCCCTGTTGCGCCGGCTGGCCCACTGGCTGATGCAGGAACCGGATCTGGAGGAAGAAGCACTCAACGTTTCCCTGCGGGGTCCGGAACTGGTCATTGAACGCCAGACCCTCGGCGAAACCATCGACAACGTCACCGTGGTGTCCCCCACAGGCGACAGCACGGACGTCGCGCTGACCGAACAGGAACCGGGCCTCTGGCGCGGCGGTCTTCCCGTCACCGAGACAGGGCTGTTTGCCATCTCGGAGGGCGACATGAATGCGCTTATTCATGTCGGCCCGCAGAACCCGCGGGAATACACCGACGTCCTGTCCTCGACGGAACCGCTGGCGCCACTGACCAAGGCCACCGGAGGCGCGTCGGAGCGTCTGCGGGACATTGGCGGCGATCTCAACGCGCCGCGGGTCGTCTCCATGCGCGAATCGGCCAATTATGCCGGCAATGGCTGGATAGGTCTGAAGGCGACTGAAGCCAGCGTCCTCAACGGCATTGACCGTTATCCGCTGATGATCGGCCTGTTCGGCCTTGCGCTCCTGCTCGGTGCCCTGTCACTGACCTGGTATCGCGAAGGGCGCTGACACGCTGACAAAACGAAGAAGCGAGTTACCGCATGAGTGGGCCCGTTCCGACAGATGCTGCGCAAGAACAGGAAAAAGGACGCGTTGCTCTCTGGCTGGACCCTGAAGACATGGCCTGGCTGTCGAGGATTTGCCGTTGTCCGGCAGACGCGTCGGAGAGCGAAAAGGAAAGATGCGCCCGTGTCCGGTTTCGGGCAAGAGCCGCCTTGCACAAGGCAGGACTAAGAGACTGATCCGCAGCCTGTTCCCAATCGAAGGCCCCTGCCACAATGCTCCGGATGGTTGAGGTACCCCCGTGCAGGCAACGGTGTTATTCGCTGATGATCGGCCTCTTCGGCTTCACGCTCCTGACCGGTGCACCGTCACTGAGGAGGGTCTGGATCGATGAAAACCAGGGACGAGAGCTCACGAGTGACGAAAGTGTGTTTTGACGAATTGAAGGCGCATTGGTTCTGGCGACCGATCAACAACTGTCCCGGGCGTTTCGTACTTGTCAACGAAGACCCCTGCCTTCCTCTGGTCAAACTGGTGCCAAATATCGACGAGGCAACCGATCACGAAATAGACGGGAATCGCGACAAAGTGGTCGTGCTTCCGATCGAAGGCGGGGGACTGATCAGCTATATCCGAAGCAATGGAACGGTCTTGCATACCCTGAATACCGATGCCGGCTTTATGAGAAAACTGGCTCAACTTGGCATCGAAGGCGGGAAGCCTCCGGGATAACTCGCATTTGAGCCCAGGTTAAGCTGCTGTCCGCCTAGTTTGGCTCCGTTGAAACGCGGACCCTTGTTTCCTCGTTTTCCTCGCAAAACACGACGTCTGGGCCGTCCTGAAACCGAAGCCTAAACGCACCGCCTCTCATCTCGGCTGCCACAATCGTCTTGCCCTTGAGAGGATAGGTGTCTTCCAGACGAATGAAGGTTTCTCCGTCTTCAAGCTCTTCGGACGTATCCCCTTGCCGGAATTCGTCCAGGAACAGTAATCCGGCGTCGAGAAAGCCGCGCAAGAAGTGGGTCTTCGTCTCTATCAGGAAAATGAGAACCTCGTCGCTTTCTGCAACACACAAAACCCGCAAGCTCCGGCAGGCCTGGCCGAGCAACTCCCGGACTTCGGTTTCCTCGTGCTGACGTGTTGAAAACATGGTTCTTTTGCTGCCTGTTCGGCAGGTTCTCTTCTTGCAGGCTGCGCGCTTCCGGCCAGCTCGGCTTAACCGCCAAGTTCTCCATGCACCGCACCGCTTGGCATGTCACCGTCATTCAGCAGCGCCACCAGGAGCCGTGCAGGGTCGACCGGGCCGGGCAGCGTGATCCGGCCAGGAGGCACTTGCTGGAAACCGAAAGGGCTGTAATAGGGTGCATCACCGACCAGAAGCACGACCGTGTCGCCTGCTGCGGCCGCGGCTTCCATGGCGGTGCGCATCAGCGCCTTGCCGAGGCCGCGGTTCTTGAACTCCGGTGACACGGTCAACGGCCCGAGCAGAAGGGCGTCAGCCTCGCCAATCCGGATCGGTGTCAGACGGATGGATCCGGCAACACATTCGCCGGACAAGCCAACAAAGGACAGGTCGGCCCGGTGAGGCACGTTTTCCCGCACCCTGAAGGCTGTACGCGCAAAACGGCCAGGCCCGAAGGCTTCCGCCTGCAGGGTTTCAATCGCCTCGTTGTCGGCAGTTTCTTCGGACCGGATGACCCACATCGTCTGTTTCATAATTCGAGTTCCAGCAAGCAGCTTTTTTAAAACGCGCCTGCCGGTTGGCCCGGATGAAAGGATCAGAAGGTTCCGGGATCAGGTCAGCCGCGACGGTGCGAACGAGAAAAATCTCGTCGGCTGGTTCGTCGTCGGAGTGTCAGACCTGCGGTCATGGATCCCAGTCTCGTCATGTGCCGGCGCGATCCGCCGGCAACTTCTCAAGTGACGAAAGCGGTTAGCACGCATTGCCGCGCCGGGTCCAGCGCTTTTTTGGCTGTTTCCAGGTTGGCCTCGATTGTTCACGGATCAGCAACAGTGCATTCAGTTGATTGAAATGGCGCGTTCCCGCACAACCTAACCAACGAACGCAGCACAGCAATTCAGCAAGGGAGTGCATCATGGGACTGCTCGTCGACGGTGTCTGGAAAGACCAGTGGTATGACACGAAATCCACCGGTGGCCGGTTTGTCCGCAAGGATGCCGCATTTCGCAACTGGATCACCGCGGACGGTTCCGCCGGACCGACTGGCAAGGATGGTTTCAAGGCCGAGGCAGGACGCTATCACCTGTTCGTTTCCTATGCCTGTCCCTGGGCCCACCGCACAATGATCTTCCGCAAGCTGAAGGGGCTGGAAGACAAGATCTCCCTCTCCGCGGTTCAGCCCTTGATGCTGGAAAACGGTTGGGAGTTCGCCGAGGCAGAGCCGCTTGTGGGGGCAAAATACGCCTGGCATCTCTATGCCAAGGCCGACCCGCACTATACCGGACGGGCAACCGTGCCGGTCCTCTGGGACAAGAAACAGAACACGATTGTCAGCAATGAATCGTCTGAAATCATTCGTATGTTCAACTCCGCCTTTGACGGTCTGACCGGTTCGACGCTCGACTTCTATCCGCAAGAGCTTCGCGCTGACATCGACGCCATCAACGAGCGCGTCTATCACACGGTGAACAACGGTGTTTACAAGTCCGGCTTCGCCACCAGCCAGGAAGCCTATGAAGACGCGGTCACCGCGCTTTTCGAGACCCTTGACGACCTTGAAGACCGGCTCTCCGGCCAGCGCTACCTTGTCGGCGACCGCCTGACGGAAGCCGACTGGCGCCTGTTCACGACGTTGGTGCGTTTTGATCCGGTCTATGTCGGCCACTTCAAGTGCAACATCCGCCGGATCGAGGACTACCCGAACCTCTCCAATTACCTGCGGGAGCTCTTTCAGGTGCGGGGTGTTGCCGAAACGGTCAATATGAAGACCATCAAGGAGCACTATTACGGCTCTCATGAAAGTGTGAACCCGACCAGGATCGTACCGGTTGGCCCGGACCTCGACCTGACCACACCGCATAACCGGGACCGGTTCAAGGCCGCTGCCTGATCGCCGCTGTTGCCGCTGTTGCCGCTACCAGCGGCTGGAATCCAACAATGTACCTGCGCGGAACTCTTTGAGCCGCCGCGCAGTTGCCTTTGAAAGCCCCGGAGGCAGTTCCTCCTGCGAAAAAAACCGTGCCTCGACAATCTCCGTGTTTGGCGCCAGGAAGGTCTCTGCCTGCTGCCAGTTCGCCAGGTGAAACAGGCCGACATGATCGCGCCGGGTGCCACCGGTATGAAGATAGATGTTGAGCAGTTGCGGATCTTCGGTCGCCGTGACCCCGGTTTCCTCAAAAACCTCTCGCCTCGCAGCCTCCGCCAGCGTCTCCTCCCGTTCGACCCCGCCGCCCGGCAAATACCAGCCATCGAGATAGCTGTGCCGCACCAGCAGCACACCGCCGGTCTCGTCTTCCACGATGACCCGCACCTCCAGCGTATAGGAGTTGCGCAACAGGCCGACCTGCTGGATCAGGCGAATGGTCCAGCTCGTGGGAAGAAAGGAAAGCAGTTTCAGCATGTTCGGGTCCGTGTTTCGGGCGGGATAACAGACACAACCAACGGGAAAGGCTTTGTTAACCCATGCAATTGCTGCAATGCAGCTCACTCAGAATAACGCTCCTCCTTCGAGAGAAGGTTGCCTATATATCGGGCAACAAGATGATTTCGAAGGCAGTTCTCCCGACTGCCTGATGTCCGAAGGAAAAGACCAATGTTGAACGCACTGTTTGGAAAACGCCGCCGCAACCGCAACCACTACCAGTGGAAGCCTGCCGTTGACCTCACCAACCCGCGCGTTGTCGCAACCCTGACCACCTTCCCGACCAACTAAGGTCGGACGGGGAACTGAACGGAGACACAAGATGTTCGGTTTTGTGAATGTTGTGAACGCGACGCTGCGCGAGACCACGCGCTCCGCTGACACCAGCGCTCAAAAAGCTCCGAAGGCCGCCAAGTCGGCCAAACCGGGCAAATAAGCCGGACCACCGGTTTCCGGTTCAGTCCAAGATCAATGGCGCCGCGTCATTTCTCCTTGACGCGGCGCCTTTCGTTTTGAAGATGCGCCACATGTTCACGCTTGCGCATCTCTCCGACCCTCATCTTGGTCCCCTGCCCGATCCGAAACTGCTGCAGCTCTTTTCCAAGCGCCTGCTCGGTTACCTGAACTGGCAGCGGAACCGCTCAAAGATCATGGGGGCCAATTACCTGGATCAGCTGGTCGAGGACATGAAGGCGAAGGCGCCCGACCACATCGCGGTCACGGGCGATCTGGTCAACATCGCCCTGCCACTTGAAATCACAGGCGCACGCGACTGGCTGGAAGAGGTCGGAGACCCGGACGACGTCTCCGTTGTTCCCGGCAACCACGACGCTTATGTACCCGGCGCCGTGCGCCGCGCCCGGGCTGCCTGGTGGCCCTATATGTGCGGCGACGATGCCGCGGACGCCCCGGCCGTCGGCACCAGGTCGGAAGCCACCTTTCCCTATGTCCGCAAACGTGGCGACATCGCGCTGATCGGCGTCACCACGGGGCGTGCCAGCGGTCCCTGGTTCGCGACCGGCCGGGTCGGCAGCGCGCAGAGCAAACGCCTCAGGGCCATTCTGGAAGAGCTCGGCAAGGAAGGCTGTTTCCGGGTTGTCATGTTGCATCACCCGCCTTTCCGGAAAGCCACCGGCTGGCACAAGCGCCTGTCGGACGCCTCGCGCGTGCGCGCCGTCATCAAGCGTGCCGGCGCGGAACTGATCCTGCACGGGCATACCCATATCGACAGTTTCGAGACAATCGAGGGACCGGACGGCCCCGTTCCGGTGGTCGGCGTGCCTTCCGCGACAAGTGCACCGGGCGGCAAAAAACCGGCAGCACGCTACAATCTGTTCAAAATCGAAAGGACCAACGAAGGCTGGACCTGCCGCATGGAGGAACACGGCTTCGATGCGCCGAACGCGCCGGTGAAGCTCTTGGTAGAGCGGGACGTCGCGGTTCCGGCGTGAAGGATATGGCTTAGTTACGCCTTCCCCACCCCCCGCATCTTCTGAGGTGTCATCCCCGCGAAAGCGGGGACCCAGGTGTCCCTGTATTTGCCTGTTGCCTCAGACCGTCGGCACGGCGTATTTTTTTCGCCAATACCTGCCACAGCGTCAAACCGGGATCAGCTGCTACAAGTTTGAACGAGCAACATCACGTCGGCTCAGGCAGGTCACCGCTTCCTGGTACCAGGTTTTCGCTGGGTTGACACAGAATTCAGGACGATCGGTAGCAATTCAAAGCGGATTGGCG
The DNA here is from genome assembly GCF_002237595.1 of Labrenzia sp. VG12. Lineage (NCBI taxonomy): Bacteria > Pseudomonadati > Pseudomonadota > Alphaproteobacteria > Hyphomicrobiales > Stappiaceae > Labrenzia > Labrenzia sp. VG12. The sequence goes on from NZ_CP022529.1 coordinate 2,794,570, forward strand.
AACCAGGCAAAGGCCACCAGGCCGACCACACCGGCAGCGATGCCGATGCCAAAAGCGCCGGCAACGGCAAGCCAGGGCGTCCGGCTTTCCTTGACGCGCACCACCTGGCTGTCAATCGCCACCTGGCGCAGCCGGTTGTTGAGCCAGTCGCCTTCCAGCGCCTTTTCCCGCTCCAGCACCCGCTCGGCGATATATTCGGTCAGGCAGTCGGCCATGTCGTCGATATTGGCGGTCTCCAGAATGACCACCCGGCCGAGACGCGTGTCCTTCAGGAACCGGTAGGTCCGCCGGTCGCCGCCGACCACCACGTGGCTGGTGGCGTCAATCCAGAGCCGGGGCGTCGAACCGGAAATGATCTGCAGCGAAAACTGGTCGTCGTCCTGGGGGATTTCCTTGAAGACGTCTTTCAGTTCGTCCGCGAGCATGTCGAGGCGCGCCCGCTCGGTATCCTGCAGTTCCACCACCACATCCGAGCGCTCGACCTCGCCAAGCTGCACCTTGCGGATTGCGTCCCGCAGGGAGCGCATGCGGGTGTGGGGGACAACGTTATCCTGCATTTCAGACATGGGGTGCCTGACTCCGTTTTACTCTTGGTCAATAGAATCTTAACTGACTCTTACCGGGACGGAACAGCCGCAGGCCTTTTCCCTGCACGCTATCCACCGGGTATCCGAACATGGTTAACAAAGATTAAGACATTTTTTGACCCGAAGCCAGCAAGCCACCATTGGCCCGCCCCCTGATCATGGGTTATGCAAAGACAAATCGGATATTCCGGGGAGCGTGAACATGAATGTCGACGGCAAGAAGTACCGCACGATCTGGCTCGCCGAGGATGGCAGCGCGGTTGAGATCATCGACCAGACCAAGTTTCCCTATGCGTTCGAGATCGCCCGGCTCTACACGATGGCAGACGCCGCCCACGCGATCCGCGTCATGCAGGTGCGCGGTGCTCCGCTGATCGGCGCAACGGCCGCCTATGGCGTCGCCCTTGCCATGCGCGAAGACCCTTCCGACGCCAACCTGCACGCCGCCTGCTCCGCGCTTTTGGAAACCCGGCCAACCGCGGTCAACCTGCATTGGGCGCTCGACAAGGCGCGCAAGGCGCTCATTCAGGTTACCCCGGAGGCCCGCGAAGAAGCCGCCTTCCTGCTCGCCAATGCCATCTGCGATGAAGACATTGCCATCAACATGGCGATCGGCATGCATGGCATGGAGCTGATCGCCGCCATCGCCCGGCTGAAACGCGCCGGCGAACCGGTGAACATCCTCACCCACTGCAATGCCGGCTGGCTTGCCACCGTCGACTGGGGCACGGCCACGGCCCCGATCTACATGTCCCATGATGGCGGTATTCCGGTCCATGTCTGGGTCGACGAGACCCGCCCGCGCAACCAGGGCGCTTTCCTGACGGCCTGGGAGCTTGGCCATCACGGCGTGCCGCATACCGTCATCGTCGACAATGCGGGCGGCCATCTCATGCAGCATGGCGAGGTCGATATCGTGATCACCGGCACGGACCGCACCACGGCGACCGGCGATGTCTGCAACAAGATCGGCACCTATCTGAAAGCCCTGGCGGCCCGGGACAACAACGTGCCCTTCTATGTCGCCCTGCCCTCCCCCACCATCGATTTCTCGCTGTCGGACGGCGTGCAGGAAATCCCGATCGAAGAGCGCAGCGGCCTGGAAGTCAGCCAGATGACCGGCCGCACGCAGACGGGCGCCATCGAGACGATCGACATCGTCGCCGACGGCTCCGAGGTCGGCAATCCGGCCTTCGATGTCACGCCCGCCCGGCTTGTCACCGGCCTGATCACCGAACGCGGTGTTCTGGAAGCCAGCCGGAAATCAATTGCAGACGCGTTTCCGGAGCGGGTCAAGATGGGTGCGTAATCCAGCCCGCTAGAGTAGCCACTCAGGCCGGAAGTCCACCGCACCTACAAACGTCATCCTGAGGAGCTGCGCTAGCAGCGTCTCGAAGGATGACGCCGGTGGAGAATGCATCTCACGCTAGCCGTCTTCGTCGGCGTGCCACTGGCTCTCGTCTTCGACAGGCTTTGGAAGGCGCCCTTCAAGCCAGTCCGCGACGGTTCCAGGCCGGAATTCAAGATTACTGCAAACGATCCACCAGGACAGAAATTCCTCCGGACCACCGTTCAAATAGGGCGGTGGGGAACTTGGATAGAACCGGGTCGGCAGTTTTGCCCCTGCCGATAGATTGTTGGTTACATAGGCGAGCTCCTGAACGACGTTCCACGCCAGCTCATGATGAATGTCGAGGTCGAACGTCACCTACCATTCGTCCTCGTTTGACCCGGTCTGAATGTTCTCAAACACCGCCGGCACGCGTTTCAGGTAACTTGTGAGTTTTCCGAAGGCACGTTCGTCCAGCATGACTTCCCTCATAGCTCCAAGGGATTACCCGATCACCGGCACATGTGGCGCCCGGTCCTTGCCGATGAGACCCTTGAGCCGCGGATCATCCGCCACTTCGATGGAGCGTTTATAGGGTTTGAAGCCGCAGGACTGGTAGAAATGGATCGCCTGCGGGCTGTCGCCCGTGCAGGTGTGCAGCCAGAGCCGTTTCGTTTCCGGCCGCGCCCAGGCCATTTCTACCGCCTGCCCCATTAGCCAGCGGCCCAGCCCACCCCCGATTGCCCCCGGCACAAGACCGAAATAGGCAACGACAGGCTCGGCCGGATTGGCATAATCCAGTTCCAGCGTCCCGACGGACTTGCCATCCTTCATCGGCTGATAGAGTTCCCGCGCCGGCTCGGCCAGGGTTTTTGCCAGAACGTCCTCGTCCTGTTCCAGGCGGCTGAACCAGATCCAGTCCTCGCCGATCTCCTTGAACAGTTCGCGGTAGCTGGCGACATCCGGCGCGCTCCAGCGCTCCAGCGTCACGTCGCTGCGCGGCGGCGCAAGCGGTTTGGCAGGCGCCTGCAGCATTTCCAGATAGGTGACCACAAAGGCGATCTTGCCATCCGGAACTTCCGTATAGCCATCCAGATTGAGGGCTGCGCCAAACGTCTCTGCCACCGTCGATTCTCCTTCACTAGAGGTCAGGCTCTGGCCCATAGCAGCGCCGGGCCGGACCTCCAAGGGGGTGAATCGCGTATTGCGCGATATTAACGGCCTGTTAACCACGATTTGGCAAGCTGGAAGGCGTGTATCCAGGAAAGATGCAGCCATGCCCAAAGTCGGAAACTACGTCCAGCGCGATTATCACAACAAGTTTCGCTCCCAGCGAAAATCGACCTGGTCCGACTACAACAAGGCCTGGGCCAAGCGCCGCCAGGCATCTGCCCAGAAAATGCAGGAACTGCGCAACCTGGCCAGCACCTTCAACACCATCGGTCTGCAGGCCTCCCAGGCCAATACGATGTTCGTGATGCAGAACCAGGGCCGCGTCGGCGCCTATGCCAACCAGACCGCCGCCATGGCGCGGGTCAACGTTCTGGTCTGAGGCCCATCAGACCCCGGCTTTTTTCCGAAGAAATTCCCCAAACGGTTCTCAGATCGAGCCGATCGTCTTCAGCTTGATGCGCGGGTGGACTTCGGCCTGGCTCATGATGGTGGTGTGGGCCCGGAAGCGTTCGACGATGGAGCGGACGAAGGGCCGGGTCTGCGGCGAGGTCAGGAGCACAGGCACCTCGCCCTGCTGGGCGGCCTCCTCGAAGGCATCGCGCACGCGGCCGACGAACTCCTGCAGCTTGCTTGGCTGCATGGCGAGCTGCCGGTCGTCGCCCTCGCCCACAATCGCCTCCAGGAAGGCCTGTTCCCATTGCGGCGACAGGGCGATCAGCGGCAGATAGCCGCCTGGCGACAGGTTGGACGCGCAGATCTGGCGGCCAAGGCGCGTGCGCACATGTTCGGCAATGGTGTCCGTGTTGCGGGTCATGCCGGTCGCCTCCGACACGCCTTCCAGGATCGTGCCGAGATCGCGCACCGAAATGCGCTCGTTGAGCAGCGTCTGCAAGACGCGCTGGATACCGGAGACGGTGATCTGCGACGGGATCAGATCTTCCACCAGCTTGGCTTGCTCGCCCTGCAGCTCCTTCAGCAGCTTCTGAACATCGCCATAGGTCAGGAGTTCGGAAATATTGGCCTTGATGGTCTCTGTCAGATGGGTCGACAGCACGGTGGCCGGGTCAACCACTGTATATCCGCGCAGGGACGCGTCCTCGCGATACTGGGCCTCCACCCAGGTGGCCGGCAGACCGAAGGTCGGCTCGGTTGTGTGGGTGCCAGGCAATTTGACCTGGCCACCGGCCGGATCCATGACCATGAAGTGGTTCGGGTAGAGCACCCCGCGCCCGGCCTCGACTTCCTTGACCTTGATGACATAGTCGTTGGCGCCGAGCTGGATGTTGTCGAGAATGCGCACGGGCGGCATGATCACGCCCATGTCGCCGGCGACCTGGCGGCGCAACGCCTTGATCTGCTCTGTCAGGACATCGCCGTCGCTGGTGGCCTTGCCATTGATCAGCGGCAGCAGCGCATAGCCCAGTTCGATGCGCAGTTCGTCCATCTTGAGCGCATCGGTGATCGGCGGTTCCGGCGGTGGCGGCGGAGCGGCCTCGATCGCCTTGACTTCGGCCGCCTTGGCCGCTTCCTGTTTCTTCTGCGTGCCTATTCGGAAGGCCAGGTAGCCGGCAACACCGGCCAGACCCAGGAACGGAACCATCGGCATGCCCGGCAGCAGCGCCAGGATGACCATGACGGCGGCCGACATGCCAAGCGCCTTCGGGTAGCCCGTGAACTGGCTGGCCAGCGCCTTGTCGGCCGCGCCATGCACCCCTGCCTTGGAGACCAGCAGGCCGGCCGCGGTCGAGACGATCAGCGCCGGGATCTGCGAGACAAGGCCGTCACCGATGGTCAGCAGCGTGTAGTTGTTGGCCGCTTCGGAGAAGCTCAGCTCCATCTGGGCAACGCCGATGAAGATGCCACCGAGAATGTTGATGAAAGTGATCAGCAGGCCGGCAATGGCATCGCCGCGCACGAATTTCGAGGCACCGTCCATGGCGCCGAAGAAGGAGCTTTCGTCCTCCAGCGCCTTGCGCCGTGATTTCGCCTCCGCCTCGTCGATGAGACCTGCGGAGAGATCCGCGTCGATCGCCATCTGCTTGCCCGGCATGGCGTCCAGGGTGAAGCGGGCCGCGACTTCCGCAATACGGCCGGAACCCTTGGTGATGACGACGAAGTTCACGATCACCAGGATCGCGAAGACGATGATCCCGATGACGAAGTTCCCGCCCATCACGAGATTGCCGAAGGACTGGATGACGTTGCCGGCTGCAGCCGTCCCCTCGTGGCCGTTCGACAGGATCAGGCGGGTGGAGGCGATGTTCAGGCCGAGCCGCAGCATCGTCGCGATCAGGAGCACCGTCGGGAAAGACGAGAATTCCAGCGGTTTCTGGATGAACAGGCCCGTCATCAGGATCAGGACCGAGAAGATGATCGACACCGCCAGGAACATGTCCAGCATCACGGGCGGCATCGGCAGGATCAGCAGCGTCAGGATGACGAGAATGCCGGTGGCAAGACCGATATCGCCCTTCTTCAGGGTATCGATCAGCTCTGCAACGCTCGGGAAACCGGACACCCCGCCGCCGGGCTGCGGTGCAGCCGCCTGCTGGCCCGGCGCAGCGCCACCCGGGCCTTTCGGCCCGCCTGCACCACCTTGTCCGTCTGCCGCCGTATCCGACATTCCGATTTCAGTTCCTTACCTGCGCCATCCGTCCTGAAGCGGCGCTGCGTCCTCTGGTCCGGGCCCTATCCGGGCCCGAAAGCTTATGTGCGGGCTTCGCCCGGCCCGGGCACGCTGATACCTTCATCGGTATATTGATTCAGCTTGTTGCGCAGCGTCCGGATCGAGATACCCAGAATTTTCGCTGCATGGGTCCGGTTGCCCAGACAATGGTCCAGCGTGTCCAGGATGAGGTCCCGCTCCACATCGGCAACCGTGCGGCCGACAAAGGACCGTGTCACCGCTTCCGCGGTCTGCGCCGCCCGTTCTGCAGGGCCTCTGGAGACGCTCAGCGGAGACCCGTCGGGCATTCGGATCGCTTCAACGCCGATTTCAGCACCGTTTGCCAGCAGGATGGCCCGGTGCATGGTGTTTTCCAGTTCGCGGACGTTGCCGGGCCATGGGTTACTCATCAAGGCCTGGCGTGCTTCGGCCGACAACGGACGCACCGGCACGCCGTTGGCCTCCGAATAGTGGGAGATGAAGAAACCGGCGAGTTCCATGATGTCCGCCGGACGCTCCCGAAGGGCCGGCAGTTTCAGATTGACGACATTCAGCCGGAACAGGAGATCTTCGCGAAACTGACCCTGGCGCACGGTTTCCGCGAGATCCCGGTTGGAAGTCGCCAGGATGCGGATATTCACCGGAACAGGACGTGTGCCGCCCACCCGGTCGATCATCCGTTCCTGGATCGCGCGCAGCAGCTTGGCCTGCAGGCGAACATCCATTTCGGAAATCTCGTCCAGGAGCAGTGTGCCGCCGTCGGCTTCCTCGAATTTGCCGATCCGCCGGGCCACGGCGCCGGTAAAGGCGCCCTTTTCGTGGCCGAACAATTCAGATTCAAGCAGATGTTCCGGGATCGCGGCGCAGTTGATCGAGATGAAGGGTTTCGAGGCCCGGTTCGAGCATTTGTGCACATGGCGGGCAATGACTTCCTTGCCCGTGCCGGATTCGCCGGTGATCAGCACGGAGGCTTCAGAGGGCGCCACCTGCTCGGCCAGCTTGACCACGGTGGCCATCGCCTCGTCGCGGTAGATCAGGTCGCCGCGTTCCTGGGCAACCGCCGCCAGAACGGCCGCGATCATTTCCGGATCCGGCGGCAGCGGGATATATTCCTTCGCGCCTGCCCGGATCGCCGAAACGGCGGCCTGGGCATCGGTCTCGATACCACAGGCAACGACCGGAACGTGGACCCTTTCGTCCTGAAGTTTCTGGATCAGCCCGGCAATGTCGAGATGCACCTCGACCATCAGAAGGTCGGCACCACGGCCCGATCTGAGAACCTTCAGGGCCCCCTCGACATCGTCCGCATGGGTGACCTGCGCCCCGCTCTGCATGGCGATCTTCGAAGCGGTGGTCAATTGGCCGCCGAGGGTTCCGACTATTAACAGACGCATCCGTGCTGTTTCCTATCGATCCGTCTTGATGATTTCCGTCATGGTCACGCCGAGCTTGTCCTCCACGAGAACAACTTCGCCGCGGGCAACCAGTCGGTTGTTCACGTAAATGTCGATGGCCTCACCGACCTTGCGGTCCAGTTCCAGCACCGTGCCGGAGGCCAGTTTCAACAGATCCGAAACATGCATCCGGGAATGCCCGAGTACCGCGGAAATCCGGACCGGGACATCAAACACGGCCTCCAGATCGGCCGCGGATTGCGGTCCGAGAACCTCACCGTCATCTGCGTGACGCTCGGGAGCTTCCAGCTCGTCGAGCGGAATGTTGGTATCCTGTTCGTCGCTCATGCGTCAGTGTCCTTTTCCGCCGGCTTGTCCGACGGAGTTCCGCGTTTTTCTGAACTGCGCGCCCGCAAATAGGCACGGATACTCGTGTCGATCTCGCCTTCCAGCGCTTTCCGGTCCCGCCGGATGCCGCCATCGGCCCATTCGATATGGCAATCGCCCCGGCTGATTTCAGGCTCTCCGAGGATCACCAGGCGTCCCTCGAACCCCTTTTCGTGCACGATCGGGTCCACCTGGGCCTTCAGCGCCTCGACATCCTTTTCCGCGATGCGGATGACAAGATGCGGCGCCTTGCGCAAGGGCCCCAGACATTCTGACACCAACGCCACCGTTTCGGCCAGCGGCTGGCGGGCAATCAGATGGGCACACAGGCGTCTAGCCACAAGAAATGACAGGCTGATCGCATCCTGCTCCCGGGCGGACTGGACCTCGTCCAGTGTCTCCAGCACCTGCCCCACTGCCCGCACGAGATGACCGACCTCTTCCGTCAGCAGGGTTTCCTGCTTGGTCTGCAGGTCCTGAAGGGCCTTGACCCGGCCTTCCTCGAACGCCTTGGCCTGAGCCTCCTTCAGAAGCGTCTTGTGCTCGGAAACCGGGATCATCGGAATTTCCGGTTCGGGCGGAGCAACCACCTCCGGCTCCTCCGGTTCGGAGAAGTCGACATTGAACAGGAATTTCGACGGGTTGCTCATACTGCCCATTCTGTTTCCGCTACGCGCCGCTTGCCGCATCAATAGATAATCTCGTCATCGCCCTTGGACTTGGAGATCATGATCTCGCCCTTGGCCGCCAGGTCCTTGGCCTTGTTGACCATGCTGGTCTGTGCCTCGTCCACGTCTCTCAAGCGCACAGGTCCAAGCGCATCCATGTCGTCCTGCAGAAGCTTGGCTGCGCGCGAGGACATGTTGCCGAAGAAGAAGTCGCGCGCGCTGTCCGTTGACCCTTTCAGCGCAATCGCCAGCTGGTCCTTCTCCACGTGGCGCAGCAACGTCTGACAGCTCGCCGCGTCGAGCTTGAGCAGATCGTCGAAGGTGAACATCAGCGTCTTGATCCGGTCCGCGGCCTCGCGGTTGTCCTCTTCCAGCGCGGCCAGGAACCGGGCCTCCGTCTGCCGGTCAAAATTGTTGAAGATGTCGGCCATCATCTCGTGGCTGTCGCGCCGCGACGTGTTGGTCAGGTTCGACATGAACTCGACCCGAAGCGTCTGCTCGACCTTCTCCAGCACTTCCTTTTGAACGGCGTCCATGCGCAGCATCCGGCTGACGACTTCCAGCGCCAGTTCTTCCGGCAGGATACCCAGAACACGTGCAGCATGGTCCGAGTTGATCTTCGACAGCACCACTGCAACGGTTTGCGGATATTCGTTCTTCAGATAGTTGGCGAGAACGTTCTCCTGCACGTTGGAGAGCTTCTCCCACATGTTGCGTCCTGCCGGTCCGCGGATTTCCTCCATGATGATGGAGACCTTGTCACCGGGCAGGAAGCTGGCCAGAAGACGTTCGGTTGCATCCACGTTGCCGGTCAGTGCCCCGGTGGAACTGACACGGCGCACGAAATCCTTGAACAGGTCTTCCAGCATGTTCGGCGTGACCGGCCCCAGGTTGGCCATGGCAGCCGACACCTGACGCACTTCGATTTCGTCCAGTTTCTCCCAGATCGGCGCACCATGCTGCTCGCCGAGCGCCAGCAGCAGAACGGCTGCCCGCTCGGCACCCTTCAGCTCACGATCTTCGTGTTCGGCGCTGACCTGGAGCTGTTTCTGGAGTTGATCGCTAACCATCAGGCTGCCTGCTCATCCAGCCAGCCGCGAACAATGTTCACCGCTTCTGTCGGATGATCCGAGATCATGCTGCCGACTTTTGCGATCGAACTCGCCTGCATGGCTCCTTCCTGCTTGGCCTGCTCAAGCCATTCAATAACAAACTCGTCTTCTTCCGGCTCATCCTTCGGCACTTCGGTTTCAACCACCAGAGTGCCATCCGGTCCGATCATCAGTTCCTGCGGCTGTTTTTCTTCCGGTGTCACGATCCGGCGCAGCAGCGGACGGACCACGAACAGCAGCAACAGAACCGCGATCAGGAACAGGACGCCAAGTTCGGCAAACCGGATGATGTCATCACGGGTGAATTCAAACAGCCCGTCCGGCTCGGCCAGAAGGTCGTCCTGGGGCGGCAGGGCGAATTGCAGATTGACCACTTCCACGCTGTCGCCGCGTGTCGCGTCGAAGCCGACGGCAGAACGAACCAGAACTGCAATGCGATCCAGCGTCTCCTGGGACCGCGGTGTATAGACATTGTTGCCACTGCCGTCCGGCTGATACGTGCCGTCGACCAGCACCGCAACGGACAGGCGGCGCACCTGGCCGGCTTCGACAACTTCGGTCCGCGTCGACCGGGAAATCTCGTAATTGGTGATTTCTTCGGTCAGCGTCGAGGTATCCCGATCGCCGCCGCCATCTTCCTGCGCGTTCGCGTTGGGCTGCTGGTTGCCCACAGTCACCTGACCGTTCCGCGACACAGCCGAGCTTGCCTCTTCCTTGGTTTGGGTCGAACGCACGACCTGGCCTTCCGGGTCGAAGGTTTCCGTGGTTTCGGTCAGCCGATTGTAATCCACTTCCGCATTGACACGAACCCGCGCCCGCCCCGGCCCGACGACGGAATTCAGGATTTCCTCGATCTGGTTGCGCAACCGGCTTTCAACAGCGACCGTGCGCTCCTGCAAGGAGGCCGAGACCATGCCGTCCTCGTCATTGCCGACACCTGAGGCAAGCAAGCGGCCGCTCTCGTCGACAATCGACACCCGATCCGGATCAAGCCCGTCAACAGCCGTGGCCACGAGATGCTGCACGGCGCGGATTTCGCCAGGACCAAGCGCACCGCGCACATTGAGCACGATGGAGGCCGAAGGCGGACGGCGGTCCCGCTGGAACAATTGCCGCTCCGGGATCACCAGATGAACGCGGGCGGCCCGGATGCGATCAAGCGAACCGATCGTGCGCGACAGCTCGCCTTCCATGGCGCGCAGGTGATTGATGTTCTGAACGAAGCTGGTGGCCCCCAGCGTATCGGTCCGGTCAAAGATCTCGTAGCCGATGGACCCGCCGGTCGGCAGACCTTCTGCGGCAAGCTGCATTCTGAGCCGGGCAACCTGCTCCTTGGGCACCAGAATGGTGGAGCCTTCGCGCTTCAGCTGGAACTGCACACCCTGGCTTTCCAGCTGGGTCACGATGGCCGCGGAATCTTCAAGGGTCAGCTCGTTGTAGAGCGTCGTCATCTGAGGGGCCGTGACACGGAAAATGATGAACGCGAACACGCCGATCAGGATAGCCGCAACCGCGCCCATCGCGGCGATACGTGCCGGTCCCAGTGTTCTAATGAATTCAGTTAGTCCGTTCACGAATGCCCGCCCGCATCTGAAACATGCCTTAAGCCGTTATTGTTGGAGTCGGCTCGGCACACCACACCTTCGATGGGCAAAATTTGCCGCCCAGAGGGTTAACAAGTGGTTAACAAACCTTTTCCCGCGTTCCGGGATCGGCGGATTTCTGCGAATTCTTATAATGCAAAACGCAACTCAGGTGGGGAAAAACTGCCTACCGGATTAATTTTTGGATAAGTTCCGTTGAGGTCAGCCCGTGCCGCGCGGCGCAAATCAGCGGGAGTATTGGCGCTGACAATCAACGACCCCGAAGCAGTCGCCTGATATCTCCACCAACCGCGTCCGCCTTGCCAAGAGGCGTTTCGCCGAACTCCGAGACCAGCGAGGTGTTTGCCCCTGCCTCCAGCAGCGCCTCGACAACCTTGAGATTTTGCCTGGAGATCGCGACATGCAGAGGCGTCTCGGACATGTCGCCGACGGCGTTGACGTCCGCACCGGCACGAATGAGTTCCAGGGCAGAATAGGTATCGTCCCGCCAGAGCATGACATGCAGAGGCGTGTCCCCATCGGCGCTGCGGCTGTCAAGACAGACCTCCGCCGCCCCCATTTCCGCCGGGAAGAGCGTTTCGGAACACGAAGCCAGGATCTCCTGGAGACTGGCGCGTCGTTTGGCTTTTCCGGACATGGGAAACGCTTTCACCAAGAAAACTGGAGGGCAAGGTTTCTGCAGCTCAATAAAAAAGGCCGGCTGAGCCGACCCTTCCAACGGCGCGCCACCCGCGCCGCTCCATCCAAATGTGTTCCGGTCAGTTCCGGTATTGCTGGATCCGTGTGGCCCTGAGGCCGGCAAGTCCATGCTTTTCGATCGAACTCTGCCAGGAGAGGAATTCCTCAACTGTCAAAGTGTATCTCTGGCAGGCCTCTTCCAGGGACAGGAGCCCCCCTCGAACCGCCGCAACCACTTCCGCCTTGCGCCGGATCACCCACCGCTTGGTGGAGGTCGGCGGAAGGTCCGCAATGGTAAGCGGGCTTCCATCGGGGCCGATGACATATTTTACACGCGAACGAATCTGTTCGGTCATTGTACTCTCACACTAACCATGACCAAGGTTGAATTGAGACTACCTGATGACGCTTAACAAACGACTAAAGCAAAGTTGTGTTTTTATTAACTATAAAATCTAAATTTAGTGAATGATATTTAGGGTTTCATCAAAATAATCATTCGAATTGTAAATACCGATATATGAATTTGTTAACCATAGTTACTAACCCATGCAATTTGCGAGGCAATTCGGGTTCAATCCAAAATTGCGACAGACGCACAAAAGACAGGAAGTTGGTTGGACAACAAAAAAGCCCCGAACAGGTTCGAGGCTTTTCGGATCGGATTACCCTGATTGGCCCGTCGCTACGACGGGCTGGACACCTTTGTCACCGCGCTGATCGGGAATTCCTGGTTGCCGACCTTCAGCACTGCCTCGCCGCTGGACCAATCCACGCTGTCAACAACTCCCGTCACCTGCGTGCGCACCGTCTCCGGCCGGCTGGAGGAGTCCTTCACGTCGAAGGCGATCGTATAAAGCCCGTCCACCGCCTGCTGGCCGCTGTCGGTGCGGCCGTCCCAGTTGAACGTGCCACTGCCGGCATCAAGCTCGATATCGCCGCTATAGACAACCGCGCCGCCGGAATTGCGGATCTCGAAGGTTCCCGTCGCCGCTTCGGTCACATCATAGGCCCAGCTCGCCTGACTGCCCGTCAGCGTCGTGGTGGAGGCATCCGCCGTCACTTCATTGCCGATATAGCTGACATAGCTCATGCTCTGATTGCTCTGCAGCGTCGCGATGATGTCTTCCAGGTTCTGGTTCTGCTTGATCGCCTGTTCGACATTCGAATACTGCACCAGCTGGTTGGTGTATTCGGCCGAGTCCAGTGGATCGAGCGGATCCTGATTCTGGATCTGCGTCGTCAGGATGCTCAGGAAGAGTTCGTAATCCGCGATCAGGCTGGCGCTGCTGTTTGCCGCATCGCCGGTCGTTGTCGCAGATGTGGATGAAGTAATTGTGGTCATGCTTCACTCCCGGGACGGATCCCGTCCCTTTATACTTTCATGTCCAGACCGCCGCGCTGTTCGGCAAGCATCAATCGGACCCGGTCACTGACGTCAGGGTCTGCCTCTCCGGCGCCGTCTGCAACGCCTTCATCGGCACCGCCCGAACCGTTCCGGTTGTCCTGGCCCCCGGCCATGTCCTGGCCACCATCCTGCTTCAGCGAGAACTGCAGATTGTCGGACCCCGGATTGAGACCGGCCGCTTCGAGTGCACGTTCCAGGCCCCGCTGGTCCCTGAGGAACATGTCGAGGGTTTCCGGCCGCTCGACGATCAGGTGCGCTTGAACGCTGCCGTCGGCGGCGACCCGCATGTTGACTTCAACCCGGCCGAGCTCCGGCGGATCGAACCGCATCTGGAACTGCGTCTGTCCGTTTTTCAGGTTCCGGACAATTTCTGCAGCCACCTGCGTGGCCACCTGGGTTGACTGCGCCTGATTGGGCGTCTGCAGGCTTTCCGTGCGCATTGCCCCGCTCATGTCACCGCCGCGAACGGTGGCCGTCGTGAACTCCGAACCGGTTTCCGGCTCAAGGACACCTGGGGGCAATTCGGCTTCCTCACTCAGAGCCGGAGCCAGGGCAGCAGCGGCAACAGGCGCCGCCATGGCGGCAGCCGTGTTCTGAGGCGCACCAGGCCCACGCTCAGCATTGGCGGGACCCGCTGTTCCCGTTCCGCCTGCAGCCGCAGGTTTGGCGCCCGTCGCTGGTGCAGTGTCCGCAGACAAAGGCTTGAGAGGCAGAACATCTCCATCAATATCCTGGTCCAGTGCCGCATCCAGCTCGGGCACGGCCACCACGGGCGTTTCACCAGTCGCTGCCGAGGTCTGGACCTGGGTCAGCACCTGGGGCTGGACTGCGGGCTGCCCCGCAGTCGAAACAACAGCAGGAGCCGCTGCCGGCGCGCCCACAGCTTGACTGACAGGCGCTTGCCCGTCAGCCGGCATGGCCCCGATCCCCTGGCTGGCGACCGGCTGGACCGGCGTGGACGGCGCTTTTGTCATGAAGTCGGCCGCAGTCTGCGATTGAAGCGCTGCCGTCGGCGTTCCACCGGTCATTGATCCTGAAACATCAGTCACCGCTTGCTGCACCGGGGCTGCGGCAGTCACCTGCACCACCGGCGGCGGGTTCAACCCGGCTGCGGGCGTCCCGGCCGCGCCGGCAGTGGCAACAGCGGGCAATTGCATCTCAACAGTCGGAACAGGTCCGGCGGGCCGCGGCTGAGCGGGAACCGTTGACGGCGCGCGGAATTCTTGCGGCAGCTCGGTCTGCCAGCGCCGCCCGGCAGGGGCTGCGACCTGTTGAAGAGATTCACCGGCGGGTTGAGACGGCAGGCCCGCCGGCACGCCCTCACCAGCGGTTTGCGGTGTGGCGGCGGCTGTTGCCGGCGGTGTCATTCCAGAAGAAGCCGACTGCGAAGGCTGCGCGGGCGTCGGCGTCACGGGTGCGGCGCCGGGAACAGCACCAGCGGCCGAACCTGTTGCCTGCCCAATAGCTGGAGGCGCGACACCTCCTGCGCCGGCCTCAACAGAAGGCACAGCCACCTGAGGCAGCACAGCGCCATCCGGCGAAACGGCCGGCGACATGACCGCACCCATATGAGCCGGCGCCAACGCCGCCAGGCTGATTTCTCCGGCAGGCGCGGCGGGCTGGCTGGTGTCTTCCGTCTCCGCGACATCCACGCCAGCTTCCGCCACCGGCATCTGCTGGTCTTCCTCCAGCACTGCCACCTCGGGCAAGGTCCCCGGCACCACGTCTTGCGGCAGGACGGCTCCCTCCGGCAGTTCAGCGGAGGTCTTTAAAAGCTGAAGTGTTTCCAGAGCGCTTTCCGCCGCCCCGGCCTGCCCGGCCGTGCCCCCGTCCTGCGCGAGAGCCTGCCCGGCCACCGCTTTCAGTTCATGCGCGAAACCGCCCGTTTCTCCACCGGCGATCACGCCGCCAGAAGCAGGTGCAGCTCCGAGCGCACCTCCGGCCCCGGCGGCCAGCGCCCCTGCAGAAACATCCGTTGTCAGTCCAAATGGCAGCACGATTGCCCCCGAAATCCTCGCCCGCCGCTGCAGGCACATTGCGTCACGAAACAGAAAGCAAGGAGCGGGCCAATCGAAATCCCTTTGCAAGCAACTGATTTTCTTAACGAAAAGAGTCACACCCTCGCAAGACATGCCTTCAACGGGCGGCAAGGTTTGCCGATCGGGCAAAGCGTGCCTGCCATGCGCAGGCGGGCAATTGGCAAAGAATGACCATATCTGTATAGTGCCGCCAACTTTGAAACAGGCCTTGAGATCAGCGCGCAGCCTCTCCCGATGCAATCGGCGTGGATGGCCCGGGGCAACGGCCCGGAGCGCTGAACCGGCCAGGACTTCTGGAAGACTTTGAAAATGCGAAACAGTCTGGATCTGCCCGGCCGCCCGGAGGATACGCGTGTTGTCGTTGCCATGTCCGGCGGCGTCGACAGCTCCGTCGTGGCTGCGCTGATGAAGGCGGAAGGCTATGACGTCATCGGCGTCACGCTGCAGCTTTACGATCATGGTGCAGCGGTTGCCAAGGCGAAGTCCTGCTGCGCCGGCGTCGACATTCACGACGCCCGCCGCGCGGCCGAGACAATCGGCATCCCGCATTACGTGCTTGATTATGAAAGCCGCTTCAAGGAGCAGGTCATGGACCGCTTTGCCGACAGCTATATTGCCGGCGAAACCCCGATCCCCTGCGTCTCCTGCAACCAGACCGTCAAGTTCACCGATCTCCTGAAGACCGCGAAGGACCTCGGCGCGGATGCGCTGGCGACCGGCCACTATGTGCGCTCCAGCCAGCAGGGCAACAAGCGCGCGCTCTACCGGCCGACCGATCTGGACCGTGACCAGAGCTACTTCCTGTTCGCCACGACCCAGGAACAGCTGGACTTTGTCCGCTTCCCCCTTGGCGGCATGCCCAAGGCAAAGGTGCGGGACCTGGCCGAACAG
Organism: Labrenzia sp. VG12; assembly: GCF_002237595.1. NCBI lineage: Bacteria > Pseudomonadati > Pseudomonadota > Alphaproteobacteria > Hyphomicrobiales > Stappiaceae > Labrenzia > Labrenzia sp. VG12. Next base: position 2,810,506 of record NZ_CP022529.1, read on the forward strand.
TTCGGCCTGTCGGTGGCCAACAAGCCGGACAGCCAGGACATCTGCTTCGTGCCGAATGGTGACTATGCAGAGGTAATCCGCAAGCTGCGCCCCAATGCGGCCGAGCCGGGCGAGATAGTCCATATGGATGGCCGGGTGCTGGGCCGGCATGAAGGCATCATTCACTACACGATCGGCCAGCGCCGCGGTCTCGGCGTTGCCACCGGAGAACCGCTTTACGTGGTCCGTCTCGACCCGGACGAGCGCCGGGTGGTGGTCGGCCCGCGTGAGGCGCTGGCAACGCGCACCATCCTGCTTCGGGAAATGAACTGGATTGGCGATCAGCCGCTGGACGAAGGCGACGAGATCGAGCTCTTTGCCAAGGTGCGCTCCACCCGGCCACCGGCCCCGGCCACCCTGCGCATCCTGAACGGCAAGGCCTTTGTCGACCTGGCGAATGCCGAAACCGGCGTAGCGCCTGGCCAGGCCTGTGTCTTTTTCGATTCCGACGACGACACGGCGCGGGTTTTCGGTGGCGGCTGGATCGACAAGACCGAGCGCACCGGCACCTGGACCATCGATTTTCCACAAGCCGAAAGCCCGGTTTCTGCCGCTTGAGCCACATTGAAAAACTTTGCGGACGGGCATCGATTCAACGCTTGACGCCCGCCCGCCGCCTCACTATAAGCACCCCACGTTGCGCGGGCCGCCCAGGCCCTGACGCGCATTGGATGGCGGAGTAGCTCAGCCGGTTAGAGCAGCGGAATCATAATCCGCGTGTCGGGGGTTCGAGTCCCTCCTCCGCTACCATCATTCCGAGTCAATTCGTTGCCGTGTGCTGTCAAATAGCGCGTTTCTCGCGCAGTGTTTTTTCGGGTGCGTGCCTCGAATAGTCAGCCTCAATAGCCCCGCGTCTTCTAGACGCCTTCGGCCTTAATTTTGTGCTGCCGTTCGAACTCGGCGGTTGACGGCATTCCGTTTCTGACGTGCGCGCCTTACGCGACGTGAAATCCATCAGAATTTTGCAGCATTGAAGCCTCATCTTGCTCCTTCATCTGCAGGCGAGACGTGGGAACAGACACTCGACAGGGTCGAACTCGCAATAGAGCTCGAGGTTAACGCTCGCAACGAGTAATCTAACAACTCTGCCACGTAACTACCTACGCCGGGCCGCGCGCGCTCAGATTTTCACGGATAGCGGTCATAGCGTCCGGGTTCAGGCTATGGCTTTGCGCGCCCAATGTCAGAGATCAGGGCGAAAAGCAATCACTGATCGCATCGGTCTTTTTTGTTAGCTTCAGGTCACGTACTGAAACCACTAACGGAAGGCTAATTCGATTTCCATCGGATCATCTATCCGCTACTCTAGCTTACTTTACATACGACGAAATTCAGCTGAACGTTTCGACGAACTCGTGGCAAATTCGCCTAACCAAAGGCCCTGTGCTGCAGGTACTTCGAAAATTCAATTCTAATTTTTGGTGATTTTTCCTCTGCTACTTCGCGTTCGATTGTATCTTCAAATTAGTCTGATGCTCCTGCACCGTGGCAAGTCGTTTGGTGCGTTAGAAGGTAGCCTCAACCCAAGAAATACTTAGCACTGGAATTTTTTTACGCTTCATTTTAGTAAAGTATTTTGACCTTCGGTCGAACACATGCCATAAAAATTTCAATTTAAATTCGTTTGTCCAATGTATTTGCGTCCTGGGATTAACACAAACTTGCGACGCGCCTCCAGAATAATAACTATTTATTACCTTCAATTGAGGAGTTTTTTCGGAATCAAGGATGGGAAGTTCCGTCATTCCTGCAAGAGTAACTACGTGACCAGAATTATAAGTCCGGCCATCGATGTAACTAACGCTAGTTAGCAGATACCTTGCACCCCGTTCTTCGTTCAAAACCGGCTCATTACCTCGCCGGCTATCGGAACAATAGGCATTCCTCTTAATACACTCCTCCCTAGGAAAAAAATGTTCTCGGATTGCTGATAGAAGTTTCGGCTGCCCGTAATAATAACGTGTCTGAACTCTATATTTGCCACCGGTGTAAAGCCTAACAACGTAGTCCCAATCTTCGCGAGTTGAACTTTTTTGCCCCTTGCTCTTCATCCTCCGCACCACCAAATCCCGAATTGCGGATTCTTTTCTCTGAATGCTTTGGAATAGTTCTAAGTTTATTGTGTCATCTACGACTATCTGTTTCTTATCTTCTTCAGATTGAAGTGCAACTGCCAGGGCAAAAGACTGGCAGGTTCTATTGTTTAACTGAGGCGGCAACAATTTTTCTCCCGCCTCAGTAGCACCTACTGCAATCAAGTAGGAATAAAATGCAATGTTAATAACTTTGAAGAAGCAATTCATAGTCCACTTCCAAATCCGGGTCAGGATGAATTAGCTCCCAACCGCTTTCAGCAGTAGTATATCGATTACTGTCTTCTACATCCGAGACTATTTGCCTTACGCTCAAGGGGGAAACATCAAAATTTTCTATTTGATTTGATGAAACTTCCATAGCCTTGAATCTGTCAATCAATTTCTTGCGAATGGTATTTTGCGAAGACAGCAATTCAGTTAGCTCCGCAATATCCTTTTGCAACTCTTGTACATCAGACCGAGCGTTAAACCGATCAATTGGATTCCCCATAATTTCTACATCACCTGTCGCAACTAGTTTCTGCGTATCGAGAATGGCGAAGTGTCGCAATTCTGATAGAAATAGTGGGTCTTCGGAAATCAATTCGTTGAACTCCTCAACGCTTAGACGCGTTTCCTTACCCTTCACAGATCCAGATGCATTGGACATGATATAGTTGTTTGTTTGAGAATGATTTTCCTTAAGCTTTTTAAGGAAATCATCTAGCTCCGGATCACCGAGATCAAAGTCACGTGGAAAATCGCTTATGGCCTCCCTCGGATCGACAAATATTATTCCGTCTTCGGGGTGACCAAATTCTTCATGAAACAAGTCCGACAGTTCCTTGGCTTTTATTTTCTGGGCGTTCTTGGCCGCAGCAGTATACTCTTGGCGCTTTAAGATGTATTTTTCTGGGCTAAATTGGAAAACTGATCGAATGTTTTCGCCGTTCATTATTTTATTTGTGGAATTTCTACTCTCATCACAGTTCAGCTCTGGCTTGGCAGCTAGTTCCTGATATTGGCAAGATGTCAACCTACGGAAATTGTCTAGCTCCGCATTCGACAAATACCCATCAAGGTCACCATTTTTACGCCTCTCAACTGAAGTTCCTTTAATCCAATGCAAGTACCTGCTATCGGCATCTAAAATCAAGGCAAGTTGCGATTCAATAATTGATTTTTTGTTCTTCGCCCTTGCTATATTCGAGTCGAATTCCCTACACCTGCGATCGGAGGGATGGATGTTGCAGCCTTCCCTAATGTGATCGTAACCACAGATACCACCTTTACCAATTTTGAACTTACATTTTTTAGCCTTCTTATAGATTTTTACCAAATGCCCTTTCTTCTGATTTTCTTGGTGTGCAATATAACTGTCCAAATCAGAAATAGATCTTGCTTCTTCTTCAGTTCTCTCTCTAACAAATTCGGAGTGAATAGGCATTTCCAACCGATAAAAGTAGTCTGAATATTTTCCGTCGCTTGCAGCCAAACACTCTTCCAAAATTTGATCGCGTAAATCATTTGAGAGTAAGCGACGGCATTTCCTTTCTTTGCTAGAGAGTTCTTCTACCTTTGCAAGCAGTATGTCCTGCAAATCTTTGTAGAACTGTATGTCTTTCCCACGTAATCCAATGGAATACGCACTCGGATTCTCTATAACTCGCTCCAAATAGGACGCCAATCCCTCTAATCTAAGAATGAAGGATACCCTTTTTTCGTTCAACAGAAGACCTTGTTTAAGCTTTTCAGAAAAATCGGGCAATTCTGTATACCTGGTAAGCCTGACACGAAACGGATAACTATCACTAACTTCCATCGCATTTCCCAGATGAGCCAAGGTAGAATAAATACTATTTTCTGAACTGGGCAAAGCCAGTCCTCTATGAGCCGAATGATAATATTGCAAAGCTCCAACAGATCTTTTGGAGACAGTCTCCGACAACTTTTTCGATTTAAAACTAGCTTCTCCTGAAAACCCTAAATAGCCACCACCGGCACTAATTGATGAAGTCTTCCTTGTATCTTCAGAATTACTCTCTTCATCAAAGCCATATAGAGCATATAACTCCGCTCCACGCTCGATAGCTGCCACAAAACTGTCTCCACAGTGTTTGAAGAATTCTTCAGGCCCTTTCTCAAGCAGCCCCTTTCCAAAGTCGTTTATCGTAACGCTTCTAAGCAATTGGTTTTCGCCGTCCGGAGCGGACACAAATTCGACACCATTCACTAGATTTGCCTTCACAAGCAAGTTTAAGCTGTGGCTTTCTACATTGGTTTTCTTATAGAAATTGTATTTCGCGGATACATCCGCGGATGCAATTTCAAATTTAGCTTTAGCAGCTGCACTGTAGGTGAGTTCAATTTCGCGGCGGAGGCTGTCTCGATCTTCAATTCGCTTTAAAGAAACAGACGCATTTTGCCCGCCAGCACTCTCGACTTTGAAGGAAATACATGTAGCGTAAGCCTTTTGTTCATCGACGCTATTCCAACCTGCACCAATTGCAACACCACTCCTTGGATAGTCGATAACCCTTGAACCCGGAAATACAACCTTGTCGTCGGACCAGTAACCGGCAGTTTCGCTGACTTTTCGAAATTCGTCGTCGGCGACCGCAGAACTTGCGGTAATACATGCAATCAGAAACAAATTTACCAAGCGCATAAAAACCCCCCTATTAACACACCAATAAAATGACACTCCTGCTCGAAATGCAACCAAATATTGTGCAGGTCCTGTTGCTGGAGCGATCAACTGGAAGTTTATTTGGCCTCCACAACTTGCAGACGCCTCGCACTTCAGCGCAAATCCCGCCCCCACCTGATAGTCATGGAAGGCGCTACGCTAGCTGTGTGAAACAGGATGGCTGCCATTGCCATATTTTCTGAACAAAGCGCTCATCGATTGAAGCACATCGATAATTGCTGTTGGCTTGCGATATCGACACATTATGTCCGGCGACTTCGAATGCCATGAGCAGTTAGTTGGCTAAATCAAGCACCTTCTCAAGCCCTCTTGGAGAAGTTGCCACGTCAACGAGAAGCTTCTTAAACGGCTTCAAGTACCCGCCTTCATCAAGACGAAGACTGTTTAGGAAATGCTCTCGGGCGCTTCGCACTAGAAATTGAACGCATTTGTTCGCATCTGTGGGCCTTTCAACGGTGGCCTGCTTCTTTTTTACGTTTTACCCAGGGCTTATGTGGCGGACGATCAGACGACGACCACTGCAATAGTGTGGTCGAGGTCGGTTCAGGCAGCGGTTCTCATGCCGGTGCCCGCCCTACCTTCAGCTTGTTCCAATACCCAGCTCTTGGGCGCGGAACATCCATCGCTTCGCAAGCCTGGACAATCTTTAAGCCCGGAAGCTGAAGCTCTTCGCTCAACTGCGTCAGCGGTTTAGCCCAGACCAAGTCATATAATTCTTCCCGAGATACCACTATCCGCTCCATCGCTAAGGATCGCATTGCGATACCAAACGCATAGTCGGGACAGTGATATCCTTGATCTGTTTCAAACGGCCAGCGGTCGCTGCCGCTAATCAACTGGTTTACATACAGATTTTTCCGGATGCTACCGCCTTCTCTAGTGAGTATCCGGGTACATCGAATGCAATGATAACGTAGTCCTCATTCAGCTTTGCATAGCCAGCGAAGAAGAACTGTTTACCAGTGTAGGCACCGAAAGCGTTCTTGGCATTCACTGTTCCACAAATCTTGCCCCCCAGCCCCTCACTGAGTTCCGTCACGATGTCGAACGTGAACACCGCAGTATACGGATCAGTGAGCACGTTAGCTGCAGATGCACGAATGGCACCCTCAAGCCTCGAGTCGATTTCTGCGGCGGACGCAGTCCCTACAGTGAGCACAGCAGCAAAAGTTTTCACGAACAGGTTTTTCATCAGCAAACTCATAGTCGACCTCCAGTTAGAGCACGACTCGACGCGATAGGACGCCAACGTTGCGGGGCCAAGGGCATTCTTTCGCTGATCATTTTTTTATGCACTCTGGTGACCAAGAACGCTACAATAAGGAAAACATCTACAAAAAGGAAAATTGATGACCAAATTCCGATACACAGTGACACTTGACGCGGCTACCGGCGAGCTGGTCGAAGGCCTCGCGCGCCACGCGGAAATCCCGACAGCACGTCTGATCAAAAACATGTTTATGCTGTCCCATGCAGACCTGCATTTCTTCAATGTCTGGCTGTCTCAGCAGAAAGAAGGCACAGATCAATATTTGCGAGGCAGGCATTCTCTCACGAACCCCGGACCTCATCGTCTTATCGCTGACGCAGCTGCGATTGAGCGCGATAACGGCAACAAGCTTCTTGTTGGTGCTGACGCCCTTAAGCGTGATCCCGAATGTGGCGGAGTCTGTGTCGTATCAGCTGATCTTGCTAATCCGGGTTCGGGAGCATCTTGAAATGCTTCTGGTGATCGCAGAATGGCTGGCCGCTTTAGGCCAGCCTATTTTTGAGCACGCAAGGTCGCTGTGTATGCTCACCACCCATGTTCTCAATCAGACACACCTCAAACTGAGCTGTCTTCGCAAAAAGGCGAGCCGCAAAAGGGGTTACGAAGGTTTTCAGTCCAGAAATGACAACATCCAAGAAGAGAAGGAAGCCGCGTGACAAAGCACTCCCTGCCCCACGGCGCTAAGGAAATCAATTTCCAGGTCATTGGTGACGTCAAAGAGCGCTTAAGTAAAGACGATGCAGCTTGCGAAGAGAGTGCCGCTGCTACTCGGTCACCAAGGCAGGCGAAGTTTGATGATGTTTCCGCAACGGTTCGTCGTCTCAAGCGTATCGATACGGCGTTGATCTGTGAGCAGCTTGAGGGATTTAAGGAAACCATCGACGCAGAGGCGAATGCAGCAGCCTTTCAAGGAATGGTCAGGAAGGAATTCATCGCGTCACACCTGGTTCTCAATGCGCGGGTCGGCTGTAAGGTTGACCCAGCGCCTGCACCTGCGTTTCGACCTCAGCCAAACCGAACAAGGTTCCCAGCTGGCAACGCTGCAGCACTGTCAAATATTATTCGCCTGATCGACATGCATTACTGCTGGTCGATGGGGCACAAGCCGCGGCAAACGGGAAAGATCGCGACTGCATTCGGCGAACAGTTCGACTTTGAAGAAGCCTATGAGTTCTCGCAGTCCAAGGGAAAGATCGCGGCGAAGCTCGAGCTGATCGGATTAGACGAGACGCCAGGGCCTGGCTATTGCCGGATTGGGAACGCGTCATTGAAGACTGATGCGGAAAGAGAAGCTCATCGGTGTTTTCTCAAGAGCCGCGACCGCTTTCTGATCGACCTCCGAAACAAGTCGTTGAAGGCAAGTGTGAACGAAGATGAATGGGCAGACATGCTTGCGGCTGCCGGACTGCTGAAGAAGTTCGATCTGGATGCGTCCGGGCAAAACCTCAAGCTCGTCTTGTGCCTGGTTGGCCGCGTTAGTGACGACGCTCCTTACCGCGTCATGCAGAAGTACACGTCGGCCTGCCGCACGCTTGGGGTTGAACCATAGTGCGAAAGAGCACAACCGAAGCTAGACACGAGCAAAGAACGAGCAACTCAAGAGCAAAAAGGCCGGAACAGCCCAGAAACCTTGGGGAAATGAGTTGTCGGCGTCCCTTAAAAAGTAGACTGATAGAGAGGTATTTTCATACTAGGGAGCGCCCTTCGGGCGCGGGCTGCTCCGGCCTCCGCCTTCGGCTCCGGCACTCCGCATCCCAGGGGTGAGAAAACATCGTTCCGGAAGAGAATGAGAGAAAACAAGGTTACAGACTAAGCTATCTCCGGAACATAGTGCGGTGACACCGACACCAGACACAAAGACCCTAGAGAGGGTCCGTTCGTCGCCTGCGGCTCCGATCCTCCCCTCTCCCGGAACACCCTCTGGGTCCGGCACACGATACAGGAGAAGAAAGAAGATCACTGATCTGTTTCCGGCTCGCAGCGGCTATCCCAGCCGGTCCGAGCACTCTTCGACAAGTTTAGTCGCAGCCGGGCTCGTTCCGGGTTTTGGAAACAATCAGATAGTGGCCACACAGCAAGATCGCTGTCGTCTGCCTCCAACTGTTCCGGTCGCAACTATTCTTCTCCCACTAATCAAGCGGTGAACACAACAGGGATTTGTTTTAATGCTCTCTGGCAAGCTTCACGATGCGCAGGGCAGAGAAAACACTATCGATCGCTCAGAAAAGCGCTGGTGATCTTCCCTGAAGATCCTCGCGATATGTCTATCTCTTGGGCTCAAAACTGTTTGTCCGGGCCAAAGGGATGTCGCAATCAATGACGCACTAAGTGCACCCTCGCGCCCAAAGCGTGATTTACGGCGCAAAACCAGGCTCGAAATTACGCCTCTCAGATTTCCCAAGAACACGCGACTGCAATCGGATCGACAAGGAAAAAGGCTGTGCTGGTGCGTGGGTTAACATTTTTTGCGCTCCTCCCATAAAACTCCAACACAGATTACATCTTGGCCAGAATGTATTGAAATTCGGAGCTTTTTTATTCCTGCCGAAGGCATCTCATGGAACCCTACGCTCTTGTTTTGGGTAGCCGGTTAACTCGTGGCGCACTCGATCTTGCCCGCGGTCGTAAAAATCGCCGGTTTTGAGTTTACTTAAGGAGCACAAAAGTTTCCCACCCAATGACGTGAAATTAGATGACCACGGCTCTAACCGCTCTTGTTACCCGGTTTTGGAAACTCTCGACGCTCGGAAGTTGAGAAAAGTTTCCCAAAAACACACCGTTGGAAACCATCTCTCCGGGGATTGGTGAACATTTTCCTGGTGAGCCCAATGCTCATCCCCATGAGACATGTCCAACTTCTCTAGGACTTCCATCTAAGCGGCTGTTCTACTTAACTTTTTCCACTCCCCGACTGGAAAAACACCCGACAGGTCGTTCCGCGTCTCCTACAATAATGTTCATCGACAACTACTGAGGTTCAGATGAGCAATAAGAAGACGATAAGCGACGCGTGTAAGGCATGGATCAAACGCTGTGAGCGGGATGAACTGGAGCGAGCGACACTGCGCTCTTATCGCAACCACGTTGATCATCATATTGATCCGGTGATCGGTGAAACTTTGCTTTGTGAATTGACCCGGTCAGATGTCCGCGACTTCATTGATGACATGCTCGACAAGAATTCCAGGGCGATGACAGACAAGGTGCTGCGGTCTCTGCGTTCAGCCCTGAATGAAGCCTTGGACCGGGAGTGGATCGACAACAACGTTGCGCTTTCTGTGAAGCTGCGTCGGTCTTCTCGTAACGCTCCGGATCGGATCATTCCGACTGAGTCGGAAATCAAGGCGATGCTAAATACCGTCTCCGACAAATATCGCCCACTGATCGTCACTGCGATCTACACCGGTATGCGCATGTCGGAACTACGCGGTCTCAGGTGGGAAGATGTAGACTTCACCAAGTCCATCATCCGAGTGCGTCAGCGTGCCGATCGCTTCAACCAGATCGGCAAGCCCAAGTCTAAGTCCGGTCGCCGGGATATACCGATGGCGCCGAGCGTCAAGAAGGTGCTGATGGCCTGGAAGGCAAACTGCCCAACCGGTGATTTCGACCTCGTATTCCCGAATGGCGTTGGCAACGTCGAGAGCCCGTCGAACATCTCAACTCGGGTTCTTTATCCTCTTCTGAAAAACGCTGACATCACGGACAGCAACGGCAAGCCGAAGTTCTCATTCCATGCGCTGCGGCACGCAGCCGCCTCGCTCTATATCGAACAGGGTTGGCCCGCTAAGAAGATCCAGACGCTGCTCGGTCATGCCTCAATCACCATGACATTCGACGTGTACGGGCACTTGTTCGACAACGCTGAGGATGACGTTGAGCTGTTCGCCAAACTCGAGGCTGACCTGGAAGCGGCATGATTACGCACCGCTCCCTGAAAGCTTCACCTTGCTCAGAACCGGATGGTCAGGATTCCTTGCCCGGAACTGATTGAGCCACCTGCGAAAATTTGCACTCGTCCAGGGCTTTCCGCGCATTGTCGGCACTTCTCGGCGATTGAGCTCTTCGACGATGTCCGAGACTGACAGCAAGGCCTTGCGGTCTTCGGGCAGGAGATGTCCATGAGCGCGAAATATGTTTTGTGCCATGAACACGTCCTCGATCCCGGTCGAGCGTTTTTCTGCTTCTTCTGACTTTAGCTTCGCTGGCCGGTAGCGTGGCACCTGCCCCTTCGCTCTCATCTGCTCTTCGATTTCTCGAGTTCGGATGGCTTCGTGAACAGCATGCAGCCTGGGCTTGATAAACTCCGCGAACCTCTCCTCTGTAAGCGAGAAGACAGGTGCATTCTGAAGCACGCTGTGCAGATAGAGTGCTTGACCGCCAAAGAAACGCTGAAGCCTATAGATTTCCTCTTCATTGCTGGCATCAATGAGCCGGGAGGCGTCATCGATCACTGCAGAGCCTCCATGGCGCTTCACTTCTGTTATGGCAGCCCGCACCGACTGATTGGCGCCAAGTATGGGCCGAGAATATTCCTCCGAGATCGCACACCAGCGCTTGATTTCGATCTCATGTTCATCCGCCCAGCGCTCTATGTATTCCTTTTGGAAGTGTGACGAAGGGTGCAGGCTCGCTGCCTTGACTGAGACAGACTGGCTATAACCGCGGAGGACAATGAGCCCGACATATGGGCGCTTCGGCTCGTAACTGGGATGCATAAACTCGCTCGAAATTACAAATTCTCGGCAGTGTCATATCGAGATCAACGAGCTGAATCTACGTGGAAATTGCGCCTTTCCGGTGGAATCATAATCCGCGTGTCGGGGGTTCGAGTCCCTCCTCCGCTACCAAGTTTTCAATGTGTAATGATTGCGCTTTTAAAGCTGCGCAAACGGGCTTCCGGTTTTGGCTCATGCGTAGGACAAATTCACTACAATTTGGCCTCTTCCAGAGTTTCAAGCATTTGGTCGACGGTTTCGGAACGGTAGACAAACCGTCCCAGATATTCCCGCTCATGACCTTCAAATTCAGGATGGTTTGCCGTGAGTTCGGCAGCTGCTTCTCGAGCCATGGCTTTCTCTCCGATACGCCAAGCAGTTACAGAGCGTAACAAAGGATCCCACGCAATCCCAGGCGACTTGAAATCAATCGCATTGATGTGGGCAGCTTTGTAATCATGGTTTATCCAGTGGTGCAGCAACGGAGCCAGTTTAAGCCAGCCTGGCTGCATGGGATTCAGGCGACATGCCTTTTTCAAATGCGCGAGGCCCGACTCCCAGTGACCGCATAACGCAATTCCCCAGCCCGAGAAGCCGATCAGATAAGCGGCATTGGGGTTGAGCGAGATACACCTTTCATAGGCCTGCACCGCTCCTTGAAAATCGTGGCAGTGCATTCTTAAAAAGCCAAGTGTCTGCTGCGATTGCTGGCAGTTGGGGTCAAGTCTCGCAGCACGCTCTGCAATTTCTCTTGCTGCCTGCATCTCAATGGTGTCATCGCTCAATCTCAGTGCGACAGCGTCGGCTTCCAGCTCTGCCAGCATTGAAAGCACAAGCGCATTCGACGGTTCTACATCCACTGTTTGCCGCAAGAGTGAACGCGTGTGTTCGAATGTTGTGTGATTGAGATTGTAATTGTAGAAAGTCATGGCCGCGCTGTATGCGCCATCGGTTTTGACGCGTGACCTTGCGCCAGGACGCTGAAAATAGCTCGCAACGGCCCCATAGCTGTTGGCAACCTTCGCGACCACGTCAGCACAGATCTTGTCTTCAATATCGAAAGCTTGGTCAGGTGACCAAATTTGATCGTAGATTTCCGACCAGACCGTGCTAGAGGTCTCTGTCTCCGAGAGTTCCAAAGTCAACCGTATCCGGTTCCCACCCCAACGAACCGTTCCTGTGAGAACAAGATCCAAATTCAACTCGTGTATTTGGTCCGCCTCGATGGCCCCGTTCCTTGCGACAGCAACGGAGGTGTGGTGCCCGATGACTTCCAGGCCGTCGAAACGGGAAAGGCCGGCTATCAACCCATGAGTCAGTCCTGTCGCATACAAATGTGCATCCGGCACGTTGGATTTTGAGGCAATCGGCGCGACTGCAAGGCGCGGTAGACTATTGGCAAAACGACGTCGTTGGGTGTCATCTTCCGGCACCTGACTGGGCTGCCGGTGAAACAAGATTGCGTATCCACCTTTGGGCAGTTCAAAGCGAATGGCGTCTTCCTTGCCGTCAACTGCATAATAAAGATCAAGCGCCCTGCGGAGTTTTGCGGCTTCGGCACGCACCACGGGATCGCTTTGCGGATCAAAATCGTCTCCTCGTCCGAAAACGTCCTGTGCAATGGCAAACTGTTTCAAAGTGGCTGATCTACCAGCCAGGCATTCTTCCGCGAGATACCTGAGGAGACGCCGACCGCGAACACTGGCCGTAAATGCCTCGTCGCTCGTCAACACGGCCAGCTGTCGGCGAACGTCACCAACCCAGCCCTCTCCCGCCAACTGGATTTGTCCACTCCGCTTGTCTGCTGCTTTGTTCATTCAAAAAAACCGCCATAAGAAATCTCAGGCACCACTGTTGCACGTAACTTACGACGAAGGCCACCGGTAACACACTCCACATGGTCTCTACAGAATTCAATGATTTGCACATCCATCGATGGGTTTGGAAACCTTTCGCTACCAATTTCTGACCAAGGTCACTCTTGGCGAACAATCAGGAGAGTTGGGAATGCTTACCGAGGGCTTCTTTTCAAAAGGAATTGCGGTTTGTTCGCTGGCAATGATTGCCACGACGACGACAAGCTACGCTCAGGATGACTTTGTGGAAGGCCGTCCTAAAACGGCAGCCGAACTGGGAATCATGACTGGAACCCCACCCGCACGAACCATTGACATCAGCGCATGGGACAAAGGGCCCGACAATCGTTGGGCGTTCCAGCACATCAGTGAATTTCTCCACGTTGCCAATATCAGCAAAGGATCGAAGGCTTCCGTTCCACTTGGAACCGATTTTCAGGATCTCTCCTTTCTTGAATTCGAAGCCCTGGACGGCACGAACATGTCCGTTTCAGAGATGCTCGTAAAAACCTATACCGATGGATTTATCGTGTTGCGAGACGGAGATGTCGTCTTTGAAAAGTACTTCAACGGGATGACACCCGATACCCGTCACCTTCTGATGTCCGTCTCAAAGTCCGTGACCGGCACCTTGGCCGGTGTCCTGGTGAACGACGGTCGGCTCGACCCCACCGCAATGGTGACACAGTACATTCCTGAAATGGAAGGTGCACCCGGATTTGGCGATGCGACAGTCCGTCAAGTTCTGGATATGACAACTTCAATTGTCTTCAGCGAGGACTATGCCGATCCGAACGCAGAGGTCGTTGCGCACGAAGCTTCCACCGCGTGGCGGGGTGAAAATGCACCGCTGGCCAATGAGGGTGTTTATGCCTTCTCAACAACGATCAAAAAGGACGACTCTCGACCACATGGACAGCAGTTCCAGTACGCGTCCATCAACACCGATGTGTTGGGCTGGCTCATTGAGCGCGCTTCCGGTCAAAGGTTTGCGGATTTCTTTAGCGAAACAATTTGGTCGAAACTGGGAGCAGATCACGACGGCCAGATTACGGTTGACTACAAAGGTTCCGCGGCAGCCAATGGCGGGTTTGTCCTGACTTTGAGAGACCTTGCACGGTTCTCGCAAATGGTTCTGGATGACGGATACTACAATGATCAGCAAATCGTCGCTTCAGGCTGGATCGATGACATCAGGTTTAATGGTGACAACGAAGCCTGGAAACCGACCAGTTACTATGAAACTTGGCCGAACGGTTTCTACAGAAATCAATGGTATGTGACGGGCGACGATCATGGGTCATTCTTTGCTGTAGGTGTTAACGGCCAGCACATATGGATTAACCCGACAACCCGCACGGCGATTGTAAAGTTCTCCTCCCTTCCCGTGAGCGCGGACAAGGAGAACATCGTTTTGGGTTGGCGTGCGATGGACGCAATATCAAGGTCATTTGCCGATTAATCAAACTTGGTCGCGCCCTTTCTCAGGCGCGACCATGTTTCCTCAAACGAGACTTGTTCCATAGGTGGTTCCGCTTGGACCGGCTGTTAAGTTTGCTCAACACCTAAGTTTTTCCGGTGGAATCATAATCCACGTGTCGGGGGTTCGAGTCCCTCCCGCTACCAAATTTCCCCCTCAGAGTTTTCTGAACTTATGCTCGACTTAAGTTGAGCAAAGTGCGAATTCATGAATCGAAGCACGAATTCCGGACAATACCTCTTTGGCCACACGGCGCTTTGGGCCTCTCGGGTTCTTTTCTTTGGTTCAGGAACTGTTAGAGTCATCCACCTTAATGCCCTGGTCGGTTATTCAGATCTATTGAGTAAGAACCGGAAAACTCTCCATGAATAGCCCCACTTCAGTGGTCCAGTTTGGTTGTCAGTACAGGACCGCCTGACCGTCACTCGAAAACGGCGCTCCTTTTTGCCTGTTTCGCCAGATGCACTTTTTCGGCTTGCCGTGCACCGCTGACGAACATGAATCGCTTCGCAACCCAGGATATGGCAAGAAGGGCAATCGTGAGCAGCAAAGTGAACAACAGGAATGATCCGAGGTCTGATCCAAGCTCGCCCGATGCAAGCAGAAACAATACGAACAGTCCGCCGAGCGTAAGGGAAATGGCACCTTCGACCAGTGTCATCTGGAATGATGCGCTCCAGGCGAACCCGCTGTCAGGAACGATTTCAAAATTCTTGTAGAACCTGTGTCCGGCGTCCGTGGCCGCTCCCATGACCGCTACAAGCTGGCTCATCACACCGTTGATGCTAATACCGGTAAAAATCTCCAGAACGATGCTCACGACCGTCATCACGATCAACAATCCCGTAAATACAAATCCAAATCGAACCAGCCCCACACTCTTCTGCACGATAGATCTCCAGAAAAACCCAACAAAAAATCCAATCTTGATTGAGTATGGTCGCACCCAAGCAAGCCTTTGCACCCCATGACAGCATCAAAAGAAGTTTTTCATGCTGCGGAGAATGCGCAGGGTGCAATAACGTATAAATCTTAAGTTGTAGTTGTTCAGGTGCTTCAAATTGCAATCAGCGCATCCGGCAACCAGGTTTCGCCACGTCGACGTTGGCATCAACGGATGGAGCTGCACGGCAAGCCGAATTGATTCACTTGGTCAGATGTGCAAGAGCCTGCTTCAAAACAATAAACATCCACCATCGGGAGGAGAAGGCGGGTGTTCCTATGCTACGCTCTCGGAGGTCCACCATGGGTAGCCAGCGGACCTCATGCCTCCCCCTTTCTTCAAGGATGTCTGTCAGTTCGTGGGCTCCGCGCAATTCAAGGCGCCAGCAACAACGTCTGCTGAAGGGGGACACATCCCCCCCTTTCGGCCTATCGTTCAGTAGCTTACGTTATCGCCCTGGCGCTGCCGGACACCCGAACCGGCGCGCCTGGAGTGTCGCTCAACTCGACCTCTATCAAGGAGGGATGCCCCATATCTTCGCCCTGACGGATCGTGAATTTTCCACCGTGGGGCCAGTTTCTGTCTCTCAGATACCCCGCAAAGGCTGCGGCAGCTGCCCCTGTGGCGGGATCTTCCGTAACCCCACCTGATGCGAAGGCGTTCCTGACGGCAAACATCTGATCGGCTTCGATAAAAACAAGCATCACTGTCACGAGGCCATGTTTGCGCATCACGTCACGACCCTGGTCAAGGTCATAGCTCATGCCCGCCAATTGCGCGCGGTGTTGCAGCGGCAAGACGATGTGATCTGCCCCGCCGTGAATACGGGCCGCGGGAAGCCGGGGATCAAGATCATCCTGGCTCAGTCCAAAGAGTGCCAGCACGTCGGAGAGCTCATCTTCGTTGATTGCCCGGCTCTTCGTCGGCGGTGAGGTCAGCGTTGCGATCATGCCCGTCTCGGACGGCTGCGCTTCAACGGTGATCGAGGCATCGTTCAATGTCAGGCCAAACGTCCCCGGACCGGCATGCTGCCCCAGCACCGCGCCAAGCGCGATCGTCGCGTGACCACAGAACGGCACCTCGGATTCAGGCGAGAAATAGCGCACCCGCCAGTTCATTCCGGTATCGTCCTGCGGCACGGCAAAGGCCGTTTCCGAATAGCCGACCTCAGCGGCGACACGGGCCATGTCCGCCACCTGTGCGGGCTCGCTCAACAAGACCACGCCTGCCGGATTGCCCCCTTCACCACCCTGACTGAACGCTGCTACTCTTTGGATTTCCATAATGCTCTCCTGTTTGTTGGGACGCATTTTAGTCATCCGGCGCGCAACTGTCCGGGCACTCGCAAAGGGAAACTGGAAAAAGGCCTTTCAAATCGCGCGCCAATTCCCGATTATGCCTTCATGTCAAAATCCATGGACCAAACAGATTGTGAGATCATAGAAATTCTCGACTCGGATGGTCGTTCGAGCCTTGCGGAAATCGGAAAGGTGGTTGGCCTGTCTGGTCCCGCCGTCGGAGAGCGCGTTCGCCGACTGCAAGAGACAGGATTTGTAGACGGTTTCGGGGCCCGGATCGATTTGCGCTCGCTGGGCTATACCGTGCAGGCACTGGTCCGGATCAAGCCTCGCAGCGGGCAGCTGCATGCGGTCGAGCGGATGATTGAAGATCAGCCCCGCTTCACGTCCTGCGACAGGGTGACAGGTGAAGATTGTTACGTCGCGCGTCTCGTCCTGGTGGATGTGGCCGAACTGGATGACATTCTGTTGCCCTTCCACGATCGGGCAGAAACGCATACGTCAATCGTGAAGTCTTCGATCTTCGAACAAAGACTGCCGCCGCTGCTGCCCCGCGGCTGACATTTTGCCTAAACTGCAGCTGAAACCGTGCATTCGTGAAACGGTTGTGCCCCGCAAGGGCCAACACATACAGCCATATCAGTTTCGCCTGCCGATGCTTTTTCAATAATTGACTGCACTGATCGATTTTTCGGATCCCAAAAAGGTTTGCCGGACACAAAGCTCTTGCCCCTCCTCCCCCGGCCCCGCACGCTTGCCGGCGGCAAGACCGCTTGTTGACGGCCGTATCTCACGGTGCAACTTGAGACAGCGTTTCGCATATGGGGCCCTGCCGGATGAAAATCACCGTTCCTTGTTTCGACACCTTTAAGGTCGAGCTTCACGATGAAACCGGAAGTCTGGACCTGGAAGCCAAACAGGTCTTGGAGGCATCTCTCCCTTTGTGCAGTGCTGACCACCTCAGGGAAACCAGACACATCTTTGCCTGTTGCAGGGACTTCCACACATCCGCGGAGTGCGAAGATGGGTGAGAGGACACCAAGACCTATCGTGACCAGGTCCCGGAAATCTGGCGACATGTCACGCCTGGGCCCGTCTTCCAGGAGCGAGGCAACGGCGATGATGATGTCTGGTACGCCATTATGGAGGCAGAGTGCGACTGGGAGATCGAGCACGGCCTGATGATGGTCTGGAGGAACGGCACCACGCTCTGCAAGGTCGGTGGCTATGATGGCCATCTTACCAACGCCGATGCCTATGGCGACGCGCACCTGTCAAACGTTGTCTACCAGGCAACCAACCCCGGATTTACAACAATCGCCTAGGGCCAGGAACCAAGTTCGAGCTGTCATGCCTCAAGAACGTTGTTGAAGACCATTCCCTTCGCCTGGAACGAAGCAGCAGGCTGGTCGGCCCGGTTCCTTTCTGACAGGAGACGGACACGAGCGCGTCGCTAGATCCGCTGTTGGACCACGTGGCGCCTGTGCCGCAGACAGATCGGCAGTTTTGTCATGCGCAGATGCTTCAATTTTGCGTGGGGCGGTTTCCAATAGAATAGCCGGGTCCCTCCGAACTTCGGAAGCAAAGATGGCCTCACTCGGACAACGACAGGCCAGAAACTGCAGGCATCCGGGAGAAGACCGTGCGTGTTTTCGCTGCTTTGGCAACTGTTCTGTGTCTCACATTGCTGGCAAGTGTCGGTACTGCGTCAGCTTCCAACCGCCTTTCGCTGGAAAAGTCGGGAAGTTGGGTCATCGCAGCCTATGCAGATGGGACTGACGCGACCACCTTCACGAAATGCATCATGGTTCTGCCCCTCTCACAGGGGCGCTACTTCGGGCTGGGCCTGTTCACCAGCGGCAACTATGTTGTCATTCTGGGGCTTGGAGAAAATCGGGTTACCGAAGGAGCCAGCTACAACGCGCGGATCAGCGTGGATCGGCGTTGGGCGCTGGAGACCAGTACCGAGGCCATGACAAGCGATTCCGTCAGGTTCTTTCCCGGCAACGAGATTGCGACGTCCAGGGCGCTCACGGCCATCGCTGAAGGCTCTCGGCTGAACTTTCAGATCACCGGTTTGAAGCGCAACACCCTCTCGCTGCGCGGAAGCCGTCGTGCCATCAGGGCACTGCAGCGTTGCCATCAGACATATGCGCCTCAGGTTGTCGCCCAAACCGAACCCGAAGCGCCGGATATTCAACCGTCCGCAGACATACGCGATCTCGCACGGGAAGTCGGCATCCCGGTCCCCTCCGGCAGTCTTCGGCAACTGAGGGAAAACGCCGACACACTCGATCCGCGGGCACAGCTGGTGTTCGTTCTGGCCCTGATGGATCAGACCGACTACGGGCGCTTCAAGGAGGAAGCCATCGGCCATGTGACGCTGGTCGCGGACGCGGACGATCCGCGCGGGCTTTTTCTTCTCGCGCGGATGATGGAGCTTGGTTTTGACGATGAAAGCTATTCTGGACACGCCAGCGACCTGATCAGCCAGGCAGCTGACCTCGGCCACCCGGAAGCCCTGGTGCGACGGGCTCTGGCGCGGCGCGCGCAGGAACCGGAGGCGGCCCTTGCCGACCTCGAACTGGCCGCCGCCTCGGGACATCGCGGCGCCAGGGATATCCTGAAGGACTGGCACGCGGAAAACCGCGCAGCGCAAACGACCACGCCACCACCCGTCACCGCCCTGCCGACCCCTGTTCCGGTGCCGGCCCCGCAAACCGCTCCGACCATCAAGGGCAACAAGGCACGGTTCTCGACAGGCGAGGCCGTTTCGGTCGAATTTGGCAACCTGCCGACCGGTCAGTTGAACTGGATTGCAATCGCCGCGGCCGACCATGACGCAGATGCCTTCTACGACCTGCTGATGTTGCAGGACGGTCGACAGGCGGGAACCCACACCTTCAAGCTCCTGCCCGACGGCGATTATGAGCTGAGGGTCTACCTGGACTGGCCGAACGGCGGCCACGAAATCGCCGCGAAGGCTCCGGTCACCGTCGGAAACATCGCGCTCCCTTCGACGCAACCACTGCCGGAACCGGTTGTTCAGCCCCCTCCGAACGTGCCGGACGCCGCGGCCGCACACACGGCAGAAACTGTACCATCAGGTCCCAAGAACGATTCCATGAGGTCCGACTATTCAGATCAGGGGGCACTGGCGTGCTTCGGCGGAGCCACTTATCCGGAGAGCTGGAAAAAAGACGGTCAGTGCGTCGATCACGGCTGTTACTTCGGATTGCGGGAACAGGCGGCCTGCCTGGAGATCGGTACCGCAAGGTCTGCGCCACTGGTCATGTATGGGGCAGCAGGTGGCCCCCGGGCGCGTGAATGCTGGCTACAGACCACATGCGGCGATCTCAGGCCCCAGGACAATTACCGGGTTTTCCGGAAACAGGGCACGGGAGCCGAAACGGACAGTGTCGCCACCGAAGCGGCGGATACCGGCCGCAATACGTCCGATGAAACGGCCAACTCTGCATTGCCCGGCGATCCGGAGCTGATCATGGCGATACAGGCACTGTTGTCTTCCATGGGCTACGAGGTCGGTATGCTGGACGGCAGCCTCTCTCCTCAGACAAGGGCAGCCCTGACGGCGTTTCAGGTCGCCAGAGGCTTGCACGCTGACGGTCTTCCAAGCGCGGCGCTGCGCGACGAAGCTCTTTCGGCTGTCGCTTCCGGTCACCGGCGGCTGCAGGAAAAAGGTCCGGACGAGCCTTCCCTGTCGACCCAACCTGCACCTGCGGCGCAGTCCGAAGTGCAATCCTCCCCAGCCCTGCCTCCGGAAGGCAGCGAGGCCCCAGCACCTGAGCCTGAACCCCGGACCGCTTCGCCCCCTTCAGCTGAAACGCCTCCTGAAACCGCACAGGACAAGACACGACCCGGCATAAGCTATGCATCCCACGCAGGTGGAGAGAAGACGGTCGTGCATGATGACAGCGGCATGGACAAGAAATGGTACGGTCAGACCGCCTATCACCCGGCCGGCCGCGTGACCTACATCTATGATGGTGACGGCTATATCCGCGAAATCAAGCGTTACCTCTCGGAAGGCGAGAAGCAGGACTTCATCGAAAGAGAGGAATTCGACCGGGCAGGACAGTTGCGCGAATTCGAACGCCGTCCCGTCGTTTCGGCCGGCGAAGACGACAAGGTGCGCCGCTATTTCGGCGTAGACGGCAAGCCGCTTGCGAAGGACGGCTACCCTGAGGACCTCTATGCCGGCGCCTGTTTTGCTGCAGCAAGCCAAGGGGCTGAAATCCCGATTTTGGCGTCCCTGTCCATTCCCAGATGCGGCTATCGCGACAATCGCCTGTGCACCTGTTATGGCGGCAAGTGGCAAGGCCAGAAACGCTGCAACGACGCAACGGATGCACAGCCCTTCAACGGGGTCGCGGTCAAACAGAACAAGAAGACAGGCAAGACTGTGCTGAAGGTCTACTTCGCCGGAGGCCACCGGTGCGGCGAACGGCGTTTCGATCCGGATACCGGGCAGCAGAGCGGCGAGAAACTGTTGGGCACAGTCGAACAGATCAGAGCGGACAGATAACAAGCTGTCCTGTCGCGTGGTCTTGCCGGGCAGCGACGACCTTTTTTCCGCCGCTCACACGCGGTCATTGCGACTTGCGAAGAACGGCGACGATTGAAATCTGACAATGCCGTCCCCCCGCCCCGGGCACGCCAGGCATGTCAAAAACCGCGTCTATACATCACCTTACGGTATGCTAAGCTTTTTCCTTGAGCCGAAACAGCAGTCCCGGCGAGAGCGTCCGTTCTGAATTTGTCAGCCTGACGGCCACACCCGGTTTCAATCCGGGTTGCTGCAGGTCAGGGTATCCGCCGGCTGATCCGTTTTTCAGGAGAAGCCTGTCGCTGCAGGGAGTTGGCGGCCGCTTCCCGACCGCGCCCAGGGAAGAACGACCTGCTGTTTCCGCGTCCCTCAGCCGGATCATGTTCCGGCCAGCAAACGGGAGCCTGTCATGCGGTTTTTCATTGCCCTGGTTCTGGTTGCCGGTTTCCTCGGAGGCGGCGGTGCAACACTGATCGCGTTTCTGGATGTCTATGCCAGGGAAGGCATGACCGAAGACGCCGGAGCAGCGTTGTTCATATCGGGAATGCTGCTGTTCATCGGTCTCCTGCTGCTCGCCGGGGCGATCAGATCCCGTCGCCGCCAGAAGGCGATCGACGCAAACCAGATGGCGGCAACCGGCTTCGCACACTGGATGACCATGGATCATGGCGATGGGGGAGGCGACTATGGTGGCGACTGAGAGACTGGTTGCCGCAGTGGCATTGATCACGCTGTTTGCGATGGCAAATGTGCAGCCGCTGTTCGCGCAAGGCAGGATCAGTGCGATTACCAACAAGGCGGACGCGCAGAAATACATCAACGAACTGCTGTCATTTCAGGAAGGGGCAGACAAGCTGAATCTTGCCGAGGACGGCCTGCGCGATTCAGTGACCAACCAATACGAAGCGGTCCTGAGATCCGTCAACGACTCGGACACGATGAACGAGGTGTACGACAAGCTCAATCGCCTGGACTTTTCACGCATGGACGATGCAACCTTCGATGCCAAACAGGCGGCCGAATTCGTCGGACATTTCGCAAGGAATTCACAATTCGCCGAGTTGCAGGATCTCGCCGCGCAGATCGAGACCACCCTGATCACGCAGATCAACATGATGGAGCGGTTCAAGCAGTCTTTCCGGAACGGGGATGCCGACGCCATTGTGAGAGACTGGAACTACCTGAACAGCATACGGGACAGCAGTTCCGACTACTGGAACCAGTTTCTCGACATCCTGAACGGACAAGCCGACAAGATCGCCGAAATCTACGGCGTAACCGAACAGACAGAGGTGATCGGGTGTCCCTACGCGCCGAATTCAAGGCAGTATTTCATGCATTGTATCGGCGAAGATGAGCTGTCACGCAGCCCGAACTGACCTTCGAGACAGGCGCGCGGGAAGCGCTCTTCCCGAACGGTTGCTTCAAGGAAAAAGGAACTCGTGAGTGATGAGACTTTTTCGCGACACCAGACCAGACCAATACGTTCCGGCTGCCGTTCTCGCAGTTCTTTTCCTGGCGGCATCGTTTCAGCCTGCCGGTGCCCACATGCTCAAGGAACGGGAGTTCGTGCTTCAGCCGAAACTGTCTGATGGCTTTGAGCGCATGAAACCGATACTGGAGCGATTGCGGAAGCTTCAAGAACAGGACGGCGATCCTCCCACCTCCCCGGGTCCTGTGCCCGCTGCAGAACCTCTGGCTCCGGTCTCACCATCGCCTGGCGTGGCAGCGGGAAGTACCGCACCGCCGGCGCCCGCCGGTGCGAAAGCTGCCACCGCCCCGCAGATGCCCGTCTCGAACGGCGTGGTTGGTCTGTCCGGGCAGGAAATCGAAGTGCTGAACACCTACAACAAGGCAACTGTGCGCAGCGGTCCCTCGGTCTCGCCGCAAGTTACCTTGCGCGTACCGACCCTGATTACCCAGCTGCAGACCTATCACTGGAACAACGCGAAAGGGACGGCACAGGCCGGGGCGATCGGTATTGCGGGTATCGGTTTCTGGCAGGCCGTCGGCGCTCCGGGCATGAACAATGCTCCGAACGCGGAATGGATCGCACGGCCGAACCTGGTCCTCAATCCCGGGACTTACGTCATCATGGACAGCGACCCGGCGACATGGGCCACCAACGGCAATGCCAACAATGTCGGCTTCGTTGTCGTGAGAGGCATCCCGATTGCAATGCCCTCCGCACAGGTCGCGGCACCGACGGTCGCAGCACCGCCGCCGGCACCCGTTGACCAGGTTGTCCCCAGCGCCCCTCAGGAAGCGCCGCAGGCTTCAGCTCCACCGCCTCCGTCACCGCCACCTTCCCAGTCGGCCCCAGCTCCCGAGCGGCCCGCGCAACAGGCAGCAACCGGTGTGCCCGGGGTCGAAGTCGACAAGAACACTCTTCTGGCCATTCAAGCCCTTTTGAACAGGCTCGGGTATCTGGCGGACAAGCCGACCGGCACGTTTTCCGCCAACACCGGGACCGCGATCTCCCGGTTCCAGCACGACAATGGCCTCCCCTCTGACGGTCTGCCGACACAGGGTCTGAGAGACGCCCTGATTTCCGCGGTGAAGCAACCGCCGCAAACACAGGGCGGCGATAAACCCACGGGCGATGGCAATGGCACTCAGACGGCAAAGGCTCCGCCGGCTGCGCAGGGCCCGTACTCGCATACGGAAGACGAAGTCGGAGACTTTGCCTCATCGCCAGATGCCACGAGGGGCATCTTCAAAAGCCGGCCCAACGGCTGGTTGGCAAACGGCACCATGCCGGTCGGCGATGTCGATGTCATCCTGTTTGCGACATCAACGCAAGGAGACGTTCAGGTCACCATTCGACCCTGCACGCGCCAGGCGGAGATGATCGTGGTCAACGAGACGGGTCAGGAGCTGGTCCGGGCCGACGACATTTCCTACGGCTATTACGGCCTCTACACCACGCGCAAGTTGACCAATCTTCCAAAGGGCCTTTACGCGGTCATCCTGAAACACACGGGACGTACGCCGTGTGAAGACGAAGCTCAGGGCTGGAACGCCGAGGTTGCCGGACACATAATCGTCCCGTGACAACCGGCGAAGGTCGGGCCGGTGCACAACAGGCAGACAGCCGCCGATTGCGATCTACTGCGAGGCCTTCCGGACCAGAAGGTCCCGCAAGGCCGGCGTGGCTTCGCCTGTCGGAATTTCTCCCTCGACACTCTGAAATGCGATGATTGCGGATCGGAGCTGGTCGTCGACGGTGCCGTTCATGGAACCGGCCTCGTATCCCAACTGGTTCAAAAGGCCCTTTATCAACATGATTTCGCCTGTATCCAATGCTTCGGATGGCACGGGGGCGGCGCGGAAGCGGCGGGGAGCGCGGCCTGCGGCGTCGGGGCAATGACGGGGGTCGGTTGCGGTGGCGCAACGGGTTCCTGAGGTGCGGAAACCTCAGGTTCGAACGTCATGTGATGCTCTTCCAGGTCGACCCACAACTCCGTGATCGCAAGATCCTTGTACTTGCGGCCGGGATAGACGTCCGTGATTTCAAGCCTGAGAAATTGTGCAGATACCGGTTCAGGCAGGCGAATGATCTGGGGGGCAGGCGTGTCGGCAAGCCGGACCGAGCCGACGGGCACGTCGTCGGCGTGGATCGTGACCCTGGCCGGTCTTGCATTGTCCAGGAAGGTCTTGTTGTTTTTTGCATAACCTGAAATGATTTCAATAGTTTGCACGACCATTGCATCTTCGAAGAGATACTCGATCCATTCACCGGTTCCCTCATGTGGACGACCTTCAACCCAGGCTGAGTGTGTGTCGCCGTCAAACGCGCTTCCGGCGCCATAGTAGTTGCGTCCCTGTCTTGGCAGAACGGACGATACACAGCCTTCAATGCGACCGAACTGGCCCTGCTCCACAATGACAAAACACAGGTCCTCCGGATCACTGGACCCGGCCACATAGACAATGTTGCTGTCTGCCCCGGTGTCGGTCGAGGAAGGCAACCCCGGCTTGATGTACTTGCCGTAGGCCCAGCCGCTCGTCCCGTCCTCCAGTGCAACCAGAGCCCAGTTCCCCTGACGTTTCAGAACGGTAACGATGGTTCCAGGTCCCATTTCGAGCATCATCGGATGACCGGTTCCCGGTCCCCGCCGCATGGCCAGGAAGTTATCTCCGTTGGGGTTGAGACCGCCGACATAGTCAGCCATGCCCGCGTCACTCAGGAGCAGGCCTGCGGCACACAGGCTTGCGCCAAAGGCTCTGCGGAGCCATTGCCGTTTGGCTGGAAAGGTGCAGGGTATTGAATGTTCACAAACCATCTGCGTCTCCTGGGGTCGCACGTGACTATGGGTGAGACTGCAAGCGGTGGCTCCCGTCCAGGAACCACACAGGGCGACACGGAAGAAGTCTACGCCTATCCTTCCAACTAATAGTTACCTGGCACAGCTTTGAAAATTGTTAGTTCGCGCAATGGCATAGGTCACGAATGAGCAGCCGGCTCGTGATCCGCGGAAATCTGCTGCTCAAATTGCAGCTTCCCCCAACAAGGATGGTGTCGCCCCCCTGCCTTCGCCGCACCTGAAGGAACCGTTCGGCAAGGCCACCCGGCACCGCGTGGGGGCGCACCAGTCAACTCTTTTTGGTGTCAGGCCTGCGAATGTGCTATGCGCCCGCAAACAACAACTTCGGGAATGGACCAGTGAGCGAACTGACCGTAGCGGACGCAACGAGCCGCATCTATCAATCTCTTCAGGCGGACAATGAGGACATTGACCTGCATATCGCAGCGCTCAAGGCGGCGTTGCAGGAAGAGGGCCTGAAGGAAGCGGTACTGGATGCTTCGAAGCTCGTCCAGAACAACCGGTCCGGCCGCAAGTTGCTCCAGGCCTATTTTCGCCAGCGCGGCGTCAAGGTCACCTTCAAGGCTTCCTGACAGGGTGATGTCACATAGCGGCTTGTCGATCCTGACCGTGTGTCAGCTGCCGGTGCCCGGTAAGACACCCCGGGCGGGTGCGACATGAGGCAGACCGGGTCTATCCATCGGGACTGGCTGGAGATCGCCGACTTTTACGGAGAACTTGCGGCGGGCAAGCCTTCAGACTGCAGGCATTTCGGAGCCCTGGACGGTTTGTGCCGCGCCGTTGCGACGAGCCACCTTGGCGGCCAGCTTTACGCCCATACATCTGTCACCAGTCTCTGGATCAGCCAGACGGCCACGCAAACCGACTGGCACAGCTCTTCATTCGAGTTTCTGACGATTACCCCAACGGACGCCGGGCTCCTGTTTGAACTCAGGCAATCCGCATCCGCGCGGGGCAAGTGGCAACGGTGCGTTGACGCCGGCAACCTGGTTTCCAGCTTCAACAAGTTTCTCGAGCAACTCGGCTGGAACCACCACCCGATCGAGGAAATACCGGAAAACGAAGCTCCTCAGAGGTCTCGCTGACATTGGCCGTCGCAGTTTCAACTGGCCTCCGCGCCAATCCAGGTGCAAGTCTTGTTTCATGAGAGAACATTCTGACTGTCCGCCGGATCCACGGGTCGTCGGTCTTGACGCGTTGCCGGAGCTGCCCACCCTGATCGAACGTGGCCAGCCTGTCGCAATTGTTGCCTCAGGCACGGAACGCGGCGCCTCCGCCCTGCTGGAGGCCGGCCTTGTCACTGTCTCTGAACGTGAGCGGGCGGACCGGTTCCGGTTGGAGCAGAACCGCCGGGAGCATCTTCTCGGCCGCTCCATCCTGCGCCGCGTGCTAGGCGATGTGCTGAAACTGCCCCCCGGCGCCGTGCCGATCGAAACGAATGCACAAGGCAAGCCCTACATTGATGGCCAGGCGTGCCAATTCAACCTGACCCATTCCAACGGCTGGGTTGCGGCCGCCTTTTGCAGGGGGCGGCGGATCGGTGTCGACATCGAGGCAACAGGCCGCATCGATGCGAGCGAGGCGGCAAACCTGTCACGGCTGACCCTGTCGCAAGCCGAGCAGCGCCTGCTTCTGTCCGCGCCCGCCGATGCGCGGGTCGACCTGTTCCTGCGCCTGTGGCGCATGAAAGAGGCAGTGCTCAAGGCAGAGGGCTGTGGCCTGATCGACGATCTTCCAAGCCTCGATCTGGCCCACCTGATGCGCCGACCGCAAGGCGAGGTCCGGTTCGGCGGCGCAAGCTGGTCTGTCGGCGAAGCATCCCCCGAGAACTTGCCACCTTTGGCGATTGCAATCGAGACGTTTCAAGACACCTGAAACAAATCTGCCGCGCCAACCATCTCCGAAAAACGCGGAGACGGTCGGCACGGCAGCTGATTTCCAGCCCTTTTGGCCAGTGATCCTTAGAAGTGGACCGACTGGGTATCGAGCGGCTTCTGCAGCGGCGGCGCGAACTTGGTCAGGTCGATGCCTTCAACCGCGGTCTTGTATTCCTCGACCGTCGGTGTTCTGCCGAGGATTGCGGAGAGAACCACGACCGGGGTCGAGGCCAGCAGGGACTCGCCCTTCTTGTCGTCGCTGTCCTCAACCACGCGGCCCTTGAACAGGCGGGTCGACGTTGCCAGCACCGTGTCGCCCTTGGCCGCCTTTTCCTGGTTGCCCATGCAAAGGTTACAGCCGGGCCGCTCGAGATAGAGAATGTTCTTGTATTCGGTGCGGGCCGTGCTCTTGGGTGCACTGTCGTCGAACTCGAAACCGGAGTATTTCTGCAGGACCGACCAGTCGCCCTCTTCCTTCAACTCGTCGATGATGTTGTAGGTCGGAGCAGCGACAACGAGCGGTGCCTTGAATTCGACATTGCCGTTTTCTTTTTCAAGATTGCGCAGCATCTGCGCCACGATCTTCACATCGCCCTTGTGCACCATGCAGGAGCCGACAAAGCCCAGATCGACCTTCTTTTCCGCGTTGTAGTAGGAAATCGGCCGGATCGTGTCATGGGTATAGCGCTTGGAGACGTCGGCATTGTTGACGTCCGGGTCGGCGATCATCGGCTCGTTGATCTCGTCGAGATCGACAACGACCTCCGCGAAGTATTTCGCGTTGGCATCCGGGGTAAGTGCCGGCTTTTCGCCCGACTTGATTTCAGCAATGCGCTTGTCGGCAATGTCGACCAGGCCCTGGAGCATCTTGTTGTCGTTGTCCATGCCCTTGTCGATCATCACCTGGATGCGATGCTTCGCGATCTCCAGCGATTCAATCAGCGTTTCATCATTGGAAATGCAGATGGAGGCCTTGGCCTTCATCTCGGCGGTCCAGTCGGTGAAGGTGAAGGCCTGGTCGGCCAGCAGGGTGCCGATATGCACCTCGATGATGCGGCCCTGGAAGACATTGTCGCCGTGCTGTTTCAGCATCTGCGCCTGGGTGGCGTGAACCACATCGCGGAAATCCATGTGGTCGGCCATGGAGCCCTTGAAGGTCACCTTGACCGATTCCGGGATCGGCATGCTGGCTTCGCCGGTGGCAAGCGCCAAGGCAACAGTGCCGGAGTCCGCGCCAAAGGCAACGCCCTTGGACATGCGCGTGTGGCTGTCACCACCGATGATGATCGCCCAGTCATCCACGGTGATGTCGTTCAGCACCTTGTGGATCACGTCCGTCATGGAGTGATAGACGCCCTTCGGGTCGCGTGCCGTAATCAGGCCGAACTTGTGCATGAAGGCCATCAGCTTGGGCGTGTTGGCCTGCGCCTTCAGGTCCCAGACCGATGCTGTGTGACAGCCGGACTGGTAAGCGCCGTCCACGGTCGGCGACAGCACGGTCGCGGCCATGGCTTCGAGTTCCTGCGAGGTCATCAGGCCGGTCGTGTCCTGCGAGCCGACGATGTTGACCTTGACACGCACATCGGAGCCCGCATGCAGGGTCTTGCCCGGAGTGGAGCCAACGGCATTCTTGTTGAAAATCTTTTCAACCGCGGTCAGGCCCTGGCCTTCGTGCGAGATTTCCTTCGACGGGGCAAAGGCGGATTTCAGTTCAACACCGAGAATGTCGCAGGCAACGCTCTGCAGCTTCTTGCCGAAGACGATGGCATAGGAGCCGCCGGCCTTGATGAACTCGAGTTTCTGCGGCGTGAAGGACGAGGACACATCGACCAGTTCCTCGTCGCCTTCCCCGTTGTAGAGCTTTTTCTTCTGGGTGTTGATGGTCAGCACCGTGCCGGTTTCAACGGAGTATTTCTGCTCCAGAACCGGATTGCCATCATTGTTCAGGATCGGGTTGCCGTCTTCATCCAGCTTCTTGACCCAGTTTTTCAGGTCGATGCCGACGCCGCCGGTCACGCCGACGGTGGTCAGGAAGATCGGGGAGATGCCGTTGGTGCCGGCAACGATCGGTGCGTAGTTGACGAAGGGAACATAGGGGCTCGCCTGCTTGCCGGTCCAAAGCGCAACGTTGTTGACGCCAGACATGCGCGAGGAGCCGACACCCATGGTGCCCTTCTCGGCAATCAGCATCACCTGCTTGTCCGGATGCTGCAGTTTCAGAGCCTGGATTTCCTGCTGCGCGCGCTCGGAGATCATGCACTTGCCATGCAGTTCACGGTCGGCGCGGGAATGGGCCTGGTTGCCGGGCGACAGAAGGTCGGTGGAGATATCGCCCTCAGCGGCGATATAGGTCACAACCTTGATCTCTTCGTCGATCTCCGGAAGCTTGGTGAAGAATTCGGCCTTGGAATAGCTCTGCAGGATGTCTGTGGCAATGGCGTTGCCGGCGGCATGCGCCTCTTTCAGACGGTCGGTATCGGCTTCGTAGAGGAAGACCTGGGTCTTCAGGACGTCCGCCGCACTCCTGGCGATCTGCTCGTCATTGCCGAGGGCCAGATCGAGCAGGACCTCGATCGAAGGACCGCCCTTCATGTGGGACAGCAGTTCGAAAGCGAAGGCCGGGAGAATTTCCGGGACGTCAGCCTCACCAAGGATGATCTCTTTCAGGAACCGGGCCTTCGCGCCGGCCGCGCTGGTTGTGCCCGGAAGCGTGTTGTAGATGAAGAACTTCAGGGACGCTTCCCGGTGCTCATTGGCCGGGTCCTTGATCTGCGCGACGATTTCGTCGACAAGCGCACCATCGTCAATCGGCTTGGGATTCAGACCCTGCGTTTTGCGTGTCTCGATCTCTTTCAGATAATCGGCATAAAGGCTCATGATACCCCCGGCGCTTTGGAGTTGATGATCGCTATGACGCCGGGTCGCGTTCTGTTCTGGCGTGCCGGGTCAAGCTTGCTGGGTGCCCTAATAGTTCAGTATACACTGGTATGCAATCTTTTTCCGAACTGACGATCACCACTCCTGGTGATTGTTGCAAGCCGATTGATGCCGGCCGGCACACTGCACGTGATCGTTCCGCAGGGCGCAGCACTGCTGTTGTGTTCTGTTCAAGGATAATCTAGATCCAAGGCAATCTGAAGACGCGGTCCATTGAGGTAGTTCTTGATCGATTTCCTGGATGCTGCCGAGGCATTGGCGCATGAGCTCGACCTGCTGGAAGAGGTCAGCCAAAATCCGGCCAAGCGCCATCTCTGGTTCTGGGAAAGCCCGACATGCCTGGTGTCGCCGAAGAACCTGAGCAACAAACCTCTTTTCGAGAAAGCTTCACAAGTCCTTGAAGCCGAAGGCTGGCCCGTGCACCTGCGCAGCACCGGTGGAGATGTGACTCCTCAGGGCACCGGTATCCTGAACGTCACCCATGTTTACGCGACAGAACCCGGCATCCAGGTCGATATCCGTCGGGAATATGACCGGCTCTGCACAGCGATCGAACAGGCGCTTGGGCTGGGCGCCAGCCGGGGCTGGCAACCGGGCGCCTTCTGCGACGGAGAGTTCAACGTCCAGCTCAACGGCCGCAAATTCGCAGGTACGGCCATGCGCATCCGGCGCGGCAAGGCCGACCGTAGCCGTAGCGCCGTGCTGGCCCATGCCATCATGCTGATCGAACCGGTGTCTATCGACGCAATTGACGCCATCAACCGGTTCCTCGGCCAACTTGGAGAGGCCCGGCGGATCGACCCGGCCGCACATGCCAGCCTGCCGGAAGGCGACAGCAAGGAAGCTTTTGTCAAAAGACTGACCGACGCTTTTGACCTTTAATCCGCCTCTTGGGACCAGACAGCAGGCATCGCTTAGCTCTCTGTCGGCACCTGTCTGAGCACTTTGCCGCTTGTTGACAGACTGGCTCCGGCACGACCGCGGGCCGGATTGCAGTCACTCCTCCATTTGAAACTTTGCCACGGTCTGCCGACATCCGCTGGCTGACCGCCCTATCCGTCCGTCTTGGCAGAAGGTCGGATTGCCAGCTTGCGTGCCGGAATGTAAATTGGTAAAAAATTTATACCAAAGCAACCCGACACGCTTGACCCCTACCGTTTGCCGAGATGCAACGGATCAGAAGCCGGAGGCACAGCATGCAAGCCCAGGCCAATACACAGACTGACGATCAGCTCGTTGCAACACTCAAGGGAATTGTCGGCAACCGGCACGTGATCACCAATCCGAGGTCGATGGAGCGGTTCTGCAAGGGTTTCCGCTCCGGCGAAGGCAAGGCGCTCGCCGTCGTGCAGCCCGGCACTCTGCTGGAGCAGTGGAACGTTCTGAAGGCCTGTGTCGCCGCGGACAAGATCGTGATCATGCAGGCCGCCAACACGGGCTTGACCGAAGGGTCGACACCCAACGGCCAGTATGACCGGGACGCGATTGTCCTGAGCACCAAACGCATGGACAAGATCCAGCTGCTGAACGAAGGCCGGCAGATCGTCTCCTTTCCCGGCGCCACCCTGTTCAGCCTGGAAAAACTGATGGCACCGCTGGACCGGGAACCACATTCGGTCATCGGCTCCTCCTGCATCGGCGCTTCGATCATCGGCGGCGTCTGCAACAATTCCGGCGGCTCCCTAGTCGAGCGCGGTCCGTCATACACAGAACTCTCGCTTTTTGCGCAGGTCCGCGAAGACGGTACACTTGAACTCGTCAATCACCTGGGCATTGCGCTGGGGGACGACCCGGAGACCATCCTGACGCGGCTCGAGACCGGCGACTACACCGACCAGGATATTGAAGAAACCAATCTCAAGGCCTCGGACACCGACTATCACCAGCGGGTCCGGGACATCGACTCGCCGAGCCCCGCACGGTTCAACGCGGACAAGCGGCGGCTGCACGAAGCCTCCGGCTGCGCCGGAAAGCTGGCGGTATTCGCAGCCCGGCTCGACACCTACCCCAAGCCGGAAACCGAAAAGGTCTTCTATATCGGCACCAACGACACCCAGGTGCTGACAAGGCTGCGCCGCCACGTTCTTGCGGAGTTCGAGCACCTGCCGGTCTCGGGCGAATACATGCATGCCGAGATCTACGACATTTCCAAAAAATACGGCAAGGACACGCTCGTCCTGATCGACAAGATGGGGACGGACAAGCTGCCGGCCATCTTTGCCATGAAAGGCTGGGTGGATGCGCGGCTTTCGAAGATCCCGTTCCTGCCCTGCAGCCTGACCGATCGCTTCATGCAGATCCTGAGCTGGATGTGGCCGAATGTATTGCCGAAACGCATGGAAGAGTACCGGGCAAACTACGAGCACCACCTGATCCTGAAGATGCGGGACGGCGGTGTTGCCGAGGCGGAAGCGTTCCTGGCGGACTTCTTTTCAGGCGAGGACGGTGCCTGGTTCACCTGTACACCCCGGGAAGGCAAGATTGCCGGATTGCATCGCTTCGCCGCTGCCGGAGCGGCCGTGCGTTACCAGGCCGTTCATGCCGGTGACGTCGAGGACATCCTGGCGCTCGACATTGCGCTGCGCCGGGACGACCGGGACTGGTTCGAGACGCTGCCGGCGGAGATCGAGGACAGCCTGCTGCACAAGCTCTATTACGGCCACTTCTTCTGCCACGTGCTGCATCAGGACTATATCGTGAAGAAAGGTCGGGACCCGAAGGCGCTCAAGCAGAAGATGCTGGCGCTGCTGGATCAACGCGGTGCGGAATATCCGGCCGAACACAATGTCGGCCATCTCTACGCGGCCAAGCCGGATCTCGCCGACTTCTACCAGAAATGTGATCCCACCAACACGCTCAACCCGGGCATCGGCAAGATGTCACGCCGGAAGTGTTATCACTGACCGGCCGGGGCGCTGTCACGGCACCGGAAATGCCGTGACAGGCTCTTTGACGCTTAGGCCGGGACCTTGGTCTTGCGCAGGTAAGGCAGGACGGCGTCGAACTCGCCGAATTTTGCCTTGGCATCTTCGTCGCTGACAGCCGGCGGGATGATGACATCCTCACCCACCTGCCAGTTGGCCGGCGTGGCCACGCCCTTTGCGGAGGTCTGCAGGGCGTCCAGCGCGCGCAGCACTTCGGCAAAGTTCCGGCCGACGGTCATCGGATAGGTCATGGACAGTTTCAGCTGCTTGTCCGGACCGATGATGAAGACGGAGCGAACGGTAGCGCTGTCGGCCGGCGTGCGTCCGTCCGGCAGATAGGCTTCGGCAGGCAGCATGTCGAATGCCTTGGAGACCGCCAGGCCTTCGTCGGCAATGATCGGGAAACCGGCGGCAGCCCCACCGACCTTTTCAATATCACCTTTCCATTTCCGATGGTCTTCCGCGCTGTCGACAGAAACGCCGATCACCTTGGTGCCGCGCTTCTCCCACTCGGCAGCCAGCTGTGCAACGGCGCCGAATTCGGTGGTGCAAACCGGTGTGAAATCCTTCGGATGGCTGAACAGGATCGCCCAGCTGTCACCGATCCAGTCGTGAAACGTGATCTGCCCCTGATCGGTCTCTGCGGTGAAGTTCGGGACGGTGTCGTTGATACGAAGTGACATGCGTTCTGTCCTTTTCAGACGTTGATGGTTGCTCGCAGGCAAGCGGAAGAGCCTGCGACCAGGCACGAACCTGCCGGCGCTTGCTCGGGCGGTTGACCTGCTGCAGCGCCGCCCGGCAGGCCCTGCCTGCCCGTTGTAGAGGCAGCAGCGCTCCGGTCCGAGCAGATATTTCGTCGCGGCCGTTCGTGCGGCCCGATAGATGACCATCAATTGCTGATAGTCAAATTGAAATTTTGCAACACTCGGCGATGACGGCCGGCCCACGCGCCATTAGGGTGGGGCAGAGATCGCGGGAAGACTCAGGCATTGGCCTCGGCAGGGCGCGCCACTTTGCTGATCCTGCCTTCTTCCATCCAGACAACCTTGTCGGCCACATCGAAATAGCGATCATCGTGAGTGATCGCGATGACCGTACGGCCGTCCTTTTTCAGCTTCGTGAGAAACTCCGTGTAGTACCAGCGGCGATATTCCGGATCCTGGTCGGCAGCCCATTCGTCGAACACATAGACATCCCGGTCCTCCAGCAGGGCAACCACCATCGCAAGGCGCTTACGTTGGCCCGTGGACAGGTTGGTCGTGCTGAAGCGGTTGTTGCGATAGTGGACCTTTTCATCCAGCTTCATGTCTTCCAGCAGATCGTAGAGTTTCTGCTCATCGGACAGGTCGACGCCGTAGAGCCTGTCAAACAGGTGAAAATCGGAAAAGATGACGGCAAACAGGCTGCGATACAGGTCGATATTGGCAGCCTTCACGGTTTTTCCGTCCCAGGAGATATGCCCGCCATTGGCGTCGTAGAGCCCGGTCAGGATCTTGGCCAGGGTCGACTTGCCGCTGCCATTGCCGCCGACAATGAACACCATTTCCCCCGCTTCGATTTCCAGATCGCAGGGACCGATGGAGAACGGCCTATCTCCGTTTTCGCTGTGATAGGTATAGGCGATCTTCTTGAGCGCCAGCGACTTTGTCAGCCTGGCTTGCTTGACCGGTCGCCCCTCCTCCGCGCGTTCCGCATGACCTGCCAGCAACGTCTCCAGGTCTTCAATGTTGGACACTGCAAGATTGGCGCGGGAGACGACGGGCAGCATGCGAATGATCGACGTGATTGCACCGCTGGCAAAGACGATGACGGTGACGATCTTGCCCGGAACGGAGAGGTCGGACACGTAGAAGGGAATGGCAAAGACCAGCGTGCCCATCAACGTGTAGAAAAAGACATCGCTGACCGACTGTCCGTAAATGAAGGAGCGGCCGGACTCCACCCGCAGCTCTTCCACCTTCTCGGAGCGCGGCACCACGTAGTTGTGAAACAGGTCGTCGCTGCGCTGCCCGTTCAGCTTCACCTCCTTGAAGCCGCCCAGGATGTTCTCGAAACTGTTCTGGAATGCCTGCTCGCTCAGACTGGCCTGGCGCATCAGCTCCTCGGCGTCCTGGTAGCTCTTGCGGTAGAAGAAGACAGCGCCCGCCAGGAAGGCCAGAGTGACGGCAAAGGCCAGTGGCGACAGATAACAGATGTAAAGCGCCGACATCACCAGCTGCATGACGAAGTAGATCAGTCCGACCAGCGCCGGCGCCGTCTCCTCGATGGTCTGGTGATCGCGTCCCACAACCGACCGGATGCGGTTGACGCCGATCTCTTCCACGGCCGCCAGGTTGAGACTGCGGACCTGATCGGTGACCTTGATGCGCAGCCGGCTCAGATAATCGGCAATGATCGCCGTGGCCATGTTGAGCGCCCGGTTCATCGTGAACAGGACAGTGGCACAGCCGATGCCGAACAGGCCAAGATATTGCCACTGGACGCCGCCCGCACTTTGATAGTTGGTCACCGCGTTGATCACCGCGATCACGAGGCCCATCACAAGACCCGGGATCAGCGAAAGCAACAGGAAGGTGCGTTTGCTGTCGCCTGCTTCGCGATACAAAAGACGAAAGAACTTCATCGGAAATCAGGCACTCCAGGTGGTTCGCCGCAGCGTGTCTTTCAGGTCAGTTGCCCGCCGCGTCCCGGAGGCTCTTCGGTCGGATATCTGGCCAGTTGGCATTGACATAGTCGAGACAGTCCTGCCGCTTGCCGGGACCGAAGACGGACCGCCAGCCTTCCGGTATCGCAACAAAATCAGGCCACAGGGAATGCTGTTCCTCGTCATTGACCAGCACGTGAAATGTGCCGTCGGGATCGTCGAACGGATTGGTCATCGCATGGTCTCCCCAACTGGTGGCATCAGTCTTTCCACGCCGTGTTGCACCAGCCAAATTCATCATAGTCTTCAAGACACTGGTCAACAAGCGAGAGCATCTGGTCCATCGACCCGTCGCGCCGGGCAATCGCCGGCAGCTGCAGTTTGACCTCTTCGTGATTGCCGGCGTAATTGCGCTCGTAAAGCTCGTGCCGCCCGGCGAATTCCGAGCCGGTGGCGTCCCAGAGCAGCTTCATCAGCTTGATCCGATCCTTGTAGCCGATGCCGTTGGAGCCGCGCACGTAGCGTTCCAGATAGGTATCGATCTCCGGGTTCTGGAAATCCTTCGCCGAGGACGGCAGGTAGATCAATGCGGACGCCACGATCTTCTGAACGATTTCCTTGACCCGGCCATAGGCATCGGGGGCCAGGGCGCGATAGGCCTGGGCAGCACTGACGCCGGGCAGAACGGCCCCGTCGGCGAACGGCTCCGGCGTCTTTGCCATCGCATCCGACAAGGACCAGAACAGATGCCGGAGCGCGATCACCTCTCCCTGCAGCACCTGATTGCCGCGGAACTCGTCGCCGCTTGTGATGTGCAGCGCCCTGGTCAGGAGGCCGGCCAGAAAGTCGAGTTTGACGGCAAACCGGGTGCAGCCGTGAAAACAGGTCCCCTGCAGGTAGCCGGTGTCCATCAGGAAATCGATCGGCTTGTGCGCCGGCCCGTGCACCAGGACGTTCTCCCAGGGCACAAAGGCATTGTCGAGCACGAGAATGGCGTCGTTTTCGTCGAACCGGGACGACAGCGGATGATCGAACGGGCTTGAGGCCTCATGTGCGGCGAATTCGTAGGAATTGCGGCAGATCAGCTTGATGCCCGGTGTCGACATGTCGAGAAAGAACATGAACGCCGTCGGTGGCCCGTTGGTCTCCGAGACCGCATGGTGGCTGAGGAAATTGTAGTGTGTCAGGGCAGCCGATGTCGCGACCACCTTGGCGCCCGACAGGTAGAGCCCGGCGTCGGTTTCCTTCACCACATGAACCAGAATGTCCTTGGCGTCGCTGAACGGCTTGGCCCGGTCGATGGGCGGATTGGCCACCGCATGGTTCATGAAATAGGTCCGCTCCTGCGCCAGGTGGTACCAACGCCGGGCATTTGCCGCAAAGGGCCCGTAGTAGCCCGCGTTCGCTTCCAGCGTATTGACGATGGCGGCCTTGTAGTCGGGTGATCTGCCCATCCAGCCGTAACTGAGCTTCGCCCATTCGGCGATGGCCTTTTGCTGGCCAAGCAACTCCTCAGCTGTTCGGGCCACCTTGAAATACCGATGGGTGTAGCCCGCCGGATCGGCATCTGCCGGGGCGGTCAGGATGCTGGCGCCACTGGCATGGTCGTCATGGAGCGCGTCATACAGCCTGGCGAGGGATCGCACCGAGTTGCGGAAGGCGGGATGTTCGGTGAGGTCGGTGACCCGTTCCCCGTTGAAGTAGACGCAGCGCTGATCCTTGAGACTGTCGACAAATTCGCGTCCGGTCATCGGCGTGGCGGTCACCACCTCCGACCGCTCCACAGGATTGAGAGGTTCAACCGACATTCTCAACTCTCCCTTTTCCATCGTCCTGGCCGGAGGGCCGTCCGGCCCGTCGCATCAGATCCGTAAGGTGCTTGCCGATGACGTCCAGCGCCGCCGGGGTTGTCATCTGGTGATGGCCATGGTCCAGCATGCATCGCTCGAAGTGCCCCCTGGTGAGACGCGACCAGGGATCTTCTTTCAGCCCCATCATGGCCCAGCTCGATCCTGAAACGAAATGCACAAGCGGTGCGTTGATCGCTTCGGGACGGAAGCCATGCGCCAGCGTCGCGTTGTTGCGCGCGATCCGCAGCATGTTGTCGAAATCGGCAGCACCGAGATCCGAAAGAGGATGCGCGCTTTCCACCAGGAACCGCTTCAGATCCTCAAACGCCACATCGTCCGGCGCACGTCCTTGCGGGTCGAAGCCGATCATTTCGAAAAACGCCTGACGCGCGCCCTGGTCGGAAAGGTCCGGCAATGGATCGCCGTCCTTCATCGGGTAACAGTCCAACAGCGCAACGAGTTCGACCGGCCGTCCACGCGTTTCCAGATGCCGGGCCATTTCGAAGGCTGCCAACCCGCCAAAGGACCAGCCGAGCAACCGGACGGGCCCGTCCGGCCACAACCGGTCGACATGATCGACATACTCGGCCGCCATGGCATTGAGGGTTCGCGGCAGGTCTTGCTCGCCTGCATATCCGCGGGCCTGCAAGGCTGTGACCGAAACGTCTGGCAGAACCGACACCAGCCCGGCATAACTCCAGCCGAGCCCGAAACCGGGATGAACGCAGAAGAGCGGTGCTTCGCCGCTGGCGCGCCTGATCTGCAGGACCGGTTCAAGAAGACCTGATTTGCGGTCCTTGCCGAGAGACAGCAAACCCCGCACTGTCGGCGTTTCGAAAATGTCATGCAGGCTGACATCAAGACCTAGCCTGTCGCGCATCTGAACCTTGAGGCGCGCCGCCAGAAGTGAATGGCCACCAAGTTCGAAAAAGCTGTCTTCCGGCCCGGCCGTCACCCCGGGCAGAAGATCCGAGAACAGATTGCAAAGCAGGGTCTCGCGCAAGGAGCGCGGTTCCGATGAGCGGCTGGCGTGGTGCGGCGCCGGCAAGGCCAGACGGTTCACCTTCCCGTTGGGCGTCAGGGGAACAGCATCGATCACCAAGACCTCCGCCGGAACCATATAATCGGGCAGAAGCTGCCGAAGCGCCTCGCGCATCCCCCCCGGTTTCACTCCGGCACCGGTTTCCGGCACCACATAAGCCACCAGCACCGGAGCCCCTCCCGGCCCCGGTCTGTCGATGACAACAGCGCGCGCAATGTTGGTCATTGCCGCTATAATTGCCTCGATTTCCGCTGTCTCGATCCGGTGTCCCCGGATCTTGACCTGAGCATCGCTTCTGCCGAGGAAGACCAGCCCGCCATCCGGCTT
Organism: Labrenzia sp. VG12; assembly: GCF_002237595.1. Classification (NCBI taxonomy): domain Bacteria; kingdom Pseudomonadati; phylum Pseudomonadota; class Alphaproteobacteria; order Hyphomicrobiales; family Stappiaceae; genus Labrenzia; species Labrenzia sp. VG12. Next base: position 2,849,391 of record NZ_CP022529.1, read on the forward strand.
GCGGAAAACAACGTCCCCTGTGCGGTACATGCGAGCGCCTCCCCCGGCAAAGGGATCGGCGACAAAGCGTTCGCTCGTCAGGTCGGCCCTGCCATGGTAGCCGCGTGCAAGGCCCAGTCCTCCGATGTAAAGCTCTCCCGAGGTCCCATCCGCGACAGGCTGCAACGCCGCATCCAGCACATGAACCTGTGTGTTCCAGAGAGGGTGACCGATTGCCGGAGCCTCAGCAGTTTCGGGCAGGATCGACTCCATCAGGGACCAGATCGTTGTTTCCGTCGGGCCGTAGAGATTGGTCACGGGGCCCGCCTCCAGAAGCTTTCCGGCGAGTTCCCCATCAAGTGCTTCCCCTCCGGCCAAAATGCGCAAGGGCGGCAAGTCACCTGTCTCAAGCAAGGCACGCCACAAGGAAGGCGTTGCCTGCATGACCGTTGGGCTGTTTCTCTCGACCCAGTCCGACAAGGCATCGGTTTCCCGCTGCCGACCGTCAAACAAAAGCACAGTCGCGCCTGTGAGCAAGGGTCCGAAGAGTTCCAGTCCGGCAATGTCGAAGCCGATTGTCGTTGCACTCAGCAACCGGTCTTCCAGCCCCAAAGGCAGGGTCTGGCTGAGGCTGCAAAGAAGATTGCCCAACCCCCGCCGTGTGACGACAACGCCCTTCGGCTTTCCTGTCGAGCCTGATGTGTAGATGACATAGGCCGGATGGCGCGGATCGATGGGGATACGCCGGTCACTATCCGAGGGCAGCAAGACTGGTGCCGCCTGAAGCTCCGCCCTCATCGCCGCCGCGTCCAGCTGCAGCACCTCACAACCCGTTAGCCCGTCTGCAAGCTCTGTCGCCGTCCCGGTCTCGCTGAGCACAAGCCGGGGCGATGCATCGGCCAGCATCATGGCAATCCGGGCCGGCGGATAGGCCGGGTCCAGCGGCAGATAGGCCCCACCCGTTTTCAGGACCGCCAGCATCGCCACGATCATCTCGGCGGAACGCGGCAGTGCAATCGCCACAACATCTTCCGCGCCGACACCCCGCCCAATCAGGAGATGCGCCAGCCGGTTGGCCCGCTCCTCGAGCGCGGCATAGCTGAGCCGCTCCTCGCCACTGACCACGGCCTCGCTGTCCGGATGTCTGAGGGCGGTTGCAGCGATCAGCTCTGTCAGATCACCCGCAGGCAGATCATGTCCCGTCTCGTTCCAGCGATCCTGCGCGCGCTGACGTTGCTCCGGTGCCAGCGTCTCAAGGGCGCCCAAAAGTGCCTCCGGACGGGCGCTCATCTGCCGAAGCAGATGGCAGAGCTGGTTCAAGAGGCTTTTGCCGAGGTCCGCCCCGATCCGCTCCTTCCGGCAATCCAGCCGCAACAGCAATTGCGCGCCCGGCACCACCATCAGGCTGGCCGGATAATGGGTCCGGTCGTGGACCTCCAGCCCCTGAATGGAAAGCCCTTCTTCGGAGGAACCGCTCAGATCCTCCTGATCAGGATAGTTCTCGAACACAACCAGCGTGTCGAACAGATCCCCGAGCCCCACGGCGGCCTGGATTTCCGGCAGGCCGAGATGCTGATGTGGCAAGAGGCGCGCCTGCGCGGCCTGCAGTTCCTGAAGGAATGCGCCGACGGACTGGCGGGGCTGCGGCTGTGCCCGCACCGGCACCGTGTTGATGAAGAGACCGGCCATGGCCTCCACGCCGGCAATCTCAGCTGGTCGCCCGGAAACGGTCGCCCCAAAGACAAGGTCCGTGCTGCCGCAGATCCGTCCGAGCAGAACGGCCCAGGCGCCCTGAAGCACGGTGTTGAGCGTGATGTCGAGCCCGCGGGCAAGTGCCTCCAGGGATCTGGTCGCCTCTGCGCTCAGCAAACTGTCGAACCGCAGCACTTCATCCGGCGCGTTTTTGTCCGCAGACGTTTGCCCATGAAGAGAGGCAGCAAGCCGGGTCGGTTCGCCGAGACCGGAGAGCGCCGTCTGCCAGGTAGCGCGTGCAGCGTCCTTGTCCTGGCGCTGCAGCCAGCCGAGATAGTGATCGAAAGGCACGACGGGCGGCAAGGACCCTGCCCCGCCTGCAGCATAGATCTGGCGCAACTCACGCATCAGCACCGGCAGCGACCAGCCGTCGAGCAGGATGTGATGATTGCTCAGGATCAGCTCGGAGCGGCCCTCCGGCAAGCGCACCAGCTGCGCTCTGAAGAGCGGCCCCTTCGCCAGATCGAACGGCACCTTCCTGTCTTCGGCCAGCAACTGGTCAAGGGCCGCCTTGGGATCCTTGCTTTGCGTGAGGTCCCGTTCCTGAAACGGCACGGCAACCTCCCCCAGGATCACCTGGACCGGATCGGGCACGCCCTCGTGGCAGAAGACGGCCCGCAAGGGCGCATGACGGGCGACAAGTGTCTGAAGGCTGGCACGCAGCTCCTCTGCCTCCACCGGGCCGGCAAGAGACACCACCGTCTGGACCTTGTAGGCATCCTCGCCCGTTTCCGCATCCATCAGCGAATGAAACAGCAGACCCGATTGCAGACCCGTCAAAGGCCAGACAGCTGAAACAAACGGCCCGTAGCGGTTAACCAGAAGGTCGACTTCGGACTGGTCCAGCGAAACCAGTGCAAAATCGGCCGGCGTTTTTCCGCCGGCGTTCTGCCAGACTGCATGAGAAGCCAGCCGTTTCAGTGCACTGTCCCAACAAGCTTCGAACTCGGCAGCGTCAGAAGCGGACAAGTGCCGTGTGGCAAAACCAAGATCGGTCTGAAGACGATAGCCGTCGAGGTCCTCAATCGCCTGACAGTCGATTGAAAGTGCATGCTCCAGCGGACTTGCCGGTGGAAACCCGCCGCGCAGGCCTCCGAATTCGGAGGCCGGTGCCCAGTCGTGGTTTCGCCCGGCATCGAAACGGCCGAGATAGTTGAAGGAAATTTGCGCCTTTTGCCCCTTGGCGAGAAGACCCGCCGTCTCCTCATTCAGATAGCGCAACAGGCCGAAGCCGAGGCCCCGATCAGGTAGTCGGACAGCCCTTTCCTTGGCCCTCCCGATCATGTGTTTCAGGGTTCGGTCCGGCACATCGGCGATGGGCAGGTCCAGTTCACAAGGCTCCAACCGCACTGGGTAAAGGCTCGTGAACCAACCAATGGTTCGGCTGAGATCCGCCTCACCGAGTGCCTCGCGCCCGTGACCTTCGACATCGCAGAGAATGGCTGCACCGTTGAAAGCGGTCCGTTTTCTTAGGAAGGCACCAAGAGCGAGGCTCAGCGCGGTCAGCAGAATGTCCTGCGGGTTGCAGGCATAAAGAGCCGGTAGGCGGGTCAGAACCTGCTCCGTTCTGGCAGAATCGAGTGTCGAGTGGCGCGAGCCAAGGGTCGCAGCGGTGTCCAGGTCTCGGTTGAACGGCTCCACAAGAAGCGAGGCAGTGTCAGCGCTTGTCACCTCCTGCCAATAGCCGCATTCCCGAAGGCGTTGCTCCGAGGAGGCGTCCTGTTGCAAGAGCCGGCCCCAATCCTGAAAGGATGTCGATGCGGGCTCAACCGAGACAGATCGACCGGCGTTCCAATCCGTCCAGGCTGCCTGAAAGTCATCGGTCAGGATCCGCCAGGACACGCCGTCAATGACGAGATGATGGGCGCATAACAGCAAAAGGTCCGGCGCGCCGTTTTCCCGCCGGCACCAGGTCGCATTGAACACCGCTCCGTCAGCGACAGATAAGGCCGAAACGGCGGCTGCATTCGCCTGCTCCAGGCGCTGCGCCATATCCAGCCTCGTGTCGCAATCGGTCAGGTCGAGCGTTTTGAGGGGAACAGTCTCCGGCCTGTCTGCAAGAGGCTCTATGCGCAGGTTTCCAAGACCGTTTGAAGCCTTCAAACGCAGCATCTCATGCTGACGCAACAAGGCTTCCAGCGCGGTTTTCAGAAAGCTGTCATCTGCACCTTCCGGGAGCGTCAGGCAGACCGATTGGAAAAAGCCGTCGACCGGACCGCCCTGTTCGCAGAACCAGCGCATGATTGGTGTCAGTACAACGGCTCCACCGCTGGAGGAGGTATCTCGAACCGGGCGGTCAATGTTGAGCGGGCGGACAACACCGGCCAGTCTTGCAACTGTCTTCTGCTCGAAAATGTCCCTGGGCGACGTCAGCCAGCCCGCCTTGCGCAAGAGACTGACCAGCCGGATCGCGGAAATACTGTCACCGCCGAGCGCAAAGAAGCTTTCTTCCGGTGCAACTGCCGCAAGACTGAGCGTTTCAGCGAAAGCAGCCGACACGGCCTGTTCCACCGGGGACAGCTCCCGCGACACGGCATTGCGTTCCGGACGGCTGGGTGCCGGCAAGGCCTTGCGATCGATCTTGCCGTTCGGCAAACGCGGCAAATAGGGCAGAAGGTCGATCTGTGCGGGCACCATGTAGTCCGGCAGGCGGTCATCGCAATACCGCAACAGCTCAGCCGCAACCGGTTCCGTTGTTTCCGGACCGATGACATAGGCGACGAGTCTTGCCCCGCCTTGCGGGTCCCGATAGACGCTGACCAGACACTGGGCGACGTCTGCCCTTTGCAGCAGAACCCGTTCGATTTCCCCCGGCTCGATGCGCCGTCCCCGGATCTTGACCTGCGTATCGCTGCGGCCAAGGAAGAAGAGTGCGCCATCTTCCGCCCGGTAGACCCGATCCCCTGTCCGGTACATACGGGCACCAGTACCGGCACTGGCACCGGCAAAGGGATCTGCAAGAAACCTCTCGGCCGTCAGGGCGGACTGGTTCTGGTATCCCCGAGCAAGACCGATGCCGCCAATATAGAGATCGCCCGCCACGCCGTGAACGACAGGCTGCATGGCCTCATCAAGCACATAGAGCCGCGTGTTCCAGATCGCATCGCCGATGGAGGCAATGCCTTCCGGATGACCGGAAGAAAGCGGATAGCTCATGGAGCCGCACACCGTGACCTCTGTCGGACCATAGGCATTGATCAGCCGGCACCTTGCCGCCCATCGCCGGACCTCCGCGACGCCGATGGCTTCTCCTGCCGTCACCAGAACACATCCTTCCGGCAGATCGTCTACCGCCATCACGCCCAAAAGGCTGGGAGACAGCGTGATATGTGAGATCTCCTCCTCCTGCATGAAGGCTTTCAGCGTCGCCGGGTCGGTAAAAGCGGCTCTCGGCCAGATCACCAGTGCCGCCCCGGCCACAAGGGCCGTCGAGACTTCAGAAAACGCCGCATCGAAGCTGAAGGAGGCAAACTGGGCCACACGTGAAGCCGCCGAAATGTCAAACCTTTCATTCTGCGCAAGCGCCAGATTGCCCAACCCCCGCCGTGTGACGACAACGCCCTTCGGCTTTCCTGTCGAGCCTGATGTGTAGATGACATAGGCCGGATGGCGCGGATCGATGGGGATACGCCGGTCACTATCCGAGGGCAGCAAGACTGGTGCCGCCTGAAGCTCCGCCCTCATCGCCGCCGCGTCCAGCTGCAGCACCTCACAACCCGTTAGCCCGTCTGCAAGCTCTGTCGCCGTCCCGGTCTCGCTGAGCACAAGCCGGGGCGATGCATCGGCCAGCATCATGGCAATCCGGGCCGGCGGATAGGCCGGGTCCAGCGGCAGATAGGCCCCACCCGTTTTCAGGACCGCCAGCATCGCCACGATCATCTCGGCGGAACGCGGCAGTGCAATCGCCACAACATCTTCCGCGCCGACACCCCGCCCAATCAGGAGATGCGCCAGCCGGTTGGCCCGCTCCTCGAGCGCGGCATAGCTGAGCCGCTCCTCGCCGCTGACCACGGCCTCCCGGTCCGGATATCTGCGGGCCGTTGCCGCGATCAGCTCTGTCAGATCACCCGCGGGCAGATCATGTCCCGTCTCGTTCCAGCGATCCTGCGCGCGCTGGCGTTGCTCCGGTGCAAGCGTCTCAAGGGCGCCCAGCAGGGCCTCCGGACGGGCGCTCATCTGCCGAAGCAGATGACAGAGCTGCTCCAGGAGGCTCTTGCCGAGGTCAGCCCCGATCCGCTCCTTCCGGCAATCCAGCCGCAAAAGCAATTGCTCACCCGGCACCACCATCAGACTGGCCGGATAATGGGTCCGGTCGTGAACCTCCAGCCCCTGGATCGAAAGCCCTTCTTCGGAGGAACCGCTCAGATCCTCCTGATCGGGATAGTTCTCGAACACAACCAGCGTGTCGAACAGATCCCCGAGCCCCACGGCGGCCTGGATCTCCGGCAGACCAAGATGCTGATGTGGCAAGAGGCGCGCCTGCGCGGCCTGCAGATCCTGAAGGAATGCGCCGACGGACTGGCGGGGCTGCGGCTGTGCCCGCACCGGCACCGTGTTGATGAAGAGACCGGCCATGGCCTCCACGCCGACGATCTCCGCTGGCCGTCCCGACACAGTCGCCCCAAAGACAAGATCCGTGCTGCCGCAGATCCGTCCGAGCAGCACGGCCCAGGCACCCTGAAGAACGGTGTTGAGTGTGATGTCGAGCCCGCGGGCCAGCGCCTCCAGGCTTCTGGTCGCCTCTGCGCTCAGCAATCTGTCGAAACGCAGCACTTCCTCCGCGGCGTTTTTGTCCGCTGACGTTTGTCCATGGACAGAGGCAGCAAGCCGGGTCGGTTCACCGAGACCGGAGAGCGCCGTCTGCCAGGCAGCCTGTGCGGCCTCCTTGTCCTGGGCTTGCAGCCAGCCGAGATAGTGATCAAAAGGCACGACGGGCGGCAAGGGCCCTGCCCCGCCCATAGCATGGATCTGACGTAACTCGCGCATCAGCACTGGCAGCGACCAGCCGTCGAGCAGGATGTGATGGTTGGTCAGGATCAGCTCGGACCGGCCCTCCGGCAAACGCACCAGCTGCGCTCTGAAGAGCGGCCCCTTTGCCAGGTCGAACGGCACCTTCCTGTCTTCGGCCAGCAACGCGTCGAGGGCAGCCTGCGGGTCCTTGCTTTGCGTGAGGTCCCGTTCCTGAAACGGCACGGCAACCTCGCCCAGGATCACCTGGGCCGGATCGCGCACGCCCTCGTGGCAGAAGACGGCCCGCAAGGGGGCATGACGAGCAACGAGCGTCTGAAGGCTTGTTCGCAGCGCCTCTGCCTCCACCGGGCCGGCGAGAGACACCACCGTCTGGACCTTGTAGGCATCCTCACCCGTTTCCGCATCCATCAGCGAATGAAACAGAAGACCCGACTGAAGACCCGTCAAAGGCCACACAGCTGAAACAGACGGCCCGTAGCGGTCCAGGATCTCGGCCCGTTCGGCCGCGTCGAGCCAGCCATCCTCGAGACTTGTGTCGCTCTGCTCTGTCGCTTTCTCTTTCTCGACAGTGACCTTGGCAAGGGTCTCCGGCGTCTTGCATTGAAAGACATCTTTGGCAGAAAAGATCAGACCCTGTCGACGCGCACGGCTGACCAGCTGGATCGACAGAATACTGTCGCCGCCGAGTGTGAAGAAATTGTCTGCCGGACCAACCGCCGGCAAGCCCAGAACATCGGCAAAGAGCTTGCAGAGTTCGGCTTCCAGTCCTGCTTTTGCCGCCCGCGACGTTTCGCCTTGAATGTCCGGCGCCGGCAGTCTGGAAACGTCGAGCTTGCCGTTGGTCGTGAAGGGCAGTTGGGAAAGCGGAACAAAATGGGCCGGCACCATGAAGGCGGGCAAGGCCTCGGCCAGATGGGCGCGCAGCCCTGAAAGATCCGGGACAGCTTCGCCCGCCGCAACAACATAGGCGACCAGCTTCTTCTCGCCCGGCCGGTCCTCGCGCACGATCACGCTGCACTGGCCAATATCGGGATTGGCACCAATCGCGTTTTCGATTTCCTGAGGTTCGATGCGAAACCCGTTGATCTTGACCTGGTGATCCGCCCTGCCAACGAAGGTCAGCAAACCATCGCTGCGCCAGCGGACGAGATCACCTGTGCGATACATCCGCTCGCCCGCCGGTCCGAAAGGATCGGCGACAAATCGTTCCGCCGTCAGTCCCGTCCTGCCGAGATAACCGAGTGTCAGGCACGCACCAGCCAGATAAAGCTCACCCGCCATGCCGAAGCCGACAGGCTGCAAGCGGTCATCGAGAATGCGCACCTGACAATTGTCGCGCGGCAGTCCGATCGGAACCTTGTAGGCGTCGACCTCCAGTGACCGCATCGCATGCCAGGTGACGAATGTGGTCCCTTCTGCCGGACCATAGCCATTGACGAAGCGGGTATCGGGTGCCGCAGACGTTGCCCGGCGAATGGCCTCTGCTGACGCCGCCTCGCCGCCGATCAGAACAGACTTGAGCGGCCGGAAGGCGGCCGGTTTTTCCCCGGCAATGATGTTGAAGAGCCGCGTCGTGATACAGGCGGCTGTTATCTGATGCGTCGCGATGAGGCGGCTGATTGTTTCGGCGTCCAGAAGGCCGGGCGGTGCCACGAACAGCTCCTGGCCGAGCATCAACGGCGTCCAGATTTCGTAGGTCGAGGCATCGAAGGCATAGGGGGAATGCAACAGCACCCGCTCGTGCGATCCTTCCGGCCAGCACCCGTCCAGCGCCAGCGCCTGTATGTTGCGGTGGCTGATCGCGATGCCCTTCGGTCGTCCGGTCGACCCGGACGTGAACAGGACACACGCGATCTGGGCTGCCTGTACGCTCGGAAGGACGCTATCCGGATTGCCCGCCTGCAGGTCGCGAAAGGGGATGCAGTTGGCCGTCACCCCAAATGCCGGCACGTCCTTCGGACCATCGATCAGGACAAGGCTGGCAGCTGTATCCGTGACGAGCTGCTCCAGCCGCTGCGGCGGATCGTTGCGATTGAGCGGCACATAAGCAGCGCCTGCCTTCACGATGGCGAGCGTTGCAACGACCAGATCGATGGATCGTTCCATGAACACCGCAACACGGTCACCCGGTTCTACACCGCGCGAAACCAGGTTGCGCGCCACCATATCGGAGCGACACTCCAGATCCTGGTAGGAGAGCGCGCAGGTCTCGTTGGCAAGCGCTGTCTTGTTGCCGTGCCGGGCTGCAAGCGTTCTGAACCGCTCAACAAGCGAGGCTTCGGCTTCCGGCCTGACAACTTGCCGCCCCTGACTGCGCGCAGTGACATCGGCGAGTTCTGCAACCTCGGTCATCGGCAGGGTGTCCAGCCGGGCGTCCGGATCCTGAACCACTGCGTCGAGCAGGTTCACAAAACGGCGCGCAATCCAGGCGGCGCATTTCGAGTCCAGCAAATCCGTGCGGAACTCGATCCGTCCGAAGATGCCAGCCGGCGCTCCTTTTTCATCGCGGCAGGCGGTCAGGTCGAAGGAGATATCAAACTTGGAAGCGATCACGGGAACGTTGAGGGGTGTCGCCGCCAGTCCCGGAAGGTCAAGCGACGGTGGTCCTTCCATGTCGAGTGCGAGAACCAACTGGAACAGCGGATGGTAGGACAGATCCCTTTCGGGCCTCAGGTCATCGACCACGGTTTCAAAAGGCACGTCTCTGCGCTGATAGGCCCGCAGGTTCCGCTCACGCGTGGCAAGCAGCAGATCGCGAAAACTCGGCCGGCCTGAAACATCGTTGCGAAGCGCAAGCATGTTGACGAACAGACCGGCTGTTTCTTCAAAGGCCTTGTCAGGACGGCCATCCACCGGCGTCCCGATGACAATGTCCTTACCGGCGCCAAGCCGGAACATGGTCGTTGCGAGCGCCGCCTGAAGCACCATGAAGAGGCTGGTGCCGCTCTTCACAGCCAGTGCCACCAGCTGCTGGTGAAGCCGCGCGGGCAGATCGAATGTAACCTCCCCTCCCAACCAATGGGCCGTCTGGCGACGTCCTTCTGCACATGGCAGGTCCAGACATTCCGGCGCGGCTTCAAGATCGGCCTTCCAGTCCGCAAGGTATCGCTGCGCATCTGCGGCCCCTGCGTGTTCGAGCCAATCCTGTTGCCAGACTGCGAAATCAGCATAGCCGACAGACGGGCGCCCCCAGTCTGGCCACTCCCCCTTCCGTCGAGCGGCAAAGGCTGTCTCAAAATCCGCCAGAAGCAGGTTGATGGCGCCGCCATCGACCGCGATGTGATGAAGCACGATCTGCATCAGATGCGTTTCTGAGGATCCCGTAGCAGCCGGTTCCAGATAAATCCGGATCGGCAGGTCCCGGGTCAGATCGAAGGGCAACGCCACCCGTTTTCGCCGCGCCTCCTCCGCGTTTGCAGGCGCTGAAGGCGATGCTCTGAAGACGTCGCTTTCCGGCCATGACGCCAGAATGTTCTGAAAGGGTGCGCCATCTTCATCTTCCGGATAAAGCGTTCGGAGCACCTCGTGCCGGCCGATCACATCCGCCCAGGCCTGCCGGACAATATCGAGGTCCAACGCGCCATCGAGGCGGTAGGCATAGGTCAGCGCGTAAGACGCGTCCTCCGGGTGCAACCGGTTCAGGAACCAGAGCCGCTTCTGGGCAGATGACAGGGGCAGTTTTTCCGGGCGTGGCTGAGCCGAAAAGGCGGCTGACTTTGGCCCCGCCTGCTCGACAAGACGGGCAAGTTGTTGCGGCGTCGGAGCATCGAACACCTGAGCAGGTTCGAGCGACACACCAAGCCGATCCTGAAGTCGGTAGGCAAGGCGCGCGGCCAACAGCGAATGTCCGCCAAGCAGGAAGAAGTGATCGTGCGGGCCTACTCTCTCCAGCCCCAGCAACTCCTCGAACAGAACACACAGCATTTCCTCCAGCGAGGTCGAAGCTGCGCCATCTTCTGAGCGCGCCTGTGGCTCGGGGTCCGGCAAGGCCGCTCTGTCGAGCTTGCCGTTGGGCATCAGCGGCAGCTCGGACAGTGTCACGACGGCCGACGGCAAAAAGGCTGGCGGCAACTGCGCAGAAAGGTCCCGAAGCAGCTTCGGAACATTTATTTCCGCTCCCCTGGTCCAGACGACATAGGCGGCAAGATAGATATCGCCGTTCTCCCGCCTCTTTGAGACGACCGCAGAACGGGCAATCGCCGGCAAGGCGTCCAGAGCGGTGGCAACTTCGCCGGGTTCCACCCGCACACCGCGGATCTTCACCTGGTGATCGCTCCGGCCGAGATACTGATACTCACCAGAGGGCAACCGGCGTGCAACATCGCCTGTTCGATAAAGAAGGGCGCCCGGCGGCCCAAACGGAGAGGCAATGAACCGGTCCGCTGTCCTGTCCGGCTGGCGATGGTACCCGAGGGCCAGCCCCTCTCCGGCCAGATAAAGCTCGCCGGCATCACCATCAGCGACCTCTGCAAGGTTTCCATCGAGCAGGAACACCTCCGTCCTGCGCACCGGCTTGCCGATCGTGACGGGTTTTCCTGCAACACAAGGCGCCCAGAGACTGTCGCCGGCCGCCTCGGAGGCGCCATAGAAATTGTAAAGCCGGGCAAGCGGCAGCTTTTCACTGAAGCTGTCGAGCAGACTTGTGGGCAGCGTTTCCCCGCTCGTGATCCAGCTTCGGCAGTCCGACAGATGGTGCAGACAATCTTCCTCAAGCAAGGAGGCGAGAAGACTGGGCACGACGGTCAGCCTCGTGACACCAAAGTGTTCGACGACTTCCGCCAGGCGGCGTGGATCACCGGTCACCGGGCCCTCGGGGACGACAACGGCACTGCCGTTGGTCAGTGCGCCCAGCAGCTCTGTCGATCCGTCGATGAAATTGAGCGAGGTCTTGAAGAGCGTCCGTTCCCCCTCCTGAAACGGTAAAGCTTCGCCGATCCAGAGAAGGCGGTTGAACAGAGCCCCTTGCCGCCCAAGCACCCCTTTCGGCCGCCCTGTGGAGCCGGACGTATAGACCAGATAGACCGGATCATCCTGGCTGGATGGCCTGATCAGATCTTCCGTGGTTGGCGCCTGTCCGGGGAGCGCGTCGATGAGCGAGCGAACATGTTCCTCCCCGATGGAGAGGATCCGGTCGCTCATGCCGGCAACCGCTGCAATCTCCAGCACGGATGGTCCGCAGATGATCAGATCTGGCTCGGCATCTTCCAGCATCATGACCAGCCGCCCAGCCGGATAGGACGGGTCAAGGGGCATGTAACAGGCACCGGTTTTCAAGACCCCGAGCAAGGATACAACGAGGTCTGCACCTGAAGGGCAGCCAAGCGCCACGATCTTGCCCGGCCCGATGCCGTGCCGGATCAGATGCCACGCCATCCGGTTGGCACGGTGGTCCAGTTCCTCAAAGCTCAGCGATGTCTGGCCGACGAGCAGCGCAATTTGATGGGGCCGTGCACGAACCTGGCGCGCAAACAGGTCCGCAACACAATCCATAGGCCTCTGCGACAAGGTATCAGGATCTGCGCACGGAGCCCCCGCTGCGGCACTCCTGGCCGTCACAGCTCTGGAAATCGGGTCGCGGGGCGCCATTGAGATCAACTCCGTTGGAGGCTCGTCAGATCACATGCACAGGTTTGCGTTGGCCCCGCCGATACCGCGAGGCCGGTCTCTTCAGGTTTGCAGTCCCAGTCTTTGTCTGAGGGAGAGCGGTCCCGAAGCCGCCTCCGACACATGTCCGCGGTCGCGCAGGATGGGCACGACCGACCGGGAAAACTCGTCGAAACTTCCCGGAAAATGGGTTGGGGTGATCACGAAGCCGTCACAGGCCCCGGCGAGGAAATAGCTTTCCAGCTGGTCGGCCACCTGCTCGGGCGTCCCGACAAGACGCGGGGTCGAGGTGCTGCGCGCCATGCGGATGGCAATCTCGCCGAGCGTCCAGTCCCGGTCCTTGTCTTCCTGCCGGATCCGCTCAAGCCAGGGGAACGCCGCACCGCCGTCCACGGCCGCCTTTTGAGCCGATGGCCCGCTGGCACTTTTCAGCACCTCTTCAATCGGTGTCTCGGGGCAAAACCCGGTGGCATCAAGGCCGAGCATGCCGGACAGGAACGCGACGGCGACATCCGTGTGAATGAGTTCGTCCAGATAGTCCGCCCGGGCCCTTGCGATGGCTTCCGTTTCGCCGATCACGGGCTGGACCGCCGTCAGAAGAAACAGCTTCTCCGGATCGCGACCGCGTTCGGCCGCCCTTCGGCGCACATCCGCGCGCAGTTCCGACATGCCGTCCGCATCGGCCTGGATCGCAAAGATGACGTCCACCCATTTTGCGGAAAAGTCCCGGCCGCGCGGCGAGACGCCGACACTCATCAGGATCGGTTCTCCGGCAGGGCCTGCCGGCAGCGACAAAGGACCGCGCAACTTGAACAGGTCTCCGTCGTGATCGATCGGTCGGACCTTGTCGGTATCGGCGTAGATCCCGGCGGCCTTGTCGGCGACCATGGCGTCCTGGTCCCAGGACTGCCAGAGGCTTTTGCAGATCTCCAGCGTCTCTTCGGCCCTGTCATAGGATTCCGGAGACGTGAGTTTCGGGAAGTGACCGAAATTGTGTCCGTTGCTCGGTCCGGCAGACGTAACGACATTCCAGGAAATCCGGCCGCGACTGAAGTGATCCAGCGTGCTCAACGTGCGCGCCAGATGATAGGGTTCCATGAAGGTCGTGGACAGAGTGACCGTGAAGCCGAGCGACTGTGTGACAGAGGCCATCAGCGACACGAGCTGGCTCGGATCATGCCGGATCGCGCCAACCGCGCCGCGCTTCAGGAAGGTCTCGTAATCGTCATTCAGGCCGGTCGTCACGCTCAGGGATTCGGGAATGAAGGCCAGGTCGAAACCGCCACGCTCCAGCGTGACGGCCGTGTCCTTGAACAGGTCCGGATCGCAATAGTCGGTCTCGCTGTAAGGGTGCCGCCACATCCCGGCGAAGTGACTGCCGGGAACGAGGATATACCCGGCCAGGAACATGCGACGACTGGCAATATCTGAAACCAATTCGGCCCCCTTCAAGGCGTTAGAAGGATCGACTCACTTAAACTTAAAATTGCACCCTTTCACTCTTCACATTCTTTCCTCAACGGCAAGATAAATCACGCAGCTGATTTTCCATCAAAAAATTTGTTAATTTTCCTTAACAAATTCCGAAATCGAAGAGACACAGTTTATTTACTTTGCCGCCTGAACACCAACAGCGTATTGCCGTACCACAGTCTTGGTATTTCCCTTTCCTCGACAAGGTCAAACCCTGATTCCAGCACCTGCCGCCTCAGCGCAGCTGTCTTGACCTGTGTCACCCATTCACCCGAAAAGATGTAGTCGTCGAGATTATGCGCCAGACGGCGCCAGAACGGGCCTTCGACCATGTCCTTGAACAGGAAGATCCCGTCCGGAGCCACGCGCTCCAGGGACTGGGCGACAGCCCTCGCCCTGTCCTTCTCGGCAATATGATGAAGAACATCAATCATCGTTACCACGTCGAACCGGTCGGAAGGCAGGTCTTCGAACCCGCCGATTTTCTGAAAGGAGACCTGCTCCCCATGCCCCGTGCGTCCGGCGGCCGTTCGCGCCGACACAAGCGCACCTTCGTGGACGTCACAGCCGACGGCTTCGCGAATTCGTCCGGCGGCAAGCAGGATTGCAAGAAGGGAGCCGTTGCCACTGCCGACATCAAGGAGCCTGGCTCCCGGTGGCACATGCCGTTCGATCTCGTCGAATGGGCAGACATAGGGCCGCGCCGAAATCAGGCGGCGCAACAGTTTCGGCTCGTAGTCATAGAGATCGTAGAGGAACCGGCTGAGGTCGCGCCGATCGAAACTGAATGTTCCCGAACTGGACGCCACCACCCGCTCCTTCAGTCTCGAATGCCCGGCAACGCGGCCGGATCGTTAACCACAAGTTGCGATGACGCAACGCAATGCAAGACGACTTAAGCAAATTATTCCAGCTTTGACCAGTGCAACAATCCCGCTTGCCACACAGGGGTTTTCTTGCAAGTCTGCAGCTTGTGCCTTGGCCGGCTGTGCACCGGAAGGCATTGAGAGGCCTTGATTTTATGCCGGCTTTGAACAGTGAGATCAGCCGGACGGCCCGACACACCGGTCCGTTTTCAGGGAGTTCCGGATGAACGTTGCTGATGACGAGGTTGAAGCAAAGGCCGTGGCGGGCAAACCTCGGAAGCGCCACGGGTTGAGCCGCACAGACAAGGCGATTGCCTACCTGATGCTGCTCGGCTTCGCTTCCATTGTTCTTTGGCCCCTGACCTTCTTCATCATCGGCCCTGGTGAGGTCGGCGTGCTTTTCCGCACCCTGACAACCGGCACCGATACCAGTTTTGTTTTCACTGAAGGCATCAATGCAAAATGGCCCTGGAACCGGGTCTACCGGTATGAGGTCCGGGTGCAGAAACAGGACGACACCGTTCACGGCCTTGCCGCCGACGGACTGCGTATCACCAGCGACATTTCCGTCCTGTTTCACCCCAAGGCCGAAAATGCAGGCAAGCTTCACAAGACCATCGGCCCCGAGTATGCGGAACGCTTCGTTCGGCCAACCGCGATCGAGGCCATCCGTTCCGTCATCGGCAAATATGATCCGCACGAGCTCTACCAGGTGGATCTGACCCGGCTGGAAACCGAGGTCATGGAGGCTATCGACTCCAATGAACAGGACCTGGTAATCTTCGAACAGGTCATTCTCCGACGCATTCAGCTGCCGAAGGAACTCAATCAGGCCATTTCGCGAAAACTGACCGAAGAACAGAATGCGCTCGCCTATGATTACGTGCTTGAACAGGCACGCAAGGAGGCCGAACGCAAGCGCATCGACGCCATCGGCTACCAGACCTTCTACTCAATCGTGGCAGACGCGCTGACACCACAGCTACTGACCTGGCGCGGGATCGAGGCCACCGTGGAACTTGCCCAGTCCAACAACAGCAAGATCGTGATCGTTGGCAGTGGCGAAGATCAGTTGCCGCTCATTCTGGGCAGCGACATCACCAAACAGCCGGACCTGCCGGCGCCGGCGGCCGTCAATCCGCAGCACTATCGGCTGCCGGATTTTGCAACCCTGCCCAAGCTGTTCCCCGATCCCCCTCAGGCACATACTCCAGCAAACGCAGAGGACAAAATGGACGCCGACAGTCCCAGTGCGACCGACGAACCGCCGATGGATACCGGAACCGAAGAGACGGAAAACACGGATAATAAGCAGAGGAATGAAAACTAAACTCTGGATTGCAAGATTGAATTCGCAGCCTTCTCAAGCTACTCTCACCTAGGGGAAGCAGCGCGGTGCTGCCAAGCTGAAAGGAATATGTGACATGACGACGAAGTCCACTCGCACAGGTTCCACCAAGGCAGGACCGGCCGACAAGGCCGAAGAAGCCGAGAAACTCGCAGAAAACACGGAAAAGACCGAACAGGCGGAAATGACCGCTGAAGAACGCACCGAGCGCGCGGACAAGATCATTCGGGATCATGTCATCGTCGGCACGGGCACCGGCCTCATTCCCATTCCGGTTTTCGACCTCGTCGCGGCTATTGGCACCCAGCTCAACCTGATCCGCAAGCTGGCGCAGGCCTATGACGTGCCCTTCTCGGAAAATGCTGCCAAATCGGCTGTCACGGCATTGCTGGGCAGTCTTGGCGGTGTTGGCGCAGGGACTTTCATCGCCTCGAGTTTCATGAAGACCATTCCAGTCGTCGGAACGGCGCTGGGGATAGCGGGATCCGGTGCTACGCTCGGCGCTTTCACCTACGCCGTCGGAAAGGTGTTCCAGCAGCATTTTGAATCCGGTGGCGATGTACTGAACTTTGACGCCCAGGCCTACAAGGATCACTTCAAGAAGATGATCCGGAAAGGCGAAGACGTGGCGGAAGACAAACCGGAAGCCGCCTGATGTATGTTGCCCCGCTGATCATATACCTGTTCCTGTGCGTGCTCGTGGGTTACCGGGGTAGAGAAACGCGCCTGGGTTCCTTCGGCTGTTTTCTGGCCAGCGTGATCTTCACGCCGGTGCTGGTTTTCGTTGTTCTGCTCTTGACGGAACCGCCGAAATACCTGTCCCAGAAATAGGGCGTTCCCGGCTTCATTGTACGAAGCCCTGAGCATTTGACGAATTGCAAAAAAGGGCCGGCGGCATGACACCATGCCGCCGGCCCTTTTCTTTCAGTGTCTGCGCAAGACTTAGAATTCGATCGGCCGGTCGCCGTCGGCGTCCTTGATGCGGGTCGGCAGGCCGATCCGGTTCAGGATGCCCAGAAACGGGTGCGGCGGCAGTTCTTCCACATTGGCCATCTTCTTCACGTCCCATTCGCCGGTCGCGATCAGCATGGCCGCGGCCACCGGCGGCACGCCGGCTGTATAGGAAATGCCCTGGCTGCCGACTTCCTCATAGGCTTCCTTGTGGTCGGCAACGTTGTAGATGAACACCTCGTGCTCCTTGCCGTCCTTGATGCCTTTCACGAAATCGCCGATGCAGGTCTTGCCTTCATATTCCGGCGCCAGTGAGGACGGATCCGGCAGGCAGGCCTTGACCACCTTCAGCGGCACCACTTCCAGCCCTTCGGCCGTGGTGACCGGCTGCTCGGAAAGCAGGCCGATGTTCTTCAGAACGGTAAAGACATTGATGTAATGCTCGCCAAAGCCCATCCAGAAGCGCACATCCGCGCCGTCCATGTTCTTGGCCAGCGAATGCACTTCGTCATGGCCGCAGAGATAGGCCATGCGCTTGCCGACCACCGGCAGGTCGTATTCCTTGCCGATCTCGAACATCTTGTTCGACTGCCATTCGCCCTTCTGCCAGGAATAGACGGTGCCGGTGAACTCACGGAAATTGATTTCCGGATCGAAATTGGTGGCAAAGTAGCGGCTGTGGCTGCCTGCATTGATGTCGACAATGTCGACCTCGGTGACCTTGTCGAGATAGTCGTCCTTGGCAAGGCGCGCATAGGCATTGACGACGCCCGGATCAAATCCGGCCCCGAGAATGGCCGTGACGCCGGCCTTCTCACAGTCGTCGGCCCGCTTCCATTCATAATTGGCATACCAGGGCGGGGTTTCGCAGATCTTGCCCGGCTCTTCGTGGATGGCCGTATCGATATAGGCCGCACCGGTCTTGAGGCAGGCGCTGAGCACCGACATGTTCAGGAAGGCGGTGCCGACATTGATGACGATCTCGGATTTGGTGCTCCGGATCAGGTCTGCGGTCGCGTCGATGTCGAGTGCATTGAGTTCGTGGCCCTCCAGAACGCCCGGTTGCTTCAGGGCCTTCTTTTCATGAACGGTCTTGATGATCTCGTCGCATTTGGAGCCCGTACGCGAGGCAATGTGAATGTCGCCGAGGACATCGTTGTTCTGCGCACATTTATGCGCCACCACCTGGGCGACACCACCGGCGCCGATGATAAGGACGTTCTTTTTCATGAGGTTTCTTACCTTCCCTGGAACTTGGGGGTGTTCGGGTTCAAGTCTCAAGACAGACTTTGTTCGTAATCCTGGTAGGTGAATTCGCGCACCGGCACGATCGTGCCGTCCAGCTCCTTCATGGCGATGGCCGGCATTTTCACACCGTTGAACCAGTTTTTCTTGACCATCGTGTAACCGGCTGCGTCCTGGATGGAAACCCGGTCACCGGTCCTGAGTTCGGCCGGGAACCTGAACTCGCCGAAAATGTCGCCGGCAAGACAGGATTTGCCGCAGATCATGTAGGAATGCGCGCCCTCATCAGGGCTCACCTTGGCACTTTCCCGGTAGATCAGAAGGTCAAGCATGTGGGCTTCGATGGACGCGTCGACAATTGCCAGGTTCTTGCCGTTGAAGAGCGTGTCGAGCACGGTGGTCTCCAGCGTGGTCGACCGAGTGATCGAGGCCTCGCCCGGTTCCAGATAGACCTGGACGCCGTATTTTTCCGAGAACGCCTTCAGGCGGTCCGCAAACAGGTCGAGCGGGTAGTCGTCGCCGGTAAAGTGGATCCCGCCGCCGAGGCTGACCCATTCCACACGCTCAAGCAGGCTGCCGAATTTCTGCTCGATGTCGCCGAGCATGCGATCGAACAGCGAGAAATCATCATTTTCACAATTGTTGTGGATCATGAAGCCGCTGATCCGGTCGATGACCCTTTCCACCTTGACCACATCCCATTCGCCGAGACGCGAGAACGGACGCGCCGGATCCGCAAGATCAAAGCTGGAGGAACTCACCTGCGGGTTGAGACGAAGGCCACGCACGATACCGGCCGCCTTGTCGCCAAAGCGGTCCAGCTGACTGATCGAGTTGAAGATGATCTTGTCGGCATGCGAGATCACCTCGTCGATCTCGTAGTCGGCATAGGCAACCGAATAGGCGTGCGTTTCCTTGCCGAACCGTTCATGGCCAAGCCGCACCTCGTTCAGGGACGACGATGTCGTGCCATCCATGTACTCGCGCATGAAATCGAACACGCACCAGGTGGCAAAGCATTTCAGTGCCAGAAGCGCCTTGGCACCGGAACGTTCACGCACATAGGCGATCTTTTCCAGGTTTCGGAGCAGACCGGCTTTGTCGATCAGGTAATACGGGGTCTCGATCATGTGTCTCCAGGTCCAACCCGCCTCGTGCGGGCGTTTGTTGCGTATGGGTAAGAGACGGCACGCCCTTCAAATTCGGCCTCGCTTGCACAGGTCACTGACCAGGCTTCAGTCCGCCTGACAGGACCTCGATCTCCGGACCGGGCTTGCTGTTTGCGTGACGGATATCGCCTCCATCCCGCATTGACAAGCAGGTTTGGAAAATCTCCTGTTTTCAGCGGCCTGCCCCATCTTGCATGCGATCGGCACACCAGGCCTCAGGTCAGCTTGAAACCCTTGGCCCGGACAAAGGCCCCAAAGCTGTCGCGTTCCGGCAATGAATACTGGCGGCTCTTGTCTTCCGACCAGCCATATGTCGCCGTGAGACCATGGCGTTCGGGCGTGCGTTGCTCCGTGTAAGGCTGCAGGGCCTCTCTGCGCCGGTCATAGTCGGCAATCACCGTCTCCGGGTCACTTTCCTGGAACCGGTCCTCATGCACGGTCACGGACAAGGGCAACCGGACACTGATGGTCGGCGCAGTCTGCTTCGGATAGCCATAGGCGAGACCGGCAACGGGAAAGACATGGTTGGGCAGGTTCAGCAGCTCGCTCACTTTTGCGGCTTCGTTCCGGACCGCGCTGATCGGACAACAGCCAAGGCCGATTGCCTCGGCGGCGGTAACGAAGGCGGAAAGCGCGATCCCTGCATCGACGGCTGCATTGAAGAACGCATCCAGATGGTCATTGACGAACGGATGCCCGCGCAGCTCGTGCACCTGTCGCTGACGCCGGTTGTTGCCGCAAAAGACTGCAAGGTTCGGCACGTTTGCAAACCAGGACGCTGGACCGGCCAGTTCAAGAATGTCGGCTTTCAGGTTCGGGTCACGCACGAGAATGATGTCCCGCTGCTGCAAGTCGCTCTTTGTCGGCGACGCCAGCGCTGCGGCGCATAACAGCCGGCCGAGCTCTGCGTCGACTGTCCTGGGCTCAAAGTCGCGACAGGAGCCGCGTGCGAGCATCCCCGCCAGGACCCCGGCAGCTTCAGGAAACCGGTCCGGGTCAAACGTTTCGCCGAAACGGCGCTCGAACTGTTCCGCAAGTTTTATCATGGCCCCACCCGGACTGGAATTGGAAGACGGTGCGACAGGCGAATTGGCGCTCCAGAAGCTGTCGGCAAGACAATGCACCTCAGGCACCGACAGGCCAAGAGACCTGAAACAGGTCGAAAAGTCGCCATGCAACTCATGAAACTCCGACACCCACTGATACAACCAACTGAACAGGCGCTCGACACATTAACCATAATTGGCATTTGTCGCTTCTCAACAGGAGCAAATCTGCTTTCGGATTTTTCGGTTTTTGTTTCAAATTCCCGTGAACTTTTTATGCCGAAAAGCCTAAGCCCCTCTGGCCCCAACGGCAGAAAACATCCGGCGCTGCCTCGTTTGATGGACAGGCACACCAGATTGTTCCCGAACTTGCGCTTCAGAGGAACGAAATTGCACGTAACGTCAGCTGCGTAGATATACTTATCGCTTGACTCTCGAAAGTCGGAACGCTTTTTTAACCAACAGGATATCGCGGGAACGGGCCACATCATGTGAGAGAACCAACCCGGCCGCGAAGACGTCCTTAAAGCAAGGCTGGGGATCGCCATAAGATCACGCCGGAAAAACCGGCCCAGGCAAAACCGAGGGGAACTACATGACCAAAACTTTCCTGAAACTGACCGCGGCCAGTGTGGCGCTTTGCGCCGGTCTGAGCGCGGCCAATGCCGAAACGCTTCGCTGGGCACGCGCCGGCGACTCGCTGACGCTTGACCCGCACGCTCAGAACGAGGGCCCGACCCACGCGCTGGCGCACCAGATGTACGAGCCGCTCCTGCAGCGCGACATGGAAGCCCAGATCATTCCGGCGCTGGCCACCAGCTGGGCCCCGACCGACAATCCGAATGTCTGGGAATTCAAGCTGCGTGAAGGCGTGAAGTTCCATGGCGGCGAAGACATGACCGCCGACGACGTTGTTTTCTCCTTCAAGCGCGCCATGATGCCGACTTCGGCCATGAAGGAACTGCTGGCGTCCATCAAGGACGTGCGCAAGGTCGACGACCTGACCGTTCACATCGAGACCAACGGCCCGAACCCGCTTCTGCCGAACAACCTGACCAACCTGTTCATCATGGACAGCGACTGGACCGTTTCCAACGGCTGTGAAGCACCGCAGGACGTTGCCAATGGCGGTGACAACCCGTGCGTCCGCTCTGTCAACGGCACCGGCGCCTTCGTTCTGGAAAGCCGCAAGCAGGATTCCAAGACGGTCCTGAAGCAGAACGAAAACTACTGGGGCAAGGGTGAGTTCCCGATGGAAGTCACCGAAATCATCTACACCCCGATCCAGGAAAGCGCGACCCGCGTCTCCGCGCTGCTCTCAGGTGAAGTTGACCTGATCCAGGACGTTCCGGTGCAGGATCTGGCCCGTGTGGCCGAAACCGATGGTCTGAAGCTCAGCACCGCCGCACAGAACCGCACCATCTTCTTCGGCATGAACATGGGTGACGCGGACCTGACCAGCGACAGCGTCGATGGCAAGAACCCGCTGGCCGACCAGCGCGTGCGTGAAGCGATGAACATCGCCATCAACCGCGATGCCATCAAGAAGGTCGTGATGCGCGACCAGTCCGCTCCGACCGGTGTCATCATGCCGCCTTTCGTCAACGGCTGGACCGAGGCGCTCGACGCCTATCCGGAGTATGACGTCACCAAGGCCAAGGCCCTGATGGACGAAGCCGGTTACGGCGATGGCTTCAGCCTGACGCTGAACTGCCCGAACGACCGTTATGTCAACGACGAAGCGATCTGTCAGGCAGCTGTCGGCATGCTCGGCCAGATCGGCATCAAGGTGAACCTCGACGCCAAGCCGAAGGCCCAGCACTTCCCGCTGATCAAGAACAAGGAAACTGATTTCTACATGCTCGGCTGGGGCGTTCCGACGTTCGACTCCGAGTATATCTTCAACTTCCTCGTTCACACGACCACCGACAAATACGGCTCCTGGAATGCGACCCGCTACTCCAACGCCGACATTGACGCCAAGATCCAGAGCCTGGCTTCCGAGACCGATGCAGAGGTCCGCAACGGTACGCTCGGCGAGATCTGGGACACGGTGAAAGCAGAAACCCTGTACCTGCCGATCCACAACCAGGTTCTGAACTGGGGCATGAAGGGCAACATTGATTTCCCGGTCCAGCCGGAAGATCAGCCGCACTTCAAGTTCATGACCTTCAGCAAGTAAGTCGTGAAAGCGGCGACCGTGCCGGCTGTCCTTCAGCCGGCACGGTTTCCGTGATTTTGCTCAGACGTGCCGGCATGTCTTCAGGGACTTGCGACGGGTGATTTGCATCTTCCCCGTGAAACGCACCAGGCCTGACCGTCACTGAACAGCAATCGCATCCCTATCGATGGACTCCAGCAGACTGTTGCCGACGCCACAGTCTTTCGATTGGCATATACAAAATGCTCGCATTCATCATCCGGCGCGTGGGCCAGGCCCTGCTTGTTCTCATGGCCGTTGGTTTCGTCTCCTTTGCCATGTTCAAGTTCATGGGCGATCCGCTCGAGAACATGCTGGGACAGGAAGCCACCGTCGCGGACCGCGCCGAATTGGAAGAACGGCTCGGCCTCAACGATCCGCTTATCGTTCAATATGTGCGCTTTTTCCAACGCGCCCTGACCGGCGATTTCGGCGTCTCCTACCGGGCCGGCCTGCCGGTCGGCGAAGTGATCCTGGAACGCCTTCCGGCCACACTTGAACTGGCCTTCCTTTCCGGGGTGATCGCCATATCGCTGGGCTTCGTACTAGGGGTCTATACGGCCATCCGACGAGATGGCTACATCGCCAATTTCATCATGACGTCCTCGCTGATCGGCGTGTCGCTGCCGACCTTCCTGATCGGCGTGTTCCTGATCTGGCTGTTTTCCGTCAATCTTGGATGGCTGCCATCGTTCGGACGCGGTGACACGCGCAGTTTCCTTGGTGTCGATCTTGCCATCCTGACATGGGACGGCTTCAAGTCGATGATTCTGCCCGCCGTCACGCTCGGTCTCTACCAGATGACCCTGATCATGCGGCTGGTGCGCTCCGAAATGCTCGAAGTGCTCCGGACCGATTACATCCGGTTTGCCCGCGCCCGCGGCCTCAGCCAGAAGACGGTCAATTTCGGTCACGCCATGAAGAACACGCTCGTGCCGGTGATCACCGTCACCGGTCTGCAATTCGGTTCGATCGTTGCCTTTGCAATCATCACCGAAAGCGTCTTCCAGTGGCCCGGCGTCGGACTGCTGTTCCTCAATGCGGTGAGCTTCGTCGATATTCCGGTCATGTCGGCCTATCTGCTGCTGGTTGCGGTCATCTTCGTGACCATCAACCTGATCGTCGACCTGCTCTATTTCACCATCGATCCACGTCTCAGTGTGAGCAACAGCTGAGGACAAGAGGCATCATGGATATTCAAACCCCAAAAGGCGCGTCGGCCCGGCCCGAATTCAAGGAAGCCGTCGCGACCACCTTCCTGCAACGTTGGTTGCAGTCCGACATCTGGCACTCCTACAAGTCGGCGCCGGTCATCATCGTGTCTTCGATCGTCTTCGCGGTGCTGGTCCTCGGCGCGGTCTTCTCTCCGCTGCTGTCACCCTACACACCGTTCGACCCGGCCAGCCTCAACCTGATGAACGGCTTCACCAAGCCGATGTCGGCCAACGACTTTACCGGCGACTACTTCCTGCTCGGCACCGACGATCAGGGCCGTGACGTTTTCTCCACCATCCTATTCGGCTTGCGCATCTCGCTCTTTGTCGGCGTAGTTGCGGTTCTCTTCGCCATGACCCTCGGCGTGGTGCTTGGCCTCATCTCCGGCTATGTCGGCGGCTGGCTCGACGGCGTCATCATGCGCATTGCCGACATTCAGATGACCTTCCCGTCCATCATGGTCGCCATGCTGCTCTACGGCATCGGCAAGGGCCTCATCCCGCCGGACCTGCGGGACGAAATGGCGATCTGGGTCCTGATCCTGTCAATCGGCCTGTCGGAATGGGTGCAGTTTGCACGCACGGTGCGCGGCGCGACGATGGTCGAACGGCAAAAGGAATATGTGCAGGCCGGCCACCTGATCGGTCTCACCCGCTGGAGCATCATGCTGCGCCACATCCTGCCGAACGTGACCGGACCGATCCTGGTGATTGCCACGATCAGCCTGGCTCTGGCCATCATTGCCGAAGCCACCCTGAGCTTCCTGGGGGTCGGTGCACCGAAAACCGAACCGTCCCTTGGAACGCTGATCAATGTCGGCCGGCAATATATCCTCTCCGGCGAATGGTGGATCCTGCTGTTCCCGTCCCTGACCCTGTTGGCGCTCGCCCTCTCCGTGAACCTGTTCGGAGACTGGCTGCGGGACGTCCTGAACCCGAAATTGCGATAGACCCGTGACAGACACACCTCTTCTCAAGGTCTCCGATCTGATCGTCGAGTTTCCGACACGCAACGGCGTTCTGCGCCCGGTCGACCGGGTCAGTTTCGAAGTGCGCGCCGGCGAAATTCTCGGCCTCGTCGGCGAAAGCGGCGCCGGTAAATCCATGTGCGGTTCCGCCATCATCGGCCTGATCGACCGTCCGGGCCGGATCAGCGGCGGTGAAATCCACCTCGACGGCAACCGCATCGACAATCTTTCCGAAGACCAGATGCGCCGGATCCGCGGCAAGAAGATCGCGATGGTCTTCCAGGACCCGCTGACCAGCCTCAATCCGCTGATGACGGTCGGCCAGCAGCTGATCCAGACCATCCGGACGCACCTGCCTGTTTCAGCCAGCGAAGCCCGGACCCGGGCCATCGCGCTTCTGGAGGAAGTCGGCATTCCCGCGGCTGCCAGCCGGATCGATGCCTATCCGCACCAGTTCTCCGGCGGCATGCGCCAGCGCGTGGTGATCTCGCTGGCCCTGGCGGCGGAACCGGAACTGATCATTGCCGACGAACCGACGACGGCGCTCGACGTCTCGGTCCAGGCGCAGATCATGGCGCTCTTGAAGCGCCTGTGCCGGGAGCGCGGCACGGCGGTCATCCTGATCACGCACGACATGGGCGTGATCGCGGAAAGCACCGACCGCGTCGCTGTTCTTTACGCCGGGCGCATTGCCGAGATCGGCCCGACCCGGAACGTGCTCAGCACACCGTCGCACCCCTATACGACCGGTCTGATGGCTTCGACACCGTCAACGACGGGCACGATGCACACGCTCAGCCAGATCCCGGGATCAATGCCGAACCTGCGGGCCATCCCGAAGGGCTGCGCGTTCAACCCGCGTTGCGAGAAGGCCATAGGTGCCTGCTTCCAGGACATTCCGATCCTTGAACCGGTCGATGGCAGCGAAGTCGCCTGCTGGCTCTACGATCCCGCCTATCAAGCCAAAACAAAAGAGTTCTCCGGAGCCACCGAATGACCGGCGAGACCCCCTTGATCCGCGCCCAGAGCCTGGGCGCCATTTTTGACGTCTCCAAGCCCTGGCTGAACCGCATGCTTGCGCTGGAGAAGAAACAGTTTCTGACCGCGGTCGACACGGTCGATTTCGACATTCCGAAAGGCAAGACCTTCGCTCTCGTCGGCGAGAGCGGTTCGGGCAAGTCAACGATCGGCCGGATGATTGTCGGCCTGCAGAAACCGACCAGCGGCAAGGTGCTCATCGATGGCGAAGACTTCTTCGCCATCAAGGACCGCAAGCGCCAGATGGCCATGCGTCGCCGGATCCAGATGATCTTCCAGAGCCCTTACGCTTCGCTCAACCCGCGCTGGCGCGTCAAGCACATCATCGGCGAACCGATCCGGGCCTTTGAACTGATGCCCGTTTCGGAGATCGACAAGCGGGTTGCCGAGCTGCTCGACCAGGTCGGCCTTGCCAAATCGGATGGCGAAAAGTTCCCGCACGAGTTCTCCGGCGGCCAGCGCCAGCGCATTGCCATTGCCCGCGCGCTCGCCTCCGATCCGGAATTCATCGTCTGCGACGAGCCGACCTCGGCCCTCGACGTTTCGGTGCAGAGCCAGGTGCTCAACCTGATGAAGAACCTGCAGCGGGAGCTTGGCCTCACCTACCTCTTCATCAGCCATGACCTGTCGGTGATCCGTTACATGGCCGACGAAATCGGTGTTCTTTATCTCGGCCGCCTGGTCGAGGTGGCGGACCGGGACACGCTGTTCCAGAACCCGCGTCATCCCTATACGCGCATGCTGATGGATGCGGCGCCTCATATAGATGCCTTCGGCCGCACGGCAGAGATCGTTTCCGGCGAGATCCCCGATCCGATCAACAAGCCGAGCGGCTGCAGCTATCACCCGCGCTGTTCCCTCACCGAAGACCTCTGCCGCAAGGATCGCCCGGACGTTCGCGAATTCGGCCAGGAACACGCCCGCGTCGCGTGTCATCTCTGCACCGCATGAGAAAAATGCGGCGCTTGAAAAAGCGCCGCAGTCCGACAATCAGAGACCGACCTCAATAACACCGCCGGCTTTCGCGGCCCGTGACTGGCAAAGAATGACCGCCGTCTCGCGCTGTTTCTTCGACAAGACGAAGTCCCGATGCTCGACCTCGCCGGACACGAGGTCGCATTTGCAGACACCGCAAATACCGTCGGAACATTTCACGTCCACATGAATGCCGCGGGTCGCCAGCGCGTCCGTGGCTGTCTGGTCGGCCGCCACTTCCAGCTCTATCCCCGATTTGGCCAGCTTGAGCGTGAAGGGATGGTTTTCATAGTCCGGCATTTCCGGAACGTTGAAATATTCCAGATGCCGCTCTTCTTCCGAGAACCCGGTTGCCTCGGCTGCCGCCATCACGGCGTCCATGTAGGCACCGGCCCCGCAACAATAGACATGATCGCCCGGACGATAGCCCTCAAGGATCTCATCGAACCTGGCGCGTGTGCCTTCCTGACTGACATGGAGATGCACCTTGTCGGCCCAGGGAAACGCTGCCAGGTCCTTCAGGTATCCAGCCGTTTCCCGAGACCGAACGGAATAATGCAGCTCGAAATCCGCACCGGTGGCATGCAGCCGGTGCGCCATGGCAATCATCGGCGTGATGCCGATGCCGCCGCCCATCAGGAAGGACTTGCCAGCCTCCTCCACAAGGGGAAAGTGATTGATCGGTTTTGAAATGAAGATCTTCCGTCCCTCGGTGAAGATCCGGTGCAGCAGCTGTGATCCGCCCCGGCCCTGGTCTTCCCGCAGCACCCCGATCTGGTAGCGGCTCCTGTCGGCAGGATTGCCGGAGAGCGAATATTGCCGCAGGAATTCCGGCGCAACGACGATGTCGATATGGGCCCCCGCCGTCCACTCGGGCAAGGGCGCCCCGTCCAGCGACGCAAGCTCGTATTTGGTGACATCGCCCGCCATGGCCTCGGCCTTGACAACCTCCACCCGGATAACCGGCGCATCGCCATCGATGCGATATTCATGGGCAAGGCCCTCGGTCTCGCCGCGCTCCAGCCTTGCCTTGTATTCCCGTGCCGTGATCAGCGCCTGGTAGGCCTCGATCCCCTTTTCCCGATCCATCGGGAACGGAAACGGCCAGGGATGCGGCGCAAGGTTAGCCGGGTAAACGGCAAGTGTCTGATCCTCATATTTGAGGTCGAGATCCTTTTGCAGCGGACGATCATTGACCGGCTGTTTCGCGGGCCGGTAGGCGCCGTCCTCGGCCAGCTCGATATCCCACCACCATTTCTTGACCGGGTTCTGTTCGCCATTGCAGACCATGTCGTCCAGCTTCGCCAGGAAGGGCGCAGCTTTCGGAATGTTCATTGCGGCCCAGCGGAACGGCGCTTCGGCAAAAACACCTTCCAGGTTCCACGGACAGGTCTTCATGCACCGGCCGCACATCGCTCCGCCTTCATTGGTGATGCGATAGGTGGTGCATTTCTGACTGTCGGATTTCCAGATCTCGTAGCCGTTGAACATCAGTTTCGGCCCGGCGGTGATCGCCCCGGACGGGCATTCCCGCGCGCATTTGTTACAGGCCTCGCAAAAACTCTGCAGTCCGAAGGAAATCGGTTTGTCATGGGCAATCGGCATGTCTGTGGTCACAGCACCGGACTTGAGGCGCGGCCCCAGAAACGGGTTCAGGATCACCTCGCCGATGCGGCTGACCTCGCCCAGGCCCGACAGCAGCAGAAGCGGCGGCTGCAGCACTTCGCCGTCGATTACCGTATGGGCCTTAGCCTTGTAGCCAAGGTTACGTATCTGCTTGGCAACGATGCTGCCAAGGATGGAAAACCGCAGATAGGCCCGCATCGACTGGGAAACGGCAATCCAATCGTCGCCCGTTGCGCCTTCCATTGTCTCGTAGCCCTGGTCAATGACCATGGAAATCGCCTGATCATGGGGTGGATCGATCGGCGCGCCGGTGGCGTCGTGCGAATACCAGGCCCAGTCCGGGCAGCGCGACAGGCCGACGGCATCAACACCCAGGAAATAGGACATCGCCTTCAGGTTCTGTGCGTTTTCAACCGGGTCAGGTGGTGCCGAAGCTTCCCGTTTTGCCGGCTCACCATCCTGCAAGAGGACGAAAGCGCCCAGCGCGCGCCGCTGCGCCATGGACGGCGCGGACTTGCGCACATATTGCCCATTGGTCGAGGCCTGCTGCACCTTCTTGCCCAGATCGCCAAAGAGCGAGCGGGCAAACATGTCCGTCCGCTTGGGAACACGCGGCACACGGTCCTCGTCGATATAGGTGGTCGGCGTGTCGACCCGTTTCAGGGTTTCAAAAGGATGCGCACCGTCGACATAGCGGCGCTTCGCGTAAGGATCGAGATTGCCGGCATTCCGGGCTGTCCGGTACCCTATCTTCCAGGCAAGACCGTGGGTTTTCCACGTCGGTTGCTCTGCCAGCGGTTTCAGCGGCAGGTCATGGGCGAACGGCATGTCCGTTGTCACGGCGGCAATGGCAAACCGCTCTCCCAGATAGGGATTGACCAGAGCCCCTTCCTCGACACTTGCAAGTCCCGACGCAACCGCGAGCACATTCAGATCCACATCGCTTGCCGAATGTCCATGCGCGCGCGCCTCAAAACCCAGGAGCCGGATATACTGCGCAAGCACCGCGGCGACTTCCATCGCCCGCAAGGCGGATCGGTGGCGTTCCGCCCCCTCCAGCCAGCGATGGCCCGGCTCGTCCGCCCGGACCGGGCGCGGTGTCTGCACCAGAAAGACCAGCGCATGCTGGTGATGCCCGACCGATTTCAAGGGCGCGTTCACGGCATCGCGGAGATCCGCCATGATCATGTCGATGCCGGAGGCGAGCGACTTGTGCTGCCCGTTGCGCAATTTTTCCGCCAGCTGGCCGATGTCCGGATTTCGCGCCGGTTCGCTCAACAGGGCGACCGGCGGCACCGCGCAGGTGCCTGCCATCGACACGTCGGAATAATAGCTGAAGGACTTCAGATGGTTCTGCCGTTCGACCAGATCGTCCGGTATGTCGGCGCGAGACCGGTTGACCAGCCCGTCGCGCACGGTGTCCAGCATCGCCTGGGCTTCCGTCATCGCGTTGATGATGTTTTCCGGTCGATCCGGTCTGGAAAAGGTCAGCGGCGCAAAAGCCGGCATGTCCGGCGGCAGCACGAGTGTTTCCCGCCGCGCCAGACGCTCCAGTGGAAAAGGCCCCAGGTGAACGGGACGCGACTTGTCTGAAAAAAACTTCACTCTCTCCCCCCGGACATCAACCGGCCGATTACAAACACTCCGCAGCCATTGCCTGATCCACGCTCAAAGCCGTGTCAGCTGCACGTCCTCCCCCTCCGTCAGGCGATCGATGGCATCCATGAAGACGTCGTAGATATCGCCATCCAGCTTTTCGCTGAAATGCTGGTTGAGCTCGCGCACCAGACCGTGGCAGGCGGTCAGCTTGCTTTGGCCAAGATCGGTCAGCGCAACTTCGGTAAACCGCTTGTCGTCGTCGATCCCGTTCCGGATCAGGAGCCCATGCTCCTCCATGGACTTGAGCAGCCTGGAAATGGCCGGACGGGCGATGCAGATATAATCGGCAAGCTGGGAGGGCGACGTTACGCCTTCCAGCCCGACGCCCCGCAACACACACCACTGCAACCGCGTAATGCCATGGACCGCGAGCTGCTTTTCCAGCCGGCTTTCCATGATCCGCGCCAGGCGCGTCACCTTGAAGCCGATCCTGTTGTGAAGCGTGAACTCAGCCGCCATGTGTCTCCCCGCGCGAACAGGCTTGACTCAGCCCGGTGCATCTCTTCTAATCAGTTAACAATGATAATTACTCAAGTTAATTACCAATGTAAACTAATTTGGGAGGGGAGAGGAAATGCCAACCAAATCAATGGGTTTTCGCGCAGCACTCGCGGGAACCGCTGCCGCTGCGGCAGTTTTTCTGGGCCTGCAGACGGCCTCCGCAACAGAACTCAAGGCGGCTCATTTCATGCCGTCCATGCACCCGATGGACCGGGGGGTGATGACGCCTCTGTCCGAGGACATCAAGGCCGCAACGGACGGTGAACTGACCATCCGGATCTACCCGTCCGGCGAACTGGGCAAGGGCCCAGTCCAGCAATACAAGCGGGTTGTCACCGGCGTGGCCGACATCGTCTTCGGCATTCCCGAATACACACCGGGTCAGTTCGCGACCACGGGCCTGGTCCATATTCCGGGTCTCTTTGCCAACGGCACGGAAGCCACCAATGCACTCTGGGACAATATCGATCTCTTTGAGGACGAATATTCGCAGACCAAACTGCTGGGCCTGTGGGCGAACAACCCGTCTGTGCTGATCTCACGCGAAGACCCGGTACGCACGCTCGCCGACATGAAGGGCAAGAAGATCCGCGCACCGAACCCGGTCATGGCAGACCTGATCGAGGCCTGGGGCGGCATTCCCGTCTCCATGCCGACACCGGATGTCTACAATGCCATGAACACCGGCGTGATCGACGCGGTCATGATCGGGCCGTCCGGCATCCGCTCCTACAAGCTGCATGAGACAGCCAAATACGTCACCACCAACATTCCTTCCGCGCTCGACAGTTTCTATCTTCTGATGAACAAGCAGAGCTGGGACAACCTCAGCGACAGCCAGAAGCAGAAGCTGGACGAGCTGACGGGCCGTACCATCAGCCTTGCCGGCGCCAAGGGTTTCTATGAAGCCGGGCAGGCCGGACTGAAACTTGCCGCGGACAGCGGGGTGGAACTCATCGAGATCGATGCGGCCGCAGAGGCTGAATTCCGGGCGGCCATGAAGCCGGCCCTCGCCAAGATCCTCGATGAGAAAAGCGAAAAGATCGGCAAGGATGCCGAAGCCATCGCAGCAAAGCTGAGTGCCAACTGACAAATGGCTCTTGAAAAACTGGCAGCCTCCAGCGCGGGATCCGCGCGCTGGAGGACGTTTCTTGAAGTCCCGCTTGTCATACTCGGCGCAGTCGCCGTGTTTGTCCTGATGGGCCTTTCTGTCTCAGACGCCCTGCTCCGGTCCTTCCTGAACAGCCCGATTTTCGGCGCCAATGACTATGCCCAGATCCTCCTGTCCTTCGTTGTCGGCCTGAGCCTGCCGCTCTGTGTGCTGGCGGGCCGCCTGATTGCCATCGACACGCTGGTGGTGCGGCTGCCCAAATGGGTCCAATCCCCCCTCGACTGGCTGACCTCCGCCCTTGGCATCGCCATCCTCTCCTATGTCGCCTGGCGCGCCTTCGTGAACGCGCGCGAAGCCGCCATGTTCGGAGAAACAACGCTCTTGCTGCAGTTGCCCTTTGGCCCGTCCTATTACGCGGTCGCCTTCGGCTGCGCGCTCTCGGCCCTCATTCTCCTTGTTGAAAGATTTTTCAGATGAGCCCGGAATATGTCGGCTTTCTGGGGTTCCTGGCGCTCTTCCTGCTGCTCGGCCTTGGAACACCCGTTGCCATTTCCCTGCTGGTTGTCGGCTTTGCCGGCACCGTCGCCCTCTCCGGTTTTCAGGCGGCGGCCTTCACGGTGAGCGGACAGGTCTTTGCAACCGTCACCGTTTACGAGCTGACCATCATTCCGCTGTTCATCCTGATGGGCAATCTGGCATCCGCTGCGGGATTGAGCCGGGACCTGTTTGAGGCGGCACACAAGATCATCGGACATCTGAAGGGCGGACTGGCCGCCGCAACCGTCATGGGCTGCGCAGGCTTTGCTGCCCTTTCCGGCTCCTCACTCGCCTCGGCCATCACGATGGGCAAGGTCGCCTATCCGGAAATGAACCGCTTCAAGTATGGCGACCGGCTGGCGACCGGTTCCATCGCGGCCGGAGGAACCCTCGGCATCCTGATCCCGCCTTCAACGGGTTTTGTCATCTACGCGGTATTGACGGAGGAATCCATTGGCCGGCTGTTCATGGCAGGTGTCCTGCCGGGCCTGCTTCTGACCGCCATGTTCCTGGTGGCGATTGCCTTCGTCACCTTCTTCTGGCCCGAGGAAGGTCCGCGCGGACCTGTGTTCACGCTTCGGGAGAAGCTGATCAGCCTGTTTCGGGCAACCGGGATCGGCATCATCATCTTCATCACCATCGGCGGCATCTACACCGGCTTCTTCACGCCCGTCGAGGCAGCCGGGGTCGGCGCCTTCTTCGCCCTGCTGATGCTGGTCCTGCGCGGCAAATGCACCCTGCCGACGCTCTACAATGTCAGCGCCGAAACCCTGAAGACGACCGGCATGGCCTTCTTCATCCTCATCGGCGCCAATGTGTTCGCACCCTTTGTGGCCCTTTCCCACTTGCCGGCCACCATCGCCGCCGGCATGACCGGACTTGATCTCGGGGTTTATGGAACGCTCGCACTGATCCTGCTGGGTTACGTTATTCTGGGCATGTTCATCGAGGGCCTGTCTCTGCTGGTGATCACCCTTCCGATCGTCTTTCCCCTGGTGGTCGGCCTCGGCTTCGATCCGATCTGGCTGGGCGTGGTGATGGTGCTGGTTCTCGAAATGGGGCTCATCTCACCACCCGTGGGCGTCAACGTCTTCATCGTCAAGAGCGTCGTGCCGGACGTCCGGATCGAAACGATCTTTGCCGGTATCATGCCCTTCTGGCTGGCCATGATCGTCACACTGGCACTGATCGTCGCCTTTCCCCAGATCGCGCTGTTGCTGCCCAACGCGATGTTCAACTAGGACACTGACGCCGGATCGGACGGACCTCCAGGTGACGTCTCCTTGCGCAGTTTTTGCAATGCACAATAGGCAGGCAACTCCGCAAAATTGCACAAGATCTCCGCACTTTTGGCAATCAACAACAAAACCCAAAAAGCGCTAACCTTCTGACTCTTATGAACAAACGTATTCCAGCTCCACTGGCACGCTAATTGCTGCGTGTGGTTCGGCCCGTGCCGGGTCCTGAAATCTGAACCGCCCAGCGTTGGGCACGAGACAAAGCCGTCTTTTCCGGTTGCTCAGAAGAGTTTCCGGACAAGACGGCTTTTTGTTTGGCGGAAGACCCATGAATGTAGTTGCCGACGTTAAAACCAGCTCGGATCAAGGCCTTCAGGAAGAGACACTGATGCCTCCTGTCGTCGTCGTGGGGGGCGGTCCGGTGGGCACACGGGCCGCGCAGGAACTGTCCCGCCGCGGCCGGACCGTCATCCTGTTCAATGCCGAACGCTGGCGTCCCTATAACCGGGTAAAGCTCACCCCGCTTTTGGCCGGGGAAGAGCAGGTCGGGCAGATCTACGCCAGCGACCACTTTCCGCGCCCCGGCAGGGTTCACCGGTATGACGGTGTCTCCGTGGTCGATGTCGACCGGGAGAACCGCCTGGTCGCTCTCTCCTCCGGCAGGATCCAGCCCTATTCGAAGCTGATCCTGGCCCTCGGCTCCCGTGCCTTCGTCCCGGCCATCCCTGGCGCCGATTTGCCGGGCGTTTTCACCTTCCGCAATTTCGATGATGCCGAAGCACTTGTGGCCAGATCGATGTCCGCCAGGAAGGTGCTTGTCATCGGCGGTGGATTGCTGGGTCTGGAAGCAGCTCGGGGCATGGCGGCCCGTGGCGCGGCCGTCACGGTCGTCGAACACGAAAACCGACTGATGCCGCGCCAGCTCGATCTGGCGGCAGGCAACGTGTTGAAGGAACGGATCGAAGCCATCGGGATCAGCGTGCTTGTCGGTGAACGGGTCCACGAGATTTCCGGCAGCAGCCGGGTCGAGAAGGTTGTCCTTGGTCAGGACAGGGTCCTGGAAGCCGACACGGTCATCATCTGCACCGGGGTGCGTGCCAACACCCAGCTGGCGGCCGGGATCGGCCTTTCCCACCGGCGCGGCATTGTCGTCGACGACAGCATGCGCACGGATGATGACGCGATCTACGCCATCGGCGAATGCGTCGAGCATGCCGGTCAGATCTATGGCCTGGTCGGGCCCGGTTACGAGCAGGCATCGATTGCCGTGGCCCATATCTGCGATGAAGAAGACGCCACCTACCTAGGGTCCGTGCCGGCCACCAAACTGAAGGTCATCGGCGCCGACGTCTTTTCGATGGGCGATTTTGAATCCATCGAGCAGCAGCAGGACATCAAGTCCTTTGTGTTCCAGCCCGCCGACGGAAGCGTCTACAGACGCCTCTTCGTCGACCGCGGCAGACTGGTGGCCGCGCTCGGCGTCGGCGACTGGCCCGAGGCCACCCGGCTGCAGCAGGCCATCGGAAAACGGCAACCGGTCCGCTTCTGGCAAACCGCCCGGTTTGCCAGATCAGGCGACCTTTGGCCCCAGGGCGATGACAGTGTCGCCAGCTGGCCCAGGGAAGCAATCGTCTGCAATTGCACGGGAACCACAAAAGGCGCGGTTCTCGACAGCATCACGCTCGGGTCGCAGACCCTGGACGATGTCCGTGCGACCACCAGCGCCAACACAGTCTGCGGCACCTGCAAACCCCTTATCCTGGAGCTTCTCGGCCAGGGTGACGCCCCACCCGAACCGGTCAGATGGTGGCGCTGGCTGATCGGTGTTTCCATTCTGGGCGCGCTGGCAGCGCTCGCGACCGCAATCCTGCCCCGGATCGCGCTGGCCGACACCTATGCCACGAAGGACTTCTGGTTCAGCCTGTGGTTCGACAGTCTCTGGAAACAATACACCGGCTACACCCTGTTGGCGCTGACAGTGTCCGCCGCGGTCATCGGATTGCGCAAACGCATCAGGCTCCTGGGACGTCTTGGCAGCTATGACGGCTGGCGCCTGGTTCATCTGACCATCGGCCTTGCCTGTGCGCTTGGCCTTGTTGTGCATACCGGCTTCCGCCTCGGTTCAAACCTCAACCTCTTGCTGATGCTCAGCTTCCTGGCAACGCTCGTCTTCGGCGCTGTGGCCGGCTTCGTGAAGGGAGCGGACCACGCCCTGCCGGATCCGGGTCAAGGTCAGGGAGGGGCAACAACTGTTCCGAAAACCCTGCCGCTCTGGGTCCACATTCTCGCACTCTGGCCCTTGCCGGTCCTGCTGATCATTCACATCGCAACCGTTTACGCATTCTAGCGAGGCCGGAGGGAGAGAATGAACAAGACGGCCCTGCTCTGGATCCTCTGGATCGCACTGACGCTCATTGCCGGCACCGCGCTTGCCGGCATCCTGTTTGTCGGCGGCCAGAGAGATCTGATGCTCATCGGCAAGACCACCGGTGCGCACAAGCAGTTCGAACTCGCCTGCGAAAGCTGCCACACGACGGGGCTGAGCGACAACCTGACCAGGAGCCCGAAGAAACTGGCCAAGGCGATGACCCAGGCCTGCCTCGGCTGTCACGAGGCGGAAAAGAAAGTTTCCAACGACAGTCATCCACCGAAGAAGTTTCGCGGAGCCAAGGGGGCCAGGCTGAGGGCCGCCCTCAACGCGCAGCAATGCACCACCTGTCACACAGAACATCTGCCCGAGCTGACCCGTGCGAATGCCGTCACCTTGCCGATGGACCTGTGCAGCGCCTGTCACCAGAAGATCGGCGAAGACCGGAAAAGCCACGAAGGTCTGGCCTTCACCACCTGCGCCAGTGCCGGATGCCACAATTTCCATGACAACACCGCGCTCTATGAAAAATTCCTGGTCAAACATGCCGGCGGCAACTGGCTCAAGGACCATCCGGTGCTGGCCCAGGACGGCCTGAAGCCGGCGACGCCCTTCCTGATCGAAGCTTCAAAGGCTCCCGATCCGACAGCTGCGCTCAAGGCCTTTCTCGACAACAAGGCGGGCCAGGACACCGGGGAAAAGGCCCAAGAGATCTTTGCAAAGCTCCTGACTGCAGAAGACGCCATTGCCCCTGA
This sequence comes from Labrenzia sp. VG12, assembly GCF_002237595.1. Classification (NCBI taxonomy): domain Bacteria; kingdom Pseudomonadati; phylum Pseudomonadota; class Alphaproteobacteria; order Hyphomicrobiales; family Stappiaceae; genus Labrenzia; species Labrenzia sp. VG12. The sequence continues at coordinate 2,885,985 of NZ_CP022529.1, forward strand.
AACCTACAGGACCAAGGCGGCGATTTCCCAATGGGCAGGGTCCGCGCATGCAATCAGCGGCGTCAATTGCGCCGGCTGTCATGCGCCTGAGGCTGCCGAAACGACCGACCTGGCTGAGCTCAAGGAAAACTGGCTGGAAGCCCCCGGCGCCGAGATCTGCGGCACCTGTCACACGCCCCAGCGCAAGAGCTTCAGCGAAGGCAAGCACGGCATGCAGCTTCATGCGAAAATCGCCCCTCCGCGGCCCATGGCGGAAGACGGTCTGGCACGTGTTGCACATACCCTGTTTCAGGACAGGCCGCTTCCCCCCTTCACCGTGGGGGACTCCTATCTTGCCGATAAAATGAAACCCGAGGCCCACGATGTCGCGCTCGGCGACTGTGGCAACTGCCATAAACCCCATGACGTCGACCTGCGTGTCGCCGCTGTTGAAAGCTGCGGCACCTGTCACGACGACGATCACAGCCGCAACTATTTCACTTCACCGCATTTTGCCCTGTGGCAGGCCGAGACCTCGGGCGAGGCACCGGCGGGAAGCGGGGTCAGCTGCGCCGACTGCCACATGCCCAGGATCGAGGGCCGCAGCGGCGAGATCTTCACAACGCACAATCAGAACGCCTATTTCCGGCCGAACGAAAAAATGATCCGGCCGGTCTGTCTGTCCTGCCATTCGCTGGAGTTTTCCATCGACGCCCTGGCAGATCCGAATCTCGTTGAAAGCAATTTCAACGGGCGCCCGGCGGTGCATATCGAAAGCATCGACTGGGCCCTTAGCCGCGAGAAGTAGGGACCGTGATTGGACGCCACATTCCCCACTTCCCGCTTCATCGCACATCGTGCAACACGAAGGAGATAACGCCGATGCCTCGAAACTTCAACAAACTCGCAGCAGCGGGGCTGGGAGCGCTGATGCTGGCAGCCGCGCCGCAGACCGTCGCCAACGCGGATGGCATTGAGCCCAGGGACGTGACCGACATGCTTCATGCGGTCATGGATTCCGACCGCACCATCTACACCAAGATGATCGTTGGCCGGCTGGTCGCGAAGCACAAGCTGATCAAGGCCTCGGAATTCTTCGAAGATGACGTCGCCGCCCCGCTTCCCGCCCAGATGTTCCGCATGGGCGCAGAGGCCGTGGCCGATCGGACAGACCTCTTTGAATATTCCCTGCAGTCGCTTTGGCCGATCAACAAGCCGAATGCCGAGAACCAGACAGAGCTGGAGAAGGAAGGGCTGCAATTTGTCGCCGACAACATTGGCGAAAACTTCTACGGCGAGGAAGAAATCGACGGCACGACTTACTTCACGGCGGTCTATCCGGACATTGCCGTCGCCGAGGTCTGCGCCAGCTGTCACAACGACCACAAGGACAGCCCGCGCACGGATTTCAAGCTCGGCGATGTGATGGGCGGCGTCGTCATTCGCATTCCGCTCGACGGTTAAAACGGCCATGCACCGCCCGCCCAGCTGCCCTGTTCGGCACCGTTCCAAACCTGGAGCTCAGCTGCCTTCCAATTTGCAAAGCAGTGCGCGCCACGGCAACGGACACCGGGCGGCGGTGCCCCTCAGATCTTTCACAAAAGCAGCACGGCTATCGCCGTTCTCCAAAGCGGTGTAGACATTCAGGAAGGAAAGCGCATGACACCCGAAAAGATCAAACTCGTTCAGGACAGTTTCGCCCAGGTCGCGCCGATTGCGGACAAGGCGGCCGACATTTTCTACGACCGGCTGTTCGAGATCGCCCCCGATGTCCGGCCGATGTTCCCGGCCGACATGTCCAACCAGAAAGACAAGCTGATGCAGACGCTCGGCGTTGCGGTCAACAATCTGCACCAGGTCGAGACGATCCTGCCGACGGTTCAGGATCTGGGCCGCAAGCATGTTGCCTATGGCGTCAAGGACGAACATTACGACACTGTCGGGGCCGCCCTCCTCTTCACGCTTGAAAAGGGCCTCGGCGAGGCTTTCACCCCGGAGGTGAAAGACGCCTGGACCGAGACCTTCACGACCGTTGCCGGCGTCATGAAAGAAGCCGCGGCAACCGTGGAAGAACCCAAGAAAGGCTTCTTTTCCAAGTTGTTCGGCAAGCGCGTGGCTTGACCGGTCGGGCTACGGTTTTGCAGGGCTCCGCATCTTGCCGGGCCCTGCACGTGGACAGGCGGTTTCTTCTCAGGGATCCAACCGGCGTTCCAGCACCGCGCGCATGTCTTGTTGAAGTGCGTTTCCGTGCTGATCATCCGGATCGCCACGCTTGTTGCCCCGGGTTTTCAGGGCCTCGATAACCAGCAGCGCCCGCCAGTAGTTGAAGATGCCACCGAGCAGGAAGAGCGCGCTGCCGATCACGTAAAGCAGTGCCAGATAGGCAAACAGCTCCCGCGCGTCGGAAGCGCTCTCAACTGTCCAGAGATAGGGAACGGATGCCACTGCAAAGAGCACCGATCCGGCAACGAAGGAAATCGCGGTCAGGTTCATCAGCTGCAGCCGGATCATGCTGGCCGCAGACACGATCTGGATGACATTGACCACGGCTCCTGCCACGAACAGCAGACTGCCGATGATGAAGCAGTAGGCGCCGACCTCCGTCTGGTCGAACCGTTTGAGAAAACACAGACTGCCGATGATGAACAGCACGGTGCCGGTGACATAGGCTATGGCTGCGGCGGCCTCCAGACGGTTCCAGATCGTGGGCGGCGTGGTGCGGTGCCGCCGCGCATTGAACACTTCCAGAAGATCGTGGCCGGTCACCAGCAGATAAAGCAGCGAGCCGACCACAAAGGACCAGGCGCCGAGATCCTCATAGGCACTGAAGGCCGGGAAGAACAGCACGCTGCCGAAAATGAAGATCACACCGCCGATCTTGTAGATGAAGGCGTTCAGGCTTTCCCAGAAAAGCTCCTTGCCCGCACTGTCCTGACCGGACGCGAGATTGTATTTTCTGGGCCGGTTGAGAAAGAGATGCGGCATGCCGGAACCATAGAAAGTTCCGGCCCGTGCGAAAAGCCCTTCCTGTCAGGGCTTCGGTCTGCCCGACAGGGCGGAGGTAAGCCGTGCATCTTCCAGGTAAGGGTCATTTCCGAACCGGATGGTGCCCTGGCGCTGTACCCAGACGGACTGGTGCGACACCACGGCCATCAGGCCGCCGCGCGCCGGAAAGGTAACGGTCTCGTTGCGGTCGATGCGCGGGGCAAGACCACCGGTCGGCAGAACGCGCGGTTCGATGATGTGATCAAGCAGGTTGAGCCCGTCAACAATACCGAAGGCCGATTTGGGCAGATAGGGATTGCAGAACGTGTCCCCTTCCGGAGCCTCCGACAGGTCGAAAAGCGAGAGTTTCTGCTCGCGGCGCAAACGATAGGCATAGCGGCCAAGCGGGTTTTGATCCGACCCGGACAGATAAAGCGTGGTCTCGTCTTCCAGCCGCTTCAGGTTTCTCGGCGTTGCTTCGCGCCAGGGCAAGGCACTCAGGGGCACGTCCGCGCCTTTTCTGCGTAGATAATAGCCTTCCGACGCAAGTTCATCCGGGTCTTTCTGCAACCGGGTCAGCAATTCCTGGCCCAGATAGTCGAACGGCACCTGCCAGGTCGGATAAAGCGTGACCGCCTCGATGGTCGTCGCCAACGTGGTGTGATTGCGGTCGGGGCAATTGGCATAGGCCCGGCCGTCCTGCAGGACACGACCGTTTTCCAGAAAGACAAACCGGTTTTCACCCTTGTTGATGAAGAGCTGCAGACGCGCATATTCGTTCGGGATCCAGCGGATCCGCTCCATCGCATTGCTGACCTGCTCGATCCGCCGGTCCACCGGGATGTTGAGCGCCCGCACGAGACCGGGCGTCAGATCTGCGGAAACCGGTTGGCCATAGCGCTGCTGCGCCTGCGCCACCGCAAAGGCCGTGCGCTTGTCGAGCAGTTTCTGCCCGGAAGCCTCAGAAAGCAGACCGTCTTCCACCAGTCTGTGCTTGAGGGCAGGGACGCGATCATCCGACTGACCGGCTCGGATCACCTCCCCCGGCTCCACATAGGTGAACCCGCTTGAAGCCGAGATCTCCAGCAGACGCGCCAGCTCTCCCTTGAGCCGGCGATAGGTGTCGTCCTGCGGCTGCCAGGTCTCGATAAAGGCCCCGAGACTGCCGGCCTCTTCCAGGCGCGCCAGGGCTTCGAGTGCATCGATAGCGTTGCGCGGCATATAGGCGTCCGGGTAGAGCACCCGTGGCGAAACGCGCCCGGCGCGGAGGTCGCTGGCGAAATCGAGGAATTGTGCCGTGAACAGAAGCTCGGTCCAGGCTGCATCCACCGGATCCTGCAGGTCTTCGGCATCGTCCAGCGCGGCCATCAGGACCTCTGCCGGATAATCTTCCGGTCGCAGCCCCTCCCGGCTCGCGGTTTGCAGCACCGTCAGAAAGTCTTCACTCAAGGAACCTTGCAGCCAGAGCAAGGTTGCTCCATCGGCGGCATAAAAATCGCGGATCGCCGTGCGGCGTTTTTCAACGACGAGCGGCAGACGCTCCGGCTGCGCCAAGGTCCGCCGCACCTCTTCCAGAACGCCGTTGGCATTCGCGGAACCAGTCACGAAAAAGAGCGAAAAAACTGCGGCAAGGGCGGACAAAAAAAGCGGCAAGCCAAATGGGAGACGCGTGATCCTGGCATTTCTCATCGACAACCTACCTTATCCCTGAGGCGCGGGGCTCGAGCCGCTCCGGATGCAGCTGCCTTCCGTCACGCCCCGGCTTCCGACGTCACAAGGATGGTAGGGTCGAAGACGCCCTCCGGCAACACGCTGTCAGCAGTGCAGAAGAAGTAAGTTCACTGTTGGCGCCTGCCCTCGGACCGGACGCGTTTCAGATCCTGGTGACAGTCCGGAGCATGTCGGCAGCCGCCGCCCGCACCGCCGGCATCGTTCCTTTCAGGATGGAAATCCGGTCAAAAACGTCCGGTCGGTCCGCCAGTTCCTGCCGCAACGCCTTGCCGAAGGTCTGGCGCAGCTCGGTACCGAAGTTGAACTTGCAAACACGCGTTTCCCTGGCCAGCCGGACACGGTCGGCCTCCGGGATCCCGCTGCCGCCATGAAGCACCAGCGGTTTCCTCGTGACCGCCTCGATGGCGCTAAGCGCCTCAAAATCGATCCCGTCTGTCGGCTCGGTCTGCAGGTGCACATTGCCGACGGAGATCGCAATGGCATCGGCCCCGCTCTCCAGGTCAAACAGGGCCGCCTCCTCCGGGTCGGTGAAGCGTGACGCGGCCCCGGCGGCATAACCGACATAGCCAACCTCACCTTCAACCGAGACACCCGCCGGATGGGCGACCTCAACAAGGCCCGATGTCAGGGCGACATTTTCAGAAATCGGCAGCTTGGAGCCATCGAACATCAGCGACGTGAAGCCGTGATCGATCCCTTCCAGGCATTCCTCGACGGTGTATCCGTGATCGAGATGACAGACGACCGGCACCGTGGCCTGGTCGGCCAGGTGTCGCAGCATCTTGCCGATCACCGGAACCGGCGTATGGGCCCGGCAGCCCGGCCCCGCCTGGAGAATGACCGGGCAACCGACCTCTTCGGCAGCCTCCACATAGGCCAAAGCGTCTTCCCAGCCGAGCACGACAAGCCCGGCCAGCGCGTACCCTTCCTCGGACGCTCTTTTGAGCAGCTCCGTCAGATTGACCGCCGTCATTTGAACTTGGCAATCATGTCTTTGATGCCGGGAATGGTCTCGATCTGCCAGGCATGATCGGGCTGGAAATACTGGACCAGCGATCGCTGCGACAGGCCGCCCAGGATCGTGAAATAATACATTTCATAACCCGGTGCGACGACACAGGGGTGATAGCCCTTGTCCAGGACGATCGTCGACCCGTCGACAATGTGGTAGGCATCGCCCACCTTGCCGTCTTCCCGCTGCACGAGCTGCATGCCAAAGCCCTTGTTGGGGCGGAAGCGGAAATTGTAGGTCTCGTCGTGGCGGGATTCCTCGGGGATCCGGTCAGTGTCGTGTTTGTGCGGCGGGAACCCGGACCAGCCGCCCTGCCCCACCGTAAACAGCTCCGACACCAGGAGCCGGCCGACCTTGTCGTGGTATTTCGTCCCGAGAATGTGCTTGATCTTGCGATGGGTCTTGGTGTCGTCGGAGCCATATTGCACGAGATCGATCGCCTCCGCGCGCACATCGAAGGGCTCCAGGACCTTGTCGTATTTCGCACCGGCAATGAAGACTTCGGCCGCATCGCTCACGCAGACAAGCTGTGCCTTTGCCCCGGACGGCACATAGACACCCTCCGGTTCCCCATCCCAGACATCGACGCCGCGCAAGCCGAGCGCCGGAAATTCCACCCCTTCGACGGAAACATCGACGCTGCCGGTGGCCGGCACAATGGCGGTCTCGTAGCCGGGAACGGCATATTCGAAGGCCTGTCCCCTGGTCAACTTGACGATGTTGAAATAGTTCAGCGGAACGCGCGCATCCTCCACATCGATGATGGCCTTGTTCGCATTTTCAAACGGTGGAATATGCATGGCGGTCTCCTCAAGATTGCGGGACGCTGTGAGCGTTCAAAAAGGTTTCAAGATCTGATGGCGTCGGCATGGCCGGTGCACAGCCGAAGGTCGACACCACCATCGCGGCAGCCGCCGATCCCCGCCGCACCGCTTCGCGCATGGAATGTCCCGCCGCGAGCGACGCAAGCAGCAACGCCATGAAGGCATCTCCCGCCCCCATCGGCTTGATCGCAGTCACCGGAAAAATGCCCGTCTCGAAGGTTTCCGCCTCGGAAAACACCACCGAGCCTTTCTCGCCCATCTTGTAGACGATGGTCATGTCCTCACGGCCAAGCTGTTCTGCCAGAACGCGGCCCGCCTCGTGGGTGCCATCGGCAACCACGGCGAACTCGTCGTCATTGCCGACGACAAGATCAGAGGCTTCGATGGCCGCCCGGTAGGTTTCGGCAGCCTCGAGACTGCCGGGCCAGGAATAGGGCCGGTAATCAAGATCAAGGACAACATAGCCGCCGGCCGCCCGGGCATGTTCCATCGCTCTCAGTGTTGCCTGGCGGGAGGGATGAGCTGCAAGCGCCGTCCCGGTGACGACCAGCGCGTCGAAGTTTTCGAAGTCGACCCCTGCGACCTGTGCCTCGTCCATCAGCAAGTCGGACGCATTGTTCCGGTAAAGCGTGTTCTGCGTGTCTTCAATGCGGGTCTCGGTGATCGCCAGAGACGTGCGCGACCCGTCGACAAGCACCTTCATGTGACGGGTATCGACGCCATAAGCTTCCAGCTCACGCCGCACGAAACGGCCAACGCTGTCGTCCGAGACGCAGGTCAGCATGCTGACGGCAAGACCCTGTCGCGCAAGCCCGGCGGCAATGTTGCCCGAAGAGCCACCAAGAGCGGTTGCGAAATGGCTCGCGGTCTCCGCGGTCGCACCGGACGGATGGGCATAGAGATCCATCCCGGCGCGTCCGAGAACCAGAAAGCGGGACCGCGATGTCAGGCCGGCCGGCATGTCAGACGCCTTTTCGCTGGGCAGAACGCCCGGCTTCCCAGTCCTCATGCGCCTGCTTGACGCGCGGACTGTTGGAGACCTCCGGTGTGCCGACTTCCCACCAGGAATGGCCTTCCTGTGTCCAGCCTTCAAAGGCATCGACCTTCATCGAGATCACGTAGGTGCGGTCGGACTGTTTTGCCCGGCCAAACGCTTCTTTCAGACCCTCGATCGAATAGACAGTCTCCGCATTGGCTCCCATGGACCGGGCGTGCGCCTCGAAGTCCACGGCAAAAGGTTCGACTGCCAGACGGCAATCGGCAATCAGGTTGTTGTAGGATTCGTTGCCCGTGTTGTTCTGCAGTTTGTTGATGACGGCAAAACCGCCATTGTCGCAGACCACGATGATCATCTTCGCGCCAGACAGGACCGAGGAATAGATATCTGAGTTCATCAGGAGATAGGATCCGTCCCCGACAAAGACGATCGTATCCTTGTCCGCGTGCTCTTCCTGGTGGCCAAGCCGCGCGCCCCAGCCCCCGGAGATCTCATACCCCATGCAGGAAAAGCCGAATTCAACGTCCACCGAGCCAAGCGACTTTGTCCGCCAGTTCGCCGTGACCTCCGCAGGCAGGCCGCCGGCCGCCGCAACCACTCTGTCGTCCGGATCGCAGACCTCGTTCACGGCCCCGATCACCTGGGCATAGGACATCGGCCGGTTGCTGCCGTCGCCTGCTGTCGGCGAAATATTGTCATCGACATAGGCATTCCAGGCAGCACGTTCCAAGGCGGCTTTCTCGCGCCAGGACACGGTGGTCGTCAGACCATCCAGCGCATCGGAAAGCAGCGGCAGAGACAGTTTGGCGTCTCCCACCACCGGCTGCGCCATGTGCTTGCCCGCGTCATGGCGACCGACATTCAGCGCAACGATGCGGGCTTCGGGTGCAAAGACGGTCCAGGATCCGGTGGTGAAGTCCTGAAGCCGCGTACCGACGGCCAGAACGACATCTGCTTCGCCCGCCAGGGCATTGGCCGAATTGGAGCCGGTCACGCCAATCGGACCGCAATTGAGCTCATCGGAAAAAACCAGATTGGCCCGTCCGGCGATGGTTTCCACGACCGGGATCTGGTGTTTGTGGGCAAAGGCGTTCAGTTCCTCGGTCGCCAGCGAGTATTGCACCCCGCCTCCGGCAATGATCAGGGGCCGCTCCGCCCCTTTCAGCATCTGGGCTGCTGCGGCCAGCTCCCGCTCGTCCGGTGTCTGGCGGCGCAAGTGATGGACCTTCGGTTCGAAGAAGGCTTCCGGATAGTCATACGCCCAGCCCTGAACGTCCTGCGGCAGGCCCAGGAAAACAGGCCCGCAATCGGCCGGGTCGATCAGCGTGCTGATCGCTGCCGGCAGAGACTGCAGCAGCTGCGCCGGATGCGTGATCCGGTCCCAGTAGCGCGAAACACTCTTGAAGGCGTCATTCACGGAAAGTCCCGGATTGCCCGGATGCTCCACCTGTTGCAACACCGGATCCGGCAAACGGGTGACAAAGGCATCACCGGCCAGCATCAGGAGCGGCAAACGGTTGGTATGGGCAATGCCGGCCGAGGTCAGCATGTTGGTCGTGCCGGGTCCGGCAGACGAGGTTGCGAACATGAAGCGGCGGCGCAGCTGCTGCTTGGCGTACCCAACAGCTGCCATCGCCATGGATTGCTCGTTCTGACCTCGCCAAAGCGGCAGAGCGTCGCGGTTTTCGTAAAGCGCCTCGCCGAGACAGGTCACGTTGCCATGACCGAAGATGCCGAAACCACCGGCGCACAAGCGCACCCGTTCGCCTTTCACGTCGACATATTGTGCAGCCAGATAGCGGACAAGCGCCTGAGCCATCGTCAGGCGAAGCGTCTTTGCGGCCATGAGCCTCTATTCCTCCCGGAAAACAATTTTATATGGCTTCTGGAGCCCTTGACTGGGCAAGCTAATGGGTGTTTATGCTTTTTGCAAGCGGTTGCAAAAAATGGATCAAAACGGGATGGAAACACGCAAACTTGGCGTCGGCATTGTCGGCGGCGGCTACATGGGCAAGGCCCATGCTGTCGCCATGCAGGCTGTCGGTGCGGTCTTCGATACGAAGCTGCGCCCCTCCCTGGAGATGGTCTGCACGACCACACCGGAAGGCGCCACTCGAAAGGCCGCGGAACTGGGCTTCAGGTCCTCCACGGCCGACTGGCAGGAACTTGTTCGCAATCCGGATGTGGAAGCCATCGTGATTGCTTCGCCTCAGTCAACCCATCTGAAAATTGCCACCGCCGCCTTTGAACTCGGCAAACCGGTCTTTTGCGAAAAACCGCTCGGCCGCGACCTCACCGACAGCCGGGCCATGACCCGTGCCGCAGAGGCTGCCGGCTGCATCAACATGGTCGGTTTCAACTATATCAGGACACCGGCTTCACAGCTCGCCCGGGAGATCATCGAGGCCGGTGAGATCGGCGAGATCAGCTATATACGCGGCGAACACACGGAAGATTTCTTTGCAGATCCGTTGATTCCCGCGACCTGGCGCACACAGGGCCGCGCCAACGGCACGATGGGGGATCTCTCACCGCATATCATCAATGCCTCCCAGGCTCTGGCCGGCCCGATGGAGCGGGTGCTTGCGGAAATTGAAACGGTCGTGAAAGAACGCCCGGATGCCAACGGACAGATGCAGACCGTCACCAATGACGATCACGCCCAGATCATGTGCCGCTTCCAGTCCGGCGCGCTCGGCTCCTTCTATGTCAGCCGCACAGCGTTTGGCCGAAAGATGGGCTATGCCTACGAAATATTCGGCACCAAGGGCGCCATCCGCTTCGACCAGGAAGACCAGAACGCGCTCTGGCTCTACGAAGGCGGACAGCCCGTAGCGCGCGAAGGCTTCAAGAAAATCCTGACCGGCCCACACCATCCGGATTACGTCAATTTCTGCCTCGGACCTGGCCATGGCACCGGCTACCAGGACCAGATCATCATCGAAGCCAAGGATTTCCTGACGGCGATCGAGACGGGCGAAAATCTCTGGCCGACCTTTGCGGACGGCCTTTATGTCAACCAGGTCGTCGAGGCGGCCTGGCAATCCAACGACAGCAAGAGCTGGATCGACCTGCAAAACGTCTAGACGGCCCACCGTCCGGACCTTCTTTGGAAAACGAACATGACCATCAAGATTGGCAACGCGCCCTGCTCCTGGGGCGTCGAATTTGCGGACGACCCGCGCAACCCCGCCTGGCAGACCGTGCTCGACCAATGCCGGGACGCCGGCTATCGCGGCATCGAGCTGGGCCCGGTCGGCTTCATGCCGGAAGACCCGTCTGAGCTTGGCGATGCCCTGGCTGCACGCAGCCTGGAACTGATCGGCGGCGTTGTCTTCCGCCCGTTTCACGATCCGGCCAAGTGGGACGACGTCAAGGACGGTGCCGTGCGCACCTGCGCCGCGCTCAAGGCCCATGGTGCAGAACACCTGGTACTGATCGATTCCATCTCGCCGCGGCGCGCGCCCACCGCCGGGCGTCCGGAGGAAGCGGAAAAGATGAGCGAGGCGGAATGGACCGTCTTCCGGGACCGGATCCGCGACATTGCGAAGATGGCACGGGACGACTATGGCCTGACAGCTGCCATCCATCCTCATGCCGCCGGTTTCATGGATTTTGAGGACGAGGTCGAGCGGTTGCTGGCCGAGGTCGACGAGAGCATCCTCAAGATCTGCCTCGACACCGGTCACAGCCTTTACGCGGGCTTTGACCCGGTCGCCTTCATGGACCGGCATATGGACCGGATTTCCTACATGCATTTCAAGGATATCAACCCGCAAGTCCGCGCCAGTGTCGTTGCCAACCGCACTGATTTCTACAAAGCCTGCGGTGACGGCATCTTCTGCAATCTCGGCAGGGGCGCCGTGGACTTTCCGGCCGTGAAAGCCCGGCTTGAGACCGCAGGCTTTTCCGGCTGGTGTACGGTGGAACAGGATTGCGATCCGGAAATGGCGCAGTCCCCGCTCGACGACGCCAGGGAAAACCGTTCCTATCTGCACTCCATCGGCTTTGAGGCATCAGCATGAGCAAATTGAACTGGGGCATGATCGGTGGCGGGCGCGGCTCGCAGATCGGCCCGACCCATCGCATCAGCGCCGGGCTGGACGGCCACTTCCGCCTCGCCGCCGGCGCTCTCGACGCCGACGCGGAACGGGGCAAGGACTATGCGATCGAACTGGGCATTGCCCCGGATCGCGCCTATGGCAACTGGCAGGACATGCTGGCGGGTGAACGGGATCGCGACGACAGGCTGGACCTGGTGACAGTCGCGACCCCCAACGCCACGCATTATGAAATCACCCGGGCTTTTCTGGAGGCCGGCTTCGACGTCCTGTGCGAAAAACCGCTGACCATGACGGCCGCCGAGGCGGAAGAGATCGTCGCGATCATGCGCGATACCGGCAAGGTCTGTGCAGTCAATTACGGCTACAGCGGCTACCCGCTGGTCCGCCAGATGCGTGCCATGATCACTGGCGGCGAGCTTGGCAAGATCAGGTTGATCAAGGCGGAGTTCGCCCACGGCTTTCATGCCGATGCCGAAGAAGCCGACAACCCCCGCGTTCGCTGGCGCTACGACCCGGCGCAGGCCGGTACGTCCGCGGTGTTCGCAGATGCCGGCATCCATGCCTTCCACATGGCCTGTTTTGTGTCCGGGCAGGCACCTGCAGAGCTGTCCGCGCATTTCGCCTCGCTCGTGGGTGACCGGCAGCTGGAAGACGATGCGATGATCAACATCCGCCTGTCGGACGGCGCCCTGTGCCGTCTGTGGACAAGCGCGATTGCTGTTGGACGCATGCACGGCCTGACCTTGCAGGTCTTTGGCGAGAAGGGCGGCCTCTCCTGGCAGCAGCAGCATCCGGAGCAGCTGCTCTGGACACCGCTGAACGGCCGCACGCAGACGCTGGAACGCGGCGACGGCGACCTGTCGCCCGCCGCGGCCCGCGCCTCCCGCATACCGATCGGTCACGCCGAAGGCATGCCGGTGGCCTTTGCCAATATCTATCATGATCTTGCCGATGTTCTGAGGGCGCGCAAGGCGGGCACGGCTCCGGATCCTCTCGCACTCGACTTCCCGACTGCGGAAGATGGTCTCTGGTCGATGCGTGCAATTGAGGCAGCGGCCAGTTCGGCCAAATCGGACGGTCGCTGGACCACCCTCTAGCACCCAATCCTCAAGTCAAAATTCTTCAATCGGTGGCCGGGCGCAAGGATCCGCGCTCGACCACCGAACAGGGAAACAGCCGGATTTCAGGGCTGCGGGACGGGTTCTCCACCATACCCACTACCAGCTCGACCGCGCTCATGATGATGTCCCGGATCGGCTGTCTTATGGTCGTCAGGGCATAGGCATCCCATCCCGCCATCGCGATGTCGTTAAAGCCGAGAAAGCCGATATCCTCCGGGATGCGTTTGCCGGCGGCACGCGCGGCATCCATTGCCCCCATGCAGATCAGATCATCGCCGCAGAAGATCGCCTCGACATCGTCCTCCGCCAGCACGGTTGCCATGGCCTCCCGTCCGGCCCGGTAGGTGTAATTCTCTGCATAGCGAATGGACGTGACATCAAGACCGAGCTGGGACGACCGGCGCTCAAATCCGGTGCCCCTGTCCTGGGTCGATGTCGCGGTTTCCGGACCTCCCAGAAGAGCCACCTTGCGGTATCCGCGCCCATGAAAGGTCTCGGCCGCCATGGCGCCGCAATTCTCGTTGTCGATCCCGACCACATGGACCTGCGCATTTGCCTGATACTTGCCGAACGTATGAATCACGGGGATGCCTGCGGTCTGGAAAGCGCCGGCAAAGCTGGTCGGCAAGGTCGAGGTCGCTACAATCACGCCATCGACATTGTACTGCCGCAGCAACTCGACAAACTCCTTGGGCGACGTCTCGTCCGACAGGTTGACCAGAAGCGGCCGCAGCCCCCGTTCCTGCAGCTCGCTGGTGAAGAGGTCGAACACATCCAGAAAGGCCGGGTTCTGGAAGTTGTTGGCGACAAGTCCGATCAGCTTGGTGCGGTTGGTGGCCAGGCTGCGGGCGATCAGCGACGGTCGGTATCCAAGCGCCTTGGCGGCCTTCTCCACCTTCTCCCGGGTGCGCGCGGAGACGCTCGCCCCATCTGTGAAGGTTCTCGACACGGCCGACCGGGACACACCCGCAAGTTCCGCAACTTCCTTTAACGTGACAGCCAAGTTTTCATTCCAGCCACTGACTTCCTTTCGCCCGAAACTACACGAACGTCTTTTGACGTCAAATTTTTTGCAACCGGTTGCAATTAACGCGACGTTGTGTTTGTCTGGAGGAAGGCACGGCTCACCGGCAGGATACGCCGGATCAGGTGCCAGGTTATTTGGGAGGAATTCATGAAGAAGACACTTATCGCGATGGCGGCAGCAGCCGTTGCGTTCACCGGCCTGACGGCTCCTGCGCTTGCGGACGGCGAGCGTTTCGTCCTTGTCAGCCACGCACCGGACAGCGACAGCTGGTGGAACACCATCAAGAACGGTCTGGCGCTTGCCGGCGAACAGGTTGGCGCCGAAGTCGAGTATCGCAACCCGCCGACCGGCGACATTGCCGACATGGCCCGCATCATCGAACAGACCGCCGCCTCCAATCCGGACGGCATCATCACCACCCTGGCCGATCCGGACGTCCTCTCCGGCCCGATCCAGAACGCCGTTGCCAAGGGCATCCCGGTGATCATCATCAATTCCGGCACCCCGGAACAGGCCGCCGATGTCGGCGCGCTGATGTATGTGGGTCAACCGGAATATGACGCAGGCCTTGCCGCCGGTCAGCGCGCCAAGCGCGACGGCGTCGGCTCCTTCCTGTGTGTGAACCACGTCGTCTCCAACCCGGTGGTTGGCGAGCGCTGCCGCGGATTTGCCGACGGTCTCGGCGTTGAACTCGGCGACAGCATGATCGACAGCGGCCAGGATCCGGCAGAAATCAAGAACAAGGTGAAAGCCTATCTGGCCGCAAATCCGGACACGGAAGCCGTCCTGACACTCGGCCCGACCTCTGCGGACCCGACCATCGGTGCGCTCCAGGAAATCGGCAAGGCCGGCGACATCTATTTCGGCACCTTTGATCTCGGCACCGAGATCGTGAAAGGCATCAAGGACGGCACCATCCAGTGGGGCATCGACCAGCAGCCGTTCCTGCAGGCCTACCTGCCGGTGATCGTTCTGGCCAACTACCAGCGCTTCGGTGTGCTGCCGGGCAACAACATCAACTCCGGACCGGGCTTCATCACCAAAGACGCCCTGGCCAAGGTTGAGGAATACGCGGGCGAATACCGCTAATTCCGGACCAACCGGTCATATCTCCCCTCGAACCTTGGAGAGGCGGCTCGCTGCCTCTCCTTTTTTGAAACGACCCGCGCTCCCTTGGGCAGATGCCCGGGGTCGAGCGCCTTCATCCGGAAACACGATCAGCGGCCGGGCCGCAGCAATCAAGGCGGCCGGCTGACCGGACCGCAGGAGGAACCTCATGTCTGAAACACAGACGCCATCAGCGCCAGATCCGGCCGCGCCCGAAAAGGACGAACGTGTCCGCGAGATGTCGGCGCTCCGCAAGGCGTTGATCCGACCCGAACTCGGTGCCATCTGCGGCACCATCCTGGTCTTCATGTTCTTCGTCGCCATCGCCCGCGACAGCGGCATGTTCGCCCCCGAAGGCATCATCAACTGGGGCACCGTCGCCGCCCAGTTCGCCATCATCGCCGTCGGCGCCTGCCTTCTGATGATCGCCGGCGAGTTCGACCTCTCCGTCGGCTCCATGATCGGCTTCTCCGGCATCGTCATTGCCCTCATCTCCGTGCAATGGGGATATCCCGTCTGGTTCGCCATCGTCGTCGCCTTCCTCCTGGCACTCACCATCGGCGCCCTCAACGGTTACCTCGTCATCAAGACCGGCCTGCCCTCCTTCATCGTCACCCTCGCCTTTCTCTACATCCTGCGCGGCCTGACCATCTTCACCGCGATTGCCACCACCCGCAAAACCATCATCGGTGGCGTCAAGGATGCTGCCGAGGGCGACCCCATCGCCTGGCTCTTCGGTGGCAAGGTCTTCAACGGCCTCTTTGTCTGGCTCGCCGATCTGGGCGTCGTCGGCAAGTTCGTGGCCGGACCCAAGGCCGGTCAGCCCGTGGTCGAGGGCATTCCCATGCTCATGATCTGGGCCATCATCCTGATCATCTTCGGCCACTTCCTCCTGACCCGCACCCGCTTCGGCAACTGGATCTTCGCCTCCGGCGGCGATGCCCAGGCCGCCCGCTATGTCGGTGTTCCGGTCAACCGGGTGAAGGTTCTGATGTTCATGTTCTCCGCCTTCTGCGCCACCGTCTTTGCAACCTGCCAGGTGATGGAGTTCGGCTCGGCGGCGGCCGACCGCGGTCTTCTGAAGGAGTTCGAGGCGATCATCTCCGTGGTCATCGGCGGGGCGCTTCTGACCGGAGGCTACGGCTCGGTCATCGGCGCCGCCCTCGGCGCGCTCGTCTTCGGCGTCGTCCAGCAGGGCCTGTTCTTTGCCGGGGTGGAAAGCTCGCTCTTCCGCGTCTTCCTCGGTGTGATCCTGCTGCTCGCCGTGATCCTCAACACCTACATTCGCCGCATGATCACGGGAGAACGCTGACATGTCCGATGCATTGATCGAACTCGTCGATATCGAGAAGCATTTCGGCCCGGTGATCGCGCTCAACGGCGTCACCGTGTCCGTCAAGCCCGGGGAATGCCACTGCCTTCTGGGCGACAACGGCGCCGGCAAGTCCACCTTCATCAAGACCATGTCCGGCGTTCACAAGCCGACGAAAGGCAAGATCCTGATCGAGGGCAAGGAGGTCAACTTCTCCAGCCCGCGCGATGCCATGAATGCCGGCATTGCCACCGTCTATCAGGATCTGGCCATGATCCCGCTGATGTCGGTGACGCGGAACTTCTGGATGGGGCGCGAGCCGCAGAAGAGCTTCGGTCCGTTCAAGTTCTTCGACTTTGCCAAGGCCAACGAGGTCACCATGAGCGAGATGGCGAAGATGGGCATTCATCTGCGTTCGCCCGACCAGGCGGTCGGCACGCTGTCGGGCGGGGAGCGCCAGACGGTGGCCATTTCCCGCGCGGTCTATTTCGGGGCCAAGGTGCTGATCCTCGACGAGCCGACCTCTGCCCTTGGCGTCCGCCAGACCTCAAACGTCCTGGCGACCGTCGACAAGGTGCGCAAGAAGGGCATCGGTGTGGTCTTCATCACCCACAATGTCCGCCATGCCATGGCTGTCGGCGACCGCTTCACCGTGCTAAACCGCGGCAAGACCCTCGGCACCGCAACACGCGGCGAGATCAAGGCAGAGGAACTCCAGGACCTCATGGCCGGCGGACAGGAACTCGCAGAACTCGAAGGCTCCCTCGGCGGGACAATCTGACGGGAAAGTCTGATCCGGGCCCAAAGGCCCCGCGCAGGTCAAGAGATCAAGCGCGGGGCAATCAGCGCATTCACATCAATCACATCCATTCCCGCACGTCCGGCTGCTTCCAGTCCCTGACGACTGTCCTCAAAGACCAGACAAGACCCTGCGGGTGTCTTCAGACGGTCAGCCGCCTCCAGGAAGAGATCCGGCGCGGGTTTGGCGTGGGCTACATCCTCGATCGTCACCACACAGTCAAACAGAGGCAACAGGCCTGCCGCTTCCAGCGAGGGCACAACGATTGCCTTCGGACCACCTGAGGCAACAGCCATCGGTTTCTGCCCGGCATGCGCCCGTGCAACGGCGGCGACTTCAACAATCTCCTGCACCTCTTCGATCTGCGCTAGAACGGCCTGCCGCATGGCCCGCACAACACCCGCCCGATCCAGCTTGACGTTAAACTCCGCCTCGAATTCATCCAGCAGAACACGTTCCGACATGCCGGCGCGGTGGTGATACCAGTCCGGGTCCATCTCCTGACCGACCGTGCGAAACGCCATCTGCCATCCCGCCGCATAGAGCTCGGGGGTGCGCAGCAGGGTTCCGTCGCAGTCAAAGATGAGGGCGCGTGCAGCGCCAACGCGGGTGTCCAGGTCGTGCACGTGGCAGTCTTTCAGTTGGGTGGCGGCAAATGCGCGCTTGCGAAAAGGCCTCAAGATTTTTGCTCAGGGATCCAGTCCGAGGCTCGTCTGACGCCTGATGAGCTCGACCTCGTAGCGCTTTGTGTCCGGCGGCCGCTTGCCGTCGACAATCCAGGCCAGCATCGCCTCCGCCGCATGGGTGCCGAAACGTTTGGAATCGCACCGGACAGAACTCAGACGCGGATAGACGAGAGAACTTTCCTCGATGTCATCAAAGCCGACGATCCTGATGTCCTCGCCAACCCGCACGCCGGCCTCCGCCAGACCGGACATCAGACCGAGCGCTACAAGGTCGCTGAAGCAGACGACGGCTTCGAGATCCGGATGCTCCTGCCGGATCCGCAAGGCAATATCCCGGCCGAAAGCGCGCGACGGGCGACCGTGAAAGATCTGGACGGTCCTGGTGTTCGCCGCCATCACCGCCCTGTAGCCCGACATGCGCTCGTTGGTAATGGCGCGGTCCTGAAGACCGCCGACAAAGGCGATCTTGCGGCAGCCCTGGTCAAGCAGATGTTTTGTCGCCAGCTCTCCACCCGACGCATAGTTGTGAGAGGCAAACGGGAACAGATCAGTCCGGTCATCCAGCTGCCGCAGGACCTGCATCGTTGGAATGCCGGCACGCGCGATCCGGTCGAAGGCCCCGGCATCCTCTCCATAAGCCGGTGAAATCACGAAAGCCGAGACCCCGTGCTCGATCATGGAGTCGATCACCTGGGACTGGATGTCGGGATCCTCATCGGTGTTGGCGATGACCGTGGAATAGCCCTTGCGCGCAAATTCCATCTGGGCGCTGGCGGCAAACTCGGTGAAGAACGGGTTGCGCAGATCGTTGATGATGAGCCCGATCAGGCCGGACGCTGCCCCGCGCAGGCCTGCCGCGGAGCGGTTATAGACATAACCGAGCGCTTCCATCGCTTCGGTGACCTGGTCACGGGTCTGCTGCTTGACCAGCGAGGAATTCTGCAGGACCAGCGACACGGTGGACTTGGAAACCCCCGCCTTTTTGGCCACATCCAGTATGGTCGGTCGTTTGCCCATTCCCTCTTCCCGCAGTGCCTAGTCCACTCCGTGGAGCTTCAGCAGCAGCTTCATCCGTTCAACCGCGATCTCCGGCTTTGACAACACCCGGGCCTGATCCGCAAGCCGAAAAACCTCCGCATAATGCGTGATCTCGCGCGCCGACTGGAACCCGGCCGGCATGATGAAGTGGCTTTGCGCACCGTTCAGCCAGGCCAGGAAGGCAATGCCTGCCTTGTAGAACTGTGTCGGCGCCTTGAAGATCTCACGGCTGAGCGGAACCGTCGGTGCGAACAGGCCGTGGTAGGTCTCAAGGTCGTCTTGGGCCAGGGCTTCAAGGGCCTGGCTGGCGGCAGGGGCAATCGCCGCAAAGGCGCCCAGCAACGCATGGGAATAGTGTTCGCCGTCGCCTGCAATCAGGTCGGCATAGTTAAAATCGTCGCCGGTATAGAGCCGGACACCCTCCGGCAGCCGGGCACGGAATTGCTCCTCGTAGGACTGGTTGAGCAGCGAGATCTTGATGCCGTCGACCTTGTCCTTGTGGGCCATGATGATGTCGAGCACCGCGTCGGACGCCGTCGCGAAATCCGGCGCGCCCCAATAGCCTGTCAGTGCCGGATCGAACATGTCACCCAGCCAGTGCAGCACCACCGGAGCCGCGGCCTCTTCCAGGAGCTTGCCATAGACGAAGGCGTAGTCTTCGATGCCCGCGCTGATCGCCGGAAAGGCGCGCGATGCCATCAGGATCACCTGCCCGCCGGCCGCCTCGACCGCTTCCATCTGTTCGGTATAGGCCGCAAGAATGTCGGCCGTTGTCTTCAGCCCGGACAGCGGCTTCTGATCGGTTCCCGCCCCGCAGGCAACCCGGGGCTTGAGCGGGTGGGCCCTGGCGTCCCGCATGGTCCGCTCGATAAGCTCCTTTGCCGTCGGCCAGTCGACTCCCATGCCCCGCTGTGCGGTGTCCATGGCTTCGGCAAGACCCAGACCCTGATCGAAGAGCCAGTTGCGGAACTTCAGCGTGTTGTCCCAGTCGACGGCGGGCGAACCGATCCACGGGTCGCGCTCGGCAAGCGGATCGGAAACCACATGCGCGGCGGCAAAGGCCGTGCGGGTCAGCGGCACGTTCGGCGCGCGCGGGATCAACGGCTCGCCGGTCAGCTGGTAGGGTTCCAGCTTGTTGTCATAGGTCGGAAGGGTCAGCATCGGCGTCTCCAGAATGCTTTGAGGACCGGTCAGGCCGCCACGGGAATGTCGAGGACCAGAATGCCGTCGAGACCGCCAACGGCATTGTCGACGAGTTTGCCGCCAAGCGCCTTATGATCCGGGTGGGTCTGGTATCGCTCCAGGGCGTCCCAGTCGTCGAAGTCGACGACGAAGCCGTGCATGTAACCGCGTTCGATCTTTTCCGGGCTTTCGCTTCGCCCGGAGGTAATGTCCCGGATCCCGGAGACCTGCTTTTCGATGTCCCGCAACTCTGCAAAGAGACCCGAGATTGTGTCCTCGGACACGTCCGGCTTGAATTTGATGAGAACGATGTGACGGATCATGGTCAGGCCTTCAGGTCTTCGCGGATCATGTCGGAGGCTTTTTCGCCGATCATGATTGCCGCGGCATTGGTGTTGGAGGAAATCACGTTCGGCATGATGGACGCGTCGACGACACGCAGGTTGTCGATGCCGTTGAACTTCAGACGCGGATCGACGACGGCACCGTCATCGCCCCCCATGCGGCACGTGCCGGCCGGATGGTGAGAGGTCTTGGAGTGTTCGCAGATGAAGTTGAAATAGTCCTCATCTGTCTTCAGGTCCGGGCCCGGTAGGCGCTCGGCCTTGATGAAGGGTTTCAGCGGCGCCTGCGCCATGATCTCCTGCGTCAGCTTGAGCCCCCGGATCGACATCTCCCGGTCCCTCGGATCTTCAAGGTAGTTCGGATTGATCAGAGGTTCGGTCGACGGATCGCTGCTCCGGAGCCGCACCGTGCCGCGCGAGCGCGGACGCAGGTAGCAGGAATTGAGGGTCACGCCGCCATCGGGCATCGCGGCAACACCGGACTCAATCCCGGTTCCGAGCCCCAGGTGAAACTGCAGATCCGGCGAGCGGGCTTCGGGATCCGCATACCAGAAGCCGCCGGTCTCAAAGAGACTGGAAGAAACCGGTCCCCGGCGCGTGAAGAGATACTGAAGACCGGCCACCACCGACATGTGCGGCTTGGCATAACGGTCATAGGTATGAGGGCCGCTGACCTCGCAGATGCAGTAGAGATCAAGGTGATCCTGCAGGTTCGCACCGACATTCGGCTGGTCGAGCACAATGTCGATGCCGAGCGCGCTCAGGTCGTCTGCCGGGCCGATGCCCGAGAGCTGCAGCAGTCTTGGCGACCCGATCGCGCCGGAAGACAGGATCACTTCCGATGTTGCCGTCAGCTTCTGACCGTCAACCAGCTCCACCCCGGTCGCCTTGCCGTTCTCGACCAGGATCCGGCGCACGTTTGCACCCGTCTGGACCGTCAGGTTCGGGCGGTTCCGGTTCGGCGCCAGGTAGGCCATGGCCGCGGACGAGCGGCGGGCATTGCGCTGGGTCAGCTGGTAATAGGCGACACCATCCTGCTTCTCGCCGGTCACATCCTCATTCTTCGGAATCCCGAGCGCAGCCGCAGCCTCGAAATAGGCTTCACAGATCGGCAGCGGTGCACAGGGCTTGGCAACACCAAGCGGACCGCCCTGGCCGTGATAGCGATTGTCGTAGGTGTCGTTGTCCTCGGCCTTGCGATAATAGGGCAGCACATCCTCGTACCCCCAGCCCTCGCAGCCGAGTTGACGCCATTCGTCATAGTCGAGCGCGTTGCCGCGGGTGTAGATCTGGGCATTGATCGCAGACCCGCCGCCAATCACCTTGGCCTGAGTATAGCGGAAGACCCTGTCCTTCATGTGCTTTTGCGGCACCGTGTGCCAGCCCCAGGAACCGATGCCCTTGGTCATTTTCGCAAAGCCGGCTGGCAGGTGATAAAACGGATGCCAGTCGCGTCCGCCCGCTTCCAGCAGAAGCACGCTGATGTCCGGGTTCTCGGTCAGCCGCGCCGCCACGACGGAGCCTGCACTGCCGCCACCGATGATGATGAAGTCAAAACCAGTATCCATAGTCTTCTCTCAAAGGCGTGGGATCGAAAGCCCGCCATCGACCTTGATGGTCGTGCCCGTGGCAAAGGCCATGTGCCCGTCGGCAAGCGGAACCACCGTCCTGCCGATATCTTCCGGCTGCCCCCAACGGGCCGCCGGCACCAGGCCGTCTTCAATGCGCGCGGTGTATTTGTCTTTCACACCCGAGGTCATCGGCGTTTCGATGATGCCAGGACGGATCTCGAACACCCCGATGCCGTGAGGCGCCAGACGCACGGCAAAGAGCTCCGCCATCATCGCGGCCCCGGCCTTGGACAGGCAGTATTCGGCTCGCTCGATGGACACCATGGTGGCGCTGACAGAGGTGATGAAGATCAGCGAGCGGTAGCTGTCGGCTTCACGGCCGGTCATGCGCCGCGCAACGTCCTGCGCCAGAAAAAAGGCTCCGCGCAGATTGATGCCCATGACAAAATCGAAACTGTCCGGCCGGAGATCAAGGAGGTCGCCCCGGATCTTGGCCGGCACGCCCGCATTCGAAACAAGGGTCGAGATGGGTCCCAGCTCCTGCTCGACCCGGTCCAGCACGGCCGCATGCCCTTCAATGTCCTGAAGGTCATGCTGGTAATACGCCGTCCCACCGCCAAGCCGTTCCAGGGCCGCGATGACATCCGGATCATCTTCGGCGACCTGCGCCATCAGCGCGATCTTGTAGCCAGCTGCCAGAAGCGCTTCGCAAATGCCGAGACCGATACCTCTTTGACCGCCCGTGACGAGCGCGACCTTCGTCATGCTGCCAGGTCCTTCTTGATCGTTTCCGCAGTGCGCAGCGCCAGCGCCGCTACCGTCAGAGCCGGATTGACGGCGGCCGAGGTCGGCAGGGCGCCGGCGTCGCAGACAAACAGGTTCGGATTGTCCCAGGACCGGCAATCGGGCCCGAGAACAGACGTTGCCGGGTCGTTTCCAAGCCGCACGGTTCCACACTGATGCGACGGCACACGCCCGTCGAACAGCCGCGACAGCACCACCGGGAAACCAGCGTCCTTCAGCGTTTCCCTGGTCTTTTCAACCAGTTTCCGGTGTGCGGTCATGTTGGACCGTTGCCAGATCAACTGGATCTTGCCGTCCTTCAAGACGACCCGGCTTTCGGGGTCGGGAAGGTCCTCGGAAATGAGATAGAGATCCAGCGCGTGACCGGAAATCCAGCGGGCGGCGAATTTCGGCAGGTGAGGCACCTGGATCTTCAGGATGTCCGGCGTAACCCGCCCCAGAAGCTGGACATTGCCAAGCGGTTTGCCGTCTTCGCCATCGTCCAGATACCAGTCATTCAGGCCAAAGGTCTTCTGGTAGACGGAGGTGTTTTTGAACCGCGGGTCGATGGCGATCATTGCCGTCGCGTTGTGGTTCATGAAACAGCGGCCGACATAACCGGAGAGGTTGGCCACACCGGAGCGCAGCAACAGCGCCGCCGATTGCACCGCGCCGGCACAAAGCGCGACCACGCCGGGTGTCAGGCAATGGTCTTCGCCGTCCTTCCTGTAGTGAACCTCATGGATGCGGCTGGACTTGTAGCCGGTGCGCAACTCTGTCACCTGCGCCCCGGTGATCAGGCTGACATTGTCGTGGGCCAGCGCCGTTCTCAAAGAGCAGGTTTCTGCGTCCATCTTGCCGCAACGGGTATCGGGATAGCCGTCCCAGCCGGTCTGTCCTGCATCGAGCCAGCGGTCGATATCAACCCCGAGCGGCAGGCTGAAGGGCTTCGTGCCGACCCGTTCCAGGCGCCGTCTTGCAACCCGGATCGCTTCTTCATCGGGCACCGGTGGAAACGGATAGGGCTGTCCATGCGGTGGTTCGGTGGCATCGGACTGCGCGTCGCCGCGCACCTGGAACAGCTGCTCGGCCGCATCATACCAGGGCGACAGCTCCTCATAGGGAAACGGCCAGGCGGGTGACATCCCGTCAAAATGCTCCAGCGCGCTGAAATCCTCGGCCCGATAGCGCAGCAGGACGGCGCCGTAGAGTTTCGAATTGCCACCGACGTTGTAGTAGTTGCCGGGTTCGAAGGCCTCGCCGTCTTCATCCAGCCAGGTCTCGTTGGAGCGGAAGGCGCTGTTGGTGTAGATGCGCCAGGGATCGCGCGCCGGGGCATCGTCCGGGATCTGGTGACCCCGTTCCAGGATGACGATGCGGGCACCGGACGAGGCCAGCCCCGCTGCCAGCGACGCGCCGCCCATACCGCTCCCGATGATCACGATGTCCGGCGCGTCGTTCATGATGTCAGGCGACCCGGTTTTCCGTTTCCGGATCGAAGGCAACGGCCTTTTCCATGTTGAACGCGAACGGGAACACATCCCCCGCACTCACCGCGACATCCGCACGGAACCGCCCGGTGACATCCTTGCCACCGATCTGGGTAACGACAAACGTGTCGGACCCTGCCGGCTCCGTCACTTCGACCGGTGCCTCGACCATATGGACGGCCTTGGAATTGCGGTCCGCGCCATCCTTGTCGGTGATCGCTTCCGGGCGAATGCCCAGAATGATGTCCCGGCCGATGCTGGACCCGAGCGTGTCATTGGCAAACGGCACCGCTGCCTTGTTGCCGTTGGCAAGGTTGATTTCCGCGGCCGGCTTGCCGTCGACCGCTGTCACCTTCGCCGGGAAGAGGTTCATGGACGGCGAACCCATGAAACCGGCGACGAACATGTTCGCCGGATTGTCGTAGATTTCCTTCGGCGTGCCGAGCTGCTGCACATAGCCGCCGAACATCACTGCAATGCGGGTCGACAGGGTCAGCGCCTCGATCTGGTCGTGGGTCACGTAGACGATGGTCGTGCCGAGCTTCTGGTGCAGCTTCTTGATTTCCGTGCGCATGTCGACGCGCAGCTTGGCATCCAGGTTGGAGAGCGGTTCGTCGAACAGGAAGACATCCGGCTCGCGCACCAGCGCGCGGCCCATGGCAACGCGCTGCCGCTGACCGCCCGACAGCTGGCCCGGTTTGCGGTCGAGGAGATGGCTGATCTGAAGAAGATCGGACACCTGGGCGATGCGCTTTTCACGCTCCGGCTTGGCGATGCCGTGCATCTCCATGCCGAAGGAGATATTTCCGGCAACCGTCATGTTGGGGTAGAGCGCGTAGGACTGGAACACCATGGCGATGTTCCGGTCGGCCGGCTTGACCCCGTTCATGCTGCGGTCGCGGATCGCGATCTCGCCGGAGGTGATGTCCTCCAGACCGGCGATCATGTTCAAGAGCGTGGACTTGCCGCAGCCGGACGGACCGACCAGAACGAGGAACTCGCCTTCTTCGATGGAAATGTTGGTCTCGTGCAGGACCTGGAGGGACCCATAGGACTTGGTCGCCTGTTTGATGTCGAGAAAGCCCATGGTCTTATCCTTTAACTGAGCCGGCCATCAGGCCACGGACGAAGTATCGGCCCGCCACGATGTAGACGAGCAAGGTGGGCAGCGCGGCCATGATCGCGCCGGCAAAATGGACGTTGTATTCCTTCACGCCGGTGGAGGACTGCACCAGGTTGTTGAGCGCAACGGTCATCGGCTGACTGTTGAAGTCCGAGAAGGACGCACCGAACAGGAAGTCGTTCCAGATGTTGGTGAATTGCCAGATGATGCAGACCACGGCGATGGGTCCGGAGGACGGCAGCAGGATGCGATAGAAGATGCGGAAGAAACCGGCCCCATCGATCTGTGCCGCCCGCACCAGTTCTGTCGGGAACGCTGCATAGTAGTTTCGGAAATAGAGCGTCGAGAAGCCGATCCCGTAAACGAAGTGCACGAAGATCAGCCCCGGCACCGACCCGGCCAGCCCCATCAGGCCGAGCATGCGGGCCATCGGGATCAGAACCATCTGGAACGGAATGAAACAGCCGAACAGCAGGAGGCCGAACAGGACGGTCGATCCGCGGAAGGCCCACTTGGTCAGGACATAGCCGTTCAGCGCACCGACCAGGGTCGACAGGGCCACGGCCGGCACCACCATGAGGATGGAGTTGAGGAAATAGGGTCGCAGGCCCGTTGCCTCGACGCCGACCTGGGCCGTCGACCAGGCGCTCAGCCAGGGTGCGAGTGTCCAGTCCTGCGGCAGTGCCATCATGCCGCCGGCCGTGATCTCCGAAAGGGGTTTCAGGGAGTTCACCACCATGACATAGAGCGGCAGCAGGTAATAGATGCAGAACAGGGCCAGGAGCGCATAGAGAATGACGCGGCCTGCGCTGAAGGAGCGGGTGTTGGAGGATGCAGTCGCCATCACTTTTTCTCCCTCAGCTCTGACCAGAGATAGGGCACGATGATCGCAGCGATCGTCATCAGCATGATCACGGCAGAAGACGCACCGATGCCCATCTGGTTCCGGGTGAAGGTGTAGGAATACATGAAGGTCGCGGGCAGTTCGGTGGCCGTACCCGGGCCACCGCCGGTCAGGGCGATCACAAGGTCATAGGACTTGATCGCCATATGGGCGAGCACCACGAAGGCCGACATGAAGGCAGGTCGCAGCTGCGGAATGACGATCCGGCGGTAGAGCGCGAAGGTCGAGGCGCCGTCAATCTGGGCGGCCTTCATCATCTCGCTGTCAATACCGCGCAAGCCTGCCAGGAACATGGCCATCACGAAACCGGACGTCTGCCAGACCGCGGCGATCACGATCGTGTAGATCGCCATTTCGCGATCCTTGATCCAGTTGAATTCGAAACTGGTCCAGCCCCAGCCCTGGACCACCGCCTCAATGCCGATGCCCGGGTCGAGGAACCATTTCCAGGCAACGCCGGTCACGATGAAGCTGAGCGCCATCGGATAGAGATAGATCGTCCGGATGAAACCCTCGGCACGGATCCGCTGGTCAAGCAGGATGGCAAGCAGCAGCCCGAGTACGCAGCAGATCACGATATAGAGGACACCGAAGACGATCAGGTTTGAAACGGCGGTATCCCACGCCCTGATCTTGAACAGGTTCTCGTAGTTTTGCCAGCCGACCCATCCGAAGCTGGGCAGAATGCGGCTGTCGGTGAAAGACAGGTAAAGCGTGAAGAAGATGAAGCCGTAGACGAAGATCGCGACGATCGCGACGGTCGGGCTCAGCACCAGTTTGGGCAATGCGTCACGCAGTCTGTCAACAGCGGAACCGCGCGGGTTTGCCGTTTCAGAAATAGACATGGTCAGTCCCCACCCCCAGGGTGAGAGCGGTGACGGATCACCGCTCTCGTTGGGAGGTTCTTACTTGTTGATCTGGACGGCGGTCACCAGCTCGTCGACAGCGGTCGCGCTGTCATACTCACCGTTGAAGTGAGCGGTGATGACGTCGTACATGGCATTTTTCACGGCTGCCGGATTGGCGTGACCATGTGCCATGGAGCCGTAGAGGTTGCCGCTGTCGGCAGCCTTTTTCAGATCGGCCATGCCCTTCTTGCCGCAAGCGTCAAACGCTTCGTCGGAAACGTCCGTCCGTGCCGGCACCGAACCCTTGACCACGTTGAACGCGGACTGGAAGCTCGGCGACAGGATTGCGGTTGCCAGAGCAGCCTGCTCCTTGCCGACTTCAGAGCCTTGCGCAAACATCGCGAACTGGTCGGCGTTGAAGGTCACCTGGTCCTGCGTGCCCGGGAAACGGAAGCACAGGAAGTCCTGATCCGGAACCTTGTCGGCATTCAGGAATTCACCCTTTGCCCAGTCACCCATCATCTGGAAGGCTGCGTCGCCGTTGATCACCATGGCGGTCGCCAGGTTCCAGTCGCGGCCGGAGAAGTTGTCATCCACATAGGAGCGGATCACGGCCATCCGGTCAAAGGCTTCCTTCATGGTATCGGAACCAAGAGCTTCCTCATCGAGATCGATAAAGGCCTTCTTGTAGAATTCCGGACCACCGGTCGACATGGCCACAGCGTCGAACACGGTCGCGTCCTGCCAAGCCTGACCACCATGTGCAATTGCAGTCTTGCCGGACGCTTTCACTTTTTCCAGGGCTGCAACGAACTCGTCCCAGGTGGTCGGAACCGCAATGCCGAGTTCGTCGAGTACAGCCTTGTTGGCCCAGACCCAGTTGGTGGAGTGCACGTTCACCGGAGCGGACACCCACTTGCCGTCATGCTTTGCGAATTGCTGAAGGGCAGCCGGCACGACGTCGTCCCAGCCTTCCAGGCCAGCCTGGATGTTCAGATCGGCGAGAGCGCCTTCACCGGCCCAGTCGAGAATGTCGAAACCAAGCATCTGCACGGCGGTGGGCGGGTTGCCCGAGGTGACGCGTGCGCGCAGCACGGTCATGGCCTGGGTGCCGCCGCCACCGGCAACCGGCATGTCCTGCCAGCCGATGCCCTGGCTCTGCAGGTCATCCTTCAGAACGTTCAGTGCGGCAGCTTCACCGCCGGACGTCCACCAGTGCAGAACCTCAACGTCTTCTGCCTGAACGCTGGTGCTCGCCGCCAACAGGGCAGCTGCAGCCGTCATCATCGATAGTTTACGCATGGTCTTCCTCCCTTAGCGCATTTCAAGATATCACGGGTGCCGGACACTGGCATCCCGATCTTAACGCAACGTCTATTGTAACGTTGCAAACTGGATCGGTGTCAATGAAATTCAGCATGGGTTTCGGAAAAAGTTTTGTTGTTCTTTTACATATGATTATGGGATCAGCGCCAATTTTGCAGCGCAGCACGTTTTCAAGTTGTAACGTTTTAAATTCCCGGATTAGACTTGAATCGCAATCTGGGCTAAAAAGCTGTTGTTGAAGTGAACGGGCATGACGCGAAAAACCTTGGATTCCGAAGACACTAGCGCCGCCGAACCGGCATCGCGTCCCACCTTGCGCACGGTTGCAGCCGAAGCCGGTGTTGCGGTCACCACGGTCTCGCGCGCCCTTGCCGACGATCCCAGAATTGCCGAAGCCACCCGCAAACGCATTGCCGCCGTTGCCGACAGATTGGGCTACGTTCCCAACCGCGCCGCCCAGCGCCTGCGCACCGGCCGCACCAAGGTGATCAGCCTGCTGCTCAACACCCGCCACGAATTCCTGAGTTTCACCTCCGAATTTCTCGGCGGCATGAGCGAGGGCCTTGCCGGCACCGGCTATGCCATCAACATCACCGCCGACCGGCTCTCCTCCGATCGGCTGGAGGTCATTCGCAACATCCGCCGGCACTCTCTGGCCGATGCCATCGTCTTCACCCGGACCGAGTGTTTCGACGAACGTGTCCGCTATCTCCTGGAGCACGACTTTCCGTTCGCCACCCATGGCCGGACGGATTTCACCACGCCGCACCCCTTCGTCGATTTCGACAATGAGGCCTTTGTGCGCATGGCCATCGAACGGCTCGCCCAGAAGGGCCGGCGCCACATCTGCATCGTCATGCCCAACGAGCGGTACACATTCGGTCAGCACCTGCGCTTCGGCGCCCGTCAGGCCGCGATCACGCACGGTGTCCAGCTCACGGTCCCCGATGACATCGATCTCGATACCGAACCCGACGAGATCGCCGCCAAGCTGCGTGCCCTCCATGCGTCGGCCAACGCGCCCGACGGCTATGTCTGCGTCGGCGAGGTCATGGCGCTGATCACGCTGGCCTATCTCGGCGACATGGGCCTGACGCCCGGCAACGAAGTCGACGTGGTCGCCAAGCGCGCCTCGCCGATCTCCAATCATTTCCGCCCGAGAATCGAGACCATCGACGAGGATCTTCGCGCCACCGGACGGGCGATCGCAAAGGTCCTTCTCGACAGGATCGACGGTGCCCCGATGGAGAAGATGCAGGTTCTTCTCCAGCCCGAGGGTCCGTTCTCGATTTCGGGTTAGGGTTCTCATTACGACACCCAGGGCTCCCGCGTCCGGCCAATCCGCATGGTCACGGTCTTGGCTTCCAGGAACTCGTCGAGACCGTATTTGCCGAGCTCTCGGCCCTGCCCGCTTTCCTTCACGCCGCCGAAAGGCAGTTCGGCAAAGCCGTCCATCCAGGTATTGGTCCAGACCGTTCCCGCCTGCGCCTTGCGCGCGAACTCCAGGCAGGTGTGGACGTTTTCGCTCCAGACACCTGCCGACAGGCCATAATCGGCATCGTTGACCAGCGCGATGGCCTCCTCCAGCGTCTTGAAGGTCAACACCGACAGGACCGGCCCGAAGACCTCCTCGCGGGCGATCGGCATGTGGCTCTCGACATTGGCGATCACGGTCGGCTGGTAGAACTGTCCGGTCAGGCCGGGAACCGACAGCGGCTCCCCGCCCAACCGGACACTGGCTCCGGTCTTGCTCGCATCCCGAACATAGCTATCGATCTTGTTTTGATGTTCAGGTGTGATGATCGCGCCGACTTTGGTCGATGTGTCCAGCGGATCGCCGAAGGGCACCTTCCTGGACAGGTCAACCGTCCGTTTCAGAAACTCTTCGGCGATGTCCTCGTGCACGATGATCCGGGAGCCGGAATTGCAGCATTCGCCAGCATTGAAATAGACGCCGAACGCGACAGCATCGACGGCGCTTTCGAGATCCGCATCCGGGAAGATGACCTGCGGGTTCTTGCCGCCAAGTTCCAGCGACACTTTCTTCAGCGTATCCCCGGCGGCCTTGACGATGGCCTTGCCGACGGCTGTCGAGCCGGTGAACGTCACCATGTCGACCCGCTTGTCGGTGGTCATCGCGGCCCCGACCGGGTCGCCATAACCCAGAACAATATTGGCAACGCCTGCCGGCAGGCCGGCCTCCAGCAGCAATTCGCCGAGGATCACCGTGGTTGCCGGCGTCATCTCCGAGGGCTTGATGACCGCCGTGCAGCCAGCGGCAAGCGCGAAGGGCAGTTTCTGGGAGACGATCAGGAACGGGAAGTTCCACGGCGTGATGATCGAAACAACACCGATCGGCTCTTTCAACACCAGGCCGAGAAAGTCGCTGCCAAGCGAATTGTGGCTCTCACCATGCATGGTGCGGGCCAGCGAGGCAGCGTATCGCCAGATATCCGCAGCCCCTTCGATTTCGGCCAGCGCCTGGCTGATCGGCTTGCCGGATTCCAGCGTTTCAAGAAGAGCGATGCGTTCCCGGTCGCGGTCGATCAGATCGGCCACCTTCAAAAGCAGCGTCGCCCGGTCCTTGCCGCTGGTCTGAGACCAGTTCCCCTTGTCGAAGGCGCGGCGTGCGGCGGAGACAGCGGCATCGACATCGCCGGCGCCGCCCCTGGCAGCGACCGTGACGAGGCTGCCATGGGACGGAGACACACGTTCAAAGGTGGCCCCATCCGCACTCTGGCACCAGTCGCCGTCAATCAGGTGACGGGCGACAAAAGGCTCGGCCGGGAGCTTGGCTTCGCTGATGGATACGACGTTCAATTCACTCATGACTGGGTTCCGGAGAAATTCGGTTTGCGCTTGTCCTTGAAGGCGGCAACGCCTTCGTTGCGATCATCTGTCGGGCTGATCATCCCGGAGCCGAGCGCCTCGATCATGGCACTGCGGTCCTCATTGACGGCCGCATGGATCATGTATTTGGCAACCTCGACGGCGCGGCCGGACTTTGCAGTCAGCTTGTGCGCCATGTCGAAGGCTGCTTCGTTCGGATCCTCGGCGATGTCCGCCACAAAACCGGCGGCATGTGCCCGCTCGGCAGAAATCCGGCGCCCGAACAGAGCCATTTCCTTGACCATCGGCTCACCGATCAGGCGGATGAGGCGCTGCGTGCCGGACCAGCCCGGAACGATGCCGACCGAGGCTTCCGGCAGGGCGAGCGTTGCGCCGGGCGCCATGACCCGGATATCGGCCGTCGCCGCAAATTCAAGGCCACCGCCAAAGGCATGTGCGCCGATGGCCGCCACGGTCGGCTTGGAAAGACGCGCCAGGCGGTCGAACACGCGGTGGCCTTCCCGCACCCAGTGACGGGCAAAATCAAACGGGCCGAGTTCCGCCCATTCCAGAATATCAGCCCCCGCACAGAACGCCTTGCTTTCGGCTGCCGTGATCACCACCGCGCGGGTCGACGCGTCGCGCTCCAGCTCATCGCAGTGGGCTTCGAGCGCTCTCAGCATGTCCAGCGTGAACGCATTGAGCTTGGCCGGGTTGTCCAGCTTCAGCTCGGCAATTGCGCCATGGCGAAAAAGATGCAGCGCACTCAAAGGCTCAGCTCCATCCTGCCGCTGGACAGAAGCGACTTCGGCATTTCCTTCAAGGTGTTGGCGAGGTGAACCCGTCCCCTGGAGGCATCGACGATGTCGCGGGCGGGATCGATGCCGGGCATGATCTCGGTTGCAACAAGACCGGACTCGGTCAGCTGGATGACACAGCGCTCGGTGACATAAAGGACATCCTGGCCGAGCTCCCGCGCCCGGCGGCCGGAGAAGGTCACATGCTCGACCTCGTCGACCATCTTGGTGAACTTGCCCGGTTTCCTGACGGTCAGAGCCTCGTCGGTCAGCTCGAGTTCGGCGCCCGCTTCAAAGAGACCAGAGAAGACGATCTTGCGCGCATTGGCCGTGATATCGACAAATCCGCCGCAACCGGCCGTCAGATAGGGTTTCTTGCCCAGCTTGGAAACGTTGACGTTGCCGTCGAGATCGATCTCCAGGAAGGACAGGAAGGAAACATCAAAGCCGCCCCCCTGAAAATAGGTGAATTGCTGCGGCGACGGCATATAGGCGTCGGCGTTGGAGGCACAGCCGAAGGCGAAACCGGTGAGCGGCATGCCGCCCGTCGCGCCTTGCTCGATCGCCCAGGTCACCGCCTGTTCCTGACCGGCTTCCAACAGCACACGCGGCACCATGGCGGAAATGCCGAAGCCGAGATTGGCGGTTTGACCGGCACTCAGCTCCATGGCTGCACGGCGCGCAACAATCTTTTCCACGCCGTGTTCGGCCAGGGAAAAGCTGGACCACGGCCGCATGATCTCGCCGGAGATCGCCGGATCATAGTCGGTCTCGGTTGTCTGGCGCTGGTCCGGATCGACGACAATCAGATCCACCAGGTGGCAGGGCACACGCACATCGTGGGGCCGCAGCGAGCCGGCAGCCGTCACCCGCTTGACCTGCGCGATGACAAGGCCGCCGTGGTTGCGCACGGCAATCGCCTGCTCCAGCCCGCCCAGATAGGCGCCTTCGTGCTCGTAGGTCAGATTGCCGTTCTCATCCGCGGTTGTCGCCCGGATGATGGCGACGTCCGGAACGATGTTCGGGAAATGCAGCCAGGTCTCACCGCCAAGCTCAAGCCGGTTGACGATGGGCCGCTCGGCGGCCACCTCGTTCATGGCGCAGCCCTGGCGGATCGGATCGACAAACGTGTCGAGACCGACCTTTGTCATGACACCCGGACGGCGCGCTGCCACATCACGGTGCATGTCGAAAAGAATGCCGGAGGGTACGTTATAGGCGGCAACCCGGTTCTCCACGAGCATCTGCCAGATGCCCGGCATCGGCAGAGAAGAGGGACCGGACGGATAGGACCCGGCAATGATCGTCGACAAGAGGCCGTCCTTGGCAATGTGGTCGATGCCCTTGATGCCGTACATGTCGCCGGCTGCAATCGGGTGCAGCGTGGTAAGGTTCCTCGGGTGCCCTTCCCTGTCGAACCTCTCGCCGATGGCCTGAAGGATCCGGTCGGGGCACCCGAGGCCGGAGGAAGAGGAAACGGTAACCGTCGCGCCGTCCTGAATGCGGGCGGCAGCGTCGTCCATGGAGACGATCTTGGACGCCATGGCTCAAAACCCTCCGTAGTCGACGTCGACGGCTTTGCCCGAGCGGGCCGCCTCGCGAACGGCCAGAGCTACGGCAAGCGACTTCACGCCGTCCGCCCCGTCGGCAGACGGACGGCCGCTGCCGGCGACGGCGCCGGCAAAAAGACCAAGTGCGCGGTGATAGAGATTGTGGGTGTCGTAAGCGACGTCGGTCTCGCCATTGGCATCCACCAGCTTGACCGTACCAACCGGCTCCTGCGTCATGACATTGCGCGCGAAGATCGAGCCATCGGTTCCATGAAATTCGATCCCGGTCCCCGCAAAGCCGTGCGTGAAGCTTTCATGGGTCTGCACCATTGCGCCCGAAGGCATCGACCAGACCGACATCACGCTGTCCTCGACACCTTCGCCCATGCCGGACGTCCCGGCCTTGGCGATCACATCAATCGGGTCTTCGGCGAGATGAAAGCGGATCGTGTCGGCATCGTGAACGGTGATATCCGGAATGACGCCGCCGCCTGCCGACGCATCATTGATGCGCCAGCCACGCAGGTGTTCGGGCAGATTAACCGCGTGAAAGACCCGCGCGCTGAGGACCTTGCCGATGCGGCCGGAGGCGATCAGGTCGCGGATGGCGAGATGCGACCCGGCATTGCGCAGATGGTGATTGGTCGCGAAAACGACGCCTTTGTCCTCCGCGGCCCGCACCATCTCGACCGCCTCGACCAGCGTCATGCCCAGAGGTTTCTCGCAGAGCACATGCTTGCCGGCGGCAATCGCCGCCAGGGCCTGGGGATGGTGTTTCTCGTTGGTCGTGGAGATATAGACCGCACCGATGCTGTCATCGGCCAGCAACGCATCCAGATCCGTATAGCTATCGGGGATGTTGTTATCCCGCGCAAAGGCTTCGCCGCGGGATGCATCCGAGCTCAGGACGGACTGGATCTCCAGACCCGGCTGCACGCGGATCGCGTCGATCACATAGCTGGATGCAATCCGGCTCGCGCCAATCAGTCCCCAACGCATTCATTCCTCCCGAGCGATCTTTTTTGGAACGTTCCAATTTTCAGGCATAGTTATTGGAACGTTCCAAAATGTCAAGATGGATCTCATGGAAAAATCCGCACCTGTCTTTCGGGAGTGCCTGCGAGCACGCGCAAACCTGTCCGGCCCCGGTCCGCAACGCGGACCGCCTTAGGGGGCTTCCGAAAGGCCCGGCCCTGGGAGCACTCAAGCCGTCTGCCAGACCTCGGGATTGATCATGTGGATCGGCGCGCGCTCCGCGTAGGCATTCACCTGGTCGAAAATGTCCGAAAACTGAAGGTCGAATTCGTCCTCGGTGACATAGCCGACATGGGGCGTCGGCAGGACGTTGGGATGGGTCAGAAGCGGATGGGCGGTGTCGGTCAAAGGCTCGGTGTCGAAGACATCAACGGCTGCAAAGATCCGGCCCTTCGCAATTTCCGTTTCCAGAACGCCCGGCGCAATCAATCCCGATCTCGACGTGTTGACCAGAAGGGCGCGCGCCTGCATGGCGGCAAGATCCTCCGCCGTGATGATGCCGCGCGTATCCGGTTTCAGCCGCACATGAAGGCTGACGATATCCGATGTTGCAAAGAACGCTTCGCGGCTCGGCGCAACGTTTACCCCGTCTGCGATCGCCCGCTCGCGGCCGCTCTTAGAAGCCCACCACTGGATCTTCATGCCGATGGCCTCGGCATAGGTTGCCACTGCCTTGGCGATGCGGCCATAGCCATAGAGCCCGAGCGTGCGTCCCCGCATCGTTCGGCCGACCCCCATTTGCCACTCCCCACGGCGGATTGAGGCAACCTGCTCGGGGATCTGGCGATAACTGGACAACATCAGCGCGAGCGTCATTTCAGCCGCCGCATAAGACGGTGTGCCTGCATGCATGTTTGAACACAAAAGCACACCATTGCGGCTGCAGGCCTCCACATCGATATGCGGATAGACGCTGCGCTGAGAGATCAGTTTCAGTTTCGGCACCTGTTCGAGCAGCTCCGCCGTGATCTTCGTGCGTTCCCGAAAGAGCACCAGCGCTTCGGCCTCCTGGAGCCGCGCGGCAAGAGCTACCGGATCGGCCACATGATCGGTCCAGACCGTTACGTCATGGGCAGCAAGCTTTTCAAAGCAGGGCAGACTGCGAAGCGTGTCGAACCAGTCGTCGAGAATATGAACTTTCATCGGCTTTCCACACCACTTCCGTCGACGAGCGTGCGCGGGGTCGGCACGAAGATCTCCCGGTTGAGAACATCCAGCGCGCGGGTCAGCTGCGTCCGCTTCGACAAGAGCGAATTGTAATCAACATCGCATCCGGCAACGGGCGTCGGATATGAACGGATCTCATCCGCGATCTGCTGGCGCGCAATCTGAAGAGCCAGGACGGCCGCTTCGATATGTGCATCATATTCCGTCCCCATTCCGTTCTCCTCGTTTTCCTTCAAAAACCGCGTATCAGTTCCGGGTCCAGACCGTCCCCGGAATGAAGACTTCTCCGGTCGCAAGCTTGCGCGCGGTGCGCTGCAGGCCCGCCGATTTCACCAGAAACGTATCCCCGTCGATGTCATAATCGATCACGACTTCCATCTTGCCCATCGGGTGTTCCAGCTGAAGCAAGACCGGAGCTGTTGCCGGCCCGTCAAGCAGCCCCTCCCCGATCGTTCCGGGAGCGAGAAGGCACGAGGCCAGGCACTGAGATCCCGTGACAGCAAGCGTCGGATGACACTTCCAGGGCATGAAATAGCGCACCAGGGCCGATCCGCCATCTTGTGCCGGGGCCAGCAGCCCGAATTTCGGGATTACCGATTTGCTGACATCGCCAAGCCCCATGCGCTCGCCCGCGATGAGACGGATCGCTTCCATCTTCGCAAAAAGATCCTTGTTGGCGTCCAGCTCGGCGGCGCTTTCCGTTCCCGTTATGCCGAAATCGGCCGCACGCCCGATCACCATCGGCATGGCAACATCCATGCACGTGACGGCGACATCGTTGATGATTTCCTGTTTCTGGCCGGTCGGGAACAGGGCCCCGGTCACGCTGCCTTCCACCTTCATGAACCGCAGCTCGATCGGTGCGGCCGTGCCCGGCACGCCATCAATGGCCGCCTCGCCATCATATTGAACGGCACCGCCCGGGGTCTGGACAAGTTCGGAGACCAGCGAGCCCGTGTTGACGGCGCGGATCTTCACCTCGGTCACATCACCGGTTGGTTCGACGAGACCCATTTCGATGGCCGCCGGACCGACGCCGACCAAGATGTTGCCGCAGGAGGGTTTGTAGTCGACCAGCTTCTCCTCCACACCGACCTGGGCAAAGAAATAGTCCACATCGGCCCAGTCGTCGTCCGACCTGGACAACATCGCAACCTTGGTGGTCACAGCCGTGCCGCCGCCAATCCCGTCAATATTGAACGGGTGGCCTGCCCCGACAATTGATGTCAGCACATTGGAAAGGTCGTCGAGATTTTCCGGCAGATCCTTGCGCCGCAGATAGGGCCCGCGCGACGACCCGCCGCGCATGAAAATGAAGGGGGTTGATGTCTGGATCATTCATCCGTCTCCCGAAGCAAATCGATGACACTGTCTGTGAAGGCTGTTGTGCCGAGAGGACCGCCGATATCGGCGGTGCGCGTTGCCGGTCGTGACAGCGCTTCTGTCAGCGCTGTCTGGATCGACAGGGCGACCGGCGGGCAGCCAAGCTGCGCCATCAGCATGGCCGCAGAGCCGATCAGCGAGGTCGGATTGGCCTTGTCCTGGCCTGCGATGTCCGGAGCGGAGCCGTGCTGGGCCTGGGCCGCGGCGTGGTGCGGTCCAAGATTGAGAGAGGCGGCAAGGCCAAGCCCCCCGGCAAGTTCCGTTGCGAGGTCCGAGAGAATGTCGCCGAACATGTTGGTGGTGACGATGACGTCGAAGCGGGAGGGATCCCGGACCAGCAAGGCCGTTGCCGCATCGACAAGAACCTCGTCATAAGCGATGTCCGGGTGGTCAGCAGCGATCTCGCGAATGACCTCCAGAAAGAGACCGTCGCTTGTGCGCAGCACATTGGCCTTGTGAACCGCCGTCACCCGCTTGCGGCCTTCACGCTCAGCATTAGCGAAGGCGGCTCGCCCGATGCGTTCGCTTGCATGCCGGGTGACCAGGCGCATGGCCATGGCGACGCCCGGCACCGGCATGAATTCACCCGGTCCGGAATGAAGATTTCGATCCGCGTAAAAGCCTTCCAAGTTCTCCCGGAAGATCACCAGGTCGACCGGGGCTCCCGTCGGCGTCGGCAACCCGGCAACGCTTGTTGCCGGCCGGATGTTCGCAAAGAGATCCAGCTCCTTGCGCAACACGCCGGAGGGATTGAGCCCGCCCGCTTCGCGCGGAGGATAGGCGTTGTGCGAGACAGGTCCGAGGACGACGCCGTCGGCGGCCCTTGCTGCCTCGATCACGCTCTCGGGGATTGTGGAGTGCTGCGCCTCAAGCGCGGCAAAACCGATCTCCCGGTCTTCAAACTGCAGGTCCAGGCCATGGCATGCGGCCGCAGCGGCGACCACCTTTTGGGTGGCCACCATGATCTCCGGACCGATGCCGTCACCGGCAAGACAGAGAAGCTTCAGCGCCATGACCTGCTCCTCAGGTCAACGGCCAGGGCAGCTTGACGAAGGACTGCAGCAGGCCCGGCGGAAAGTCGCGGTTGAGCAGCCAGGCCATGCCGCACATGAAGGCGATGCCGCAGGCCCCGTAAAGACCGGCATATCCCCAACTGCGCCCTGCCCGGAAGTGGATGAATGCCACCAGGAACACGGCCAGCGCCAGGATGAAGCCGACCAGCGAGGTCAGGATCAGCAAGCCGGCGAACCAGGCCAGCGTCCGCCACAGGCCGTGCCGGTTGTCCTCCGAGTTTCCGGCTTCACTGTCGCAGAAAAGCGGGTCCTGTTCCGAGCTTCCGCGCATCCGGAACAGGAGGATCAGGCAGCCGACGATCGAGACGAGGCCGACAAATTGCGGGAACACGCGGTCCGCCGATGCATAGTCCGGGATCAGCGACGCGTTGGTGAAGGCAAGGGCCAGGTAGCCCAAAATGGCGAGCAGGAAGATCAGCGGCGCCCTCTTGGTGCCATGCGGCACCTCGCCTTCCGCGCGGATATTCTTGGACTGGCGCAGACCGACCACCACCGAGATCACCGTGATGATGATCAGGACGATGACAATCGGCGAGAAGATATATTCCAGTCCCTCTTCGAAGCCCTTGCGGAACCGGGATTGCGCAATCTGAACGGCCTGGTTGGTATAGGTCTCTGCCGGGTTGGACAGGACGAAGCCGATCAGGAAGGCTGGACGGGACCAGTCGAACCGGCGCATCAGGATACCAAGCAGACCAATGGCAAACAGCGCCACCAGATCCATCAGGTTCTGGCCCGACTGGAACGCGGCAAAGGAGATGATCATGAACAGGAACGGGGCCAACAGCGCGAACGGAATGGTCGTCAGCCGCGCAATGCCGCCGGAGCCCAGGATACAGATGATCGTGCCGACGACATTGGCCAGCGCCAGCAGCCAGACGATGGCATAGGTCACATCGAGATTGTTCTTCAGCATCGACGGACCGACTTCGATCGAGCCTGACCCGAGCAACGCAACCGCGCCGATGAAGACGGCCATCGATCCGGAGCCCGGAATTCCGAACAGCAGCGTCGGTACCAGTCCGCCGCCTTCCTTGGCGTTGTTGGAACTTTCCGGCCCGATCACGCCGCGAATGTCGCCATTGCCGAATTTCGATTTGTCCTTGGATGTCTGGACCGTGTGGCCATAGGCGATCCAGTCGACCACCGAGCCGCCAAGACCCGGGATGACACCGACAGTCACGCCGATCAGCGAGCAGCGGATGCTGAGCCAGATATTGGAGAACCAGTCACGCACGCCGTGCAGCCAGCCGCCGCCGAGCATGGAGCGCTCGGCAATGGCGCGGTCCTGACGCAGCAGCGCAACGATTTCCGGAATTGCAAAAATGCCGAGACCGACAATGACCAGCTTCAGCCCGTCGGTGAGATAGGGCATGTCGTAGGTGGCCATGCGCAAGGCACCGGCGCTGTCGCCTTCGCCGATCGTGCCCACCATCAGGCCAAGACCCGCGGCAACAATCCCCTTGATCGCCACCTGGCCCGCCAGAATGCCGACCATGGAAAGGCCGAACAGAGTGATCATAAGAAGTTCTGGCGTTCGGAATTCCAGCACGATCGGCCGGGCGACCAGAATGAAGACGGTCAGGAAAGCAGCGCCCACAAGGCCGCCAAAGAGAGACGAGGCAAACGCCGCGGAGAGCGCGCGGGCCGCCTCCCCTTTCTTGGCGAGCGGAAAGCCGTCCAGAACGGTTGCCTGCGAGGCCGACGAGCCTGGAATGCCCATCAGAACGGACGCGAACGTGTCGGAGGTTGGCACCACGGCGACCATGCCGATCATCAGGGCGAGACCCAGAACCGGGTCCATGCCGAACATGAAGGGCAGCAGCAGGGACAATCCGGCAATGCCGCCAAGGCCGGGAAACACGCCGATGCAGAGCCCCATGACCACGCCGAGCACGAGGTAGCCGAGGACCGCGGGCTGGAAGATCATCTCTGACGCCTGGGCGAGCGCAGGCAGAGCGGTACCGAGAATGTCCACTGGATCGTCTCTGATTTGATTGTCTGAAAGAAGGGGCCCGCCCGGTCAGACCCGGGCGGGCGGGGCCGGTTCTGCCGTTACTTCAGGGAGACGCCGTAGCGTTCCTGCAGCCAGCCGACCACGAAGTCCTTGGCCGCTGCCGGCACCTGAGTGGCGTTCTGCAGAGCACCGTCAGCCTTTGCGCCTGTCATCTGCGGATATTTTCCGAGACGGCCGGCTGAGATCTCGGCAAAGTCGCCCCGTGCCTTGACCTTCTCAAAGGCCTGGGAATAGGTGAGGATCGCCTCGGGCGTTGCGCCCTTCGGCAGGAACACCATCTTTTGCGCCGGGAAACCGGAGATGAAGAAGGCTTTCCAGGCATCCCACTTTTCGCCAGACGTTTCACACCCGTCCGTTGCTTCACAGACTTCCTTGAAGGTCGGCATGTCCGGGAATGTCGGATCGCGAACGATGTCGCCGTCCGGATTCAACGCGCCCCAGCTCATCATCGGCACGGCCGTGCCGGCTTCGACAAGCGGTGTCACGCCCTTGAGGTAGGACGAGGACGTCTGGTAGTCGATATTGGCTTCGCCGCGCTCGAACATCAGCCGGCCGTCACCGCGCCCCTTGATGCCGAAGACCGGCTCCACATTGAGACCGAGCATCTCCCAGGCCAGCAGCGGCACCAGGTCGAGGCGTGTTGCGCCCTGCGAGCCATAGATGAAATCGGTGTCCCGCAAGGCACTCGCGTCATTGCCGTTCATCTTGGACGCCAGATCCGGCGGCAGATAGGCGACACCACCCGTACCGGATGCCAGAACCACGTTCCAGTCGCCGTATTCATAGCGGACACGCGGGTCGCCGAGCAGATACGGGAACTGCGTCGAACCGGACGAGCCGAAGATCAGGGTGCCTTCGCTGTCTGCAAAGTCCTGGTTCTGGAACCAGTTGGCGCCCTTGGTGGAACCGGCCCCCGGCATGAACTTCACAACCACGGTCGGCTGGCCCGGCAGGGCCTCGCTCAGGAGCGGCGCATAGAAGTTCGCCCATTTGGCGGACCCACCGGTTTCGGAGAAGGGAATGACCCACTCGACGGTTTTGCCGGACAGGTCGATGCCTTCGGCCAGGGCCTGGGCCGGAACCAGCGCTCCGGCAGTGCACATCACACCAAGCGCGAGCTGGCGCGCAAGCTTCTTAAGAATCATGTTTTCCTCCCAATGGCGCAGTCAATTTCGTTTGACTGCCGCACAGTCAGACCGCGGAAAAGCGGCTTGATGCATTCAGATTTCCCTGCGAAGCTTGCAATAAGCTTTCATCGAAAAGAAAAAGAATATGCGGATCGCGCTCGTCGAAGATAATGTCAGTCTGGCCAAGGGCATAGCTTACCAGCTAAGGGATGCCGGTCACTCGGTTGATGTTCTACACACTGGCGACGAGGCGGATCTCTTCCTGAAACAGGAACCCGGCGACCTCGTTATTCTCGATATCAACCTTCCCGGAAAGAGCGGGCTTGATCTCCTGAGCGATCTGAGAGAGCGCGATGACCCCCGTCCGGTGATCCTCCTGACCGCGCGATCCGAAACGCAGGACCGGGTGAAGGGGCTCGACGCAGGCGCCGATGACTATCTCGTAAAACCCTTCGAGATGGATGAACTGGCCGCGCGCATTCGCGCGCTCGGGCGGCGCAAGGCGACTGCACCAAAACAGTTTGTGGATCTCGGCCCCCTGAAATTCGACCCCGGCACCATGCAGCTGTTCGAAGACGGGACCGCCCTGGAAATTCCGCGCCGCGAACTCGCTCTGCTCGCGGCTCTCCTCCAGGCCAATGGCCGGACGGTGTCGAAGGCCAGCCTGCTCGACCAGCTTTACGGTGCCGGCAGCGAGACCGACGAGAAAGTCATCGAAGTCTATGTGTCACGGCTGCGCAAGCGCCTCGGCCCCTACGACATTCACATTCAGGTGCATCGCGGCATCGGCTATTCGCTGCAAGGGTCTACCACATGAAGAGATCCTATTCTCTTCGCCTGCGCCTGACCGTCATCATCCTTTTACCGCTGCTGTTCGTTGCCGGCATCGCGGGCCTGTGGCAGCTCAACAATGCCAGAGTGACAGCCAGCGACGTCTTCGACCGCAGCCTGCAATCCGCCGCCCTGGCCGTCGCCAATGACGTCGCTCTGTCGGGCGGCGATGCGCTGGTCCCCGCGACACGGCAGATCCTCGCCGACACGTCCGGCGGCCGGGTTTACTACCATGTCTATGCACCGGACGGCGTCATCGTGGCCGGTTATGCAACCCCGCCGGCCGGCATTCCAAGAACGGCGGGTGACGATCTCAGCCCGGTCTATTTCAACGGCGAATATCTGGGCCGCGAGGTACGCGGCTACCGGATGCGCACACGCATGCAGGTCGACGGTTTCAGCGGTGTGTTCACAACGACCGTCTGGCAGGACGTCCAGATCCGATCCGCCTTCGTTCAGGACCTGATGCTGCGGTCCTTTGTGGCCATTTCGTCGATCATTCTCTCGCTC
Source organism: Labrenzia sp. VG12 (assembly GCF_002237595.1). NCBI lineage: Bacteria > Pseudomonadati > Pseudomonadota > Alphaproteobacteria > Hyphomicrobiales > Stappiaceae > Labrenzia > Labrenzia sp. VG12. Next base: position 2,928,557 of record NZ_CP022529.1, read on the forward strand.
GCCCTGATCGTCTGGTTCGGGATCCGTATCGGCCTGTGGCCGCTGAGTGACCTGCAGCAGGCCATCGACCTGCGCTCCGGCGACGTTCTGAAGCCGATCCGCCGCCCCGTCCCTGTGGAGGTGGAAGGCATCGTGCGTACGCTTAACCGGTTGCTCGGGCAGGTTTCGGATGCCATGGAAACGCAGGGCGAATTCATTTCCAATGCTGCGCATCAGCTCCGCAACCCGCTTGCCGGCGTGTTGGCCCTGGCCGAATCCGTCCGCTCAGCCAAGACGGAAACAGCCATGCGTCAGCGTGCCGACGATCTCGTAAAGGCCGCGAAGGAAACCAGCCAACTGGCCCAGAAGCTTCTGTCCTATGAGCGCGCAAAATCCATCAATCCGGCGTCTGCCAAGGAAACCTTCGCCCTGAACGATCTGCTCGCCGATCTTGCCGCCGAATGTCAACGCAAGGCACGGCGCGGCATCAGCATCAACTTTCTGCCCGCACGGGCAGATATTGAGCTTTCCGCCGACCGGACGATGGTGCGCGAAGCGGTTTCAAACCTGATCGACAATGCGCTTCGCCATGGCGGTGACACGCTAGGCACAATCAGGGTCGAAAGTGGCGTTGCGCAGGATCAGGCCACGATCACCGTCACCGATGACGGGCTGGGTCTGACCGAAGACGAAATCCAGACAGCCCTGCAACGTTTCGGCCAGGTCGGGGAAAACAACGACGGCAGCGGCCTCGGCCTGCCGATCGTCGAACGCGTCGCCACACGTCATGGCGGCGGTCTGTCACTGACGCCGGCGTCGCCCGGCCTTCAGGTTCAGCTGACGCTGCCCCTCGTTCATCTGCCGGTCTGAACGACCGCCTTTCCCCCTCAAACGCCTTTTCTTTGCGCATCCCGCACAAGGGCAGCAAGACGATAGAACCCGTGCGCCATCTTGGAATAGGGTGTCAGCAGGAAGAAGCTGAGCACCGACCCGAGATGGATGGCTAGCATCGCCGGCATGGCGGCCGTCGATCCGAGGGCATAAAGCAACAGGCCACTGAGCGCGACCAGGAACAGAAGCAGGACGAAGCCCATCTCGCCGCCCCAGGCAGACACCGCGCCCAGATTTTTATCCGCCTTCAGTTTCAGCGCGGCCAGCCAGACGGTGCCCAGTACCATCAGAACACCGCCGGGAAGACCCAGCAATTTTGGCAGCGAGAACAGGCCGTAAGGTGCCGGCAAGTCGAAAACATAGTGCATCACCGTGCCGGCGGAGGTCGACGCGAAGCAGAGCAGGAAGCCATACATCACAGCCTGGTGGGCCAGCCGGCGTGCCTGGCTGAACCGGTCCTCGTCCTCGAAATTGCAGCCATCGCCATGACCTCCGGCAAGGTTCCGCATCTTCGCGGCCGATCCGAACGCATCGACGATTTGCGCCCAGGTGATCTTGCTGCCCCCCGTTGCCTTCCAGTAGCGCGTCAGGCTGACGCCAAGACTGACCACCGGGAACAGGAAGGCCGGCAGAAAAATCGCCACCATGGCGGAATGCGAGAGAACTGCATAAAAGCCATCCCCTCCCGCCGAACCAAGCGTGCGAAACGCCAGAAACAGGAGCGCAAATCCGACAATCGTTGCCAGGGCAATCATCACTCCGTTTCTCTGAAACAGGGTCGCAATGCCCCCCGGCCAGGCAAAGCTCTCCCAGCTGTCCTGCCGCACCTCGGCAAGGGCCTTAGGCAGGTTGAGGTCAAATTCATGCGGTGCCGAGTATTGGCACGCGTAGTAACACCCCCGGCAGTTGTGGCAGAGATTGGCCAGCTGCGTGAGGTTGGCGTCGGTGAAAAACCGTTCCTCGTGCAGCGCCGGAAAGACGGAGCAATAGCCTTCGCAATAGCGGCAGGCATTGCAGATTTCAGCCTGGCGGCGCGCTTCCTGTAGCAGTTCAGCTTGCATAATGTGCCGCCTCCCTGCCGGCAATCCGTCCGAAGACCGTTCCGATTGTCATGCCGAAACCGGCAAGATAGCCCTGCCCGAGGATCGAACCGGCCATGGTTTCTCCGGCAGCCCAGAGATTGCGGATCAGGCCGGTCTCGGTGCTGCACTGCGCGTTTTTATCGACCTTCAGGCCGAGATAGGTGAAGGTCACACCGGTCTTCAGGCTGTAGCCGTAATAGGGCGGCTCGGTGAGCGGCCTGGCCCAGTTGGTCTTGGGCGGTGTCAGCCCCGTTGTCGCCACCCCGTCCAGTTCGGTCGGGTGGAAACTGGACGTATCACCGCAGGCGGCATTGAACTCTTCGACGGTCTTGCGCAGACCTTCGGCGGGAAGTCCCATCTGGTCCGCCAGCTCTTCCAGCGTCTCCGCCTTGATCGGTGGAAACACGGAGGGCATGAACAGGTTCAGAGACTTGGCGTCGATGATGACATAGCCGACCTGGTCGGGCTGACTTGCCACCAGCCGCCCCCAGATCGCATAACGCTTCGGCCAGACATCCTCGCCTTCATCGTAAAAGCGCTCGGCATTCTTGTTGACGACGATGGAAAAGGGCACGCAGTCGAGACGCGTGACGATGCCACCGTCGAATTTCGGTGCCCGTCCGTCGATCGCAACGGCGTGGCACTGTGTCGGATCACCGACCGATTGAACGCCCTGGTCCAACAGGTCCGCCAGAACGACGCCGCGATTATAGGGTGTGCCACGGATCAGAAAGTTCTGGGCCGGCGGGCCCCAGGCCCGGGTCAGCCAGTCGGTGTCCGCCTGAAAGCCTCCGGAAGCGACCACCACGGCCTTGGGCTCAAGACGCTTTTTCTGCCCTTCATGCTCATAGTCGATATGGACAACCCGGTCGCCGTCCAGTTCCAGATGCGTGACATGCGCCTCGTAGACGACCTCGACGCCCAAGCCTTCGGCGGTTCGGTAGTAGGCGTTGACCAGCGACTTGCCTCCCCCCATGAAAAACGCGTTGGTACGGGCCAATGAGAGCGTGCCGGACAGGGAAGGCTGAAAGCGCACCCCGTGGTCCTGCATCCAGGGCAGGCATTCCTCGGATGTGCGTATGGCAAGCCGCGCAAGCTGTTCGTCGGTCTTGCCGCCGGTGACTTTCAGAAGATCTTCGAAGTATTCCTCTTCCGAATAATCCTCCACCAGTGGCCCTAACGGGCCGCCATGCATGCAGCGAAAATTGCGGGTGTGGCGGGAATTGCCACCCCGATAGGCCTTGGGCGCCGTTTCCAGGATGATGACGCTGGCGCCTTTTTCCGCGGCCGTGATGGCGGCGCAAAGCGCTGCATTGCCACCGCCGATGACGGCAATGTCAGGTGATGTGGTCATGGTGAGTGTCCTCTCAAGAGAGGATCTACACCCGGCCGGATTGATTTGACCAATGCTACGTTTTTGGCAATTAATGCTTGATGCGCATTAATTTCGATTTTCTGGACCTTGAGGTCTTCCTGGCCGTGATGGACACCGCGTCGTTTCATGCCGCTGCGGGCCGTCTCAACATGTCCCAGCCGGCCGTCACCCGCAGGATCCAGAAGCTGGAAGACACACTAGGGTCCGACCTGTTCGAACGCTCGACCAGAAGCGTTAAACCGACCCTCGCCGCCAAAAGGCTGCAGGCCCGCGCCGAAGCCATGCTCGACAGCGCGGAAGAAACCACACTGGCCATGCGCGATGAAAGCGTTGCCTTTGCCTATCAGCAGAGCGCCGTCGTCACGCTTGCCATGATCCCCAGCGCCGTGACGCCCCTGCTGATCCCGGCACTCCATACCCTTCGATCAAGGGGCGAGCTCGTGCGCCTGCGCCTTTTGGACCGCGCCGCCAACGAAGTGGCCGAGGCGGTCTCGCAGGGAGACGCCGACTTTGGTGTCTGTTCACTCGGGTCACTCGAACCCAATACCGATTTCGCGCCCCTCTTTGATGACGAAATCGCACTCGCGGTCTCAGGAGATCATTCACTTGCCGACCGCAAAACAGTGCACTGGTCCGACCTTCTGAACGAACCCTTGATCCTGCCGGCCCGCGGCACCGGCAATCGCCTGTTGATCGATGACGCCATGGCCCGCAGCCGCCTTTCCGCGCAGTGGACCTTTGAAGTCGGGCGGACGACAACGGCGATGGAACTGGTCGGGGCATCCGCCGGCGTGGCTTTGCTGCCGCGCTCTGCACAGCATTCCGAGCTTGGAAAACAACTCGTCTTCAAGACATTGAAAGACCCGGAAGTGACCCGGCCGATTGGCTTGCTTGCCAGACAGGGCGCAGCCGACAGCGCCGCTGCCAGCATCTTGAAAGCCGAACTCCGCAACCGCGCCCTGCTCCTGAGCGGGGCAGAGTAAAGGCCCCGGTCGCCCCCTTTGATACAATTGATACAAACGATAAGGTCAAACTGAAATACTGGACAGCTACCGAAGTGGTTCGGGGTGTCTTCACACCCCGGGAGGCAGGAAGAGTGGGACATGTTTCAGCAGGGCGACAGCGATACAGCTCTTGCCGGCGGCGACCGGATCCAGCAGCACTTGCTGGAAGAAGCGGTCGAGGCGCTGGAAGAAGGATTTGTCCTTTATGACCGGGACAAGCGGCTGGTCTTCGCCAACAGCTGCTATGCGGACATGCTCGGACCGCACAGGGATCTGCTGGTTCCAGGAACGCCGATGCAGGAAATCATCGGCACCGCCATCGGCAGCGGTCATATTCAAATCGTGCGCGGTCCGGACGGTGGCTTGCCCGGCATCTTCCAGGCCCTTGCCTCAGCCGGCAAACTGAAGATCGAAATCGGCGTCGCCGATGGCAGCCAGCGGGAAATCACGCTTGCGCTGCTGAAGGACGGCGGCATTGTCGCAACGGTTCGCGACATCACCGAACAGCGCACCGCCGAGGCCCGCGCCCGCGATCTGCTTCATGGCGCCATTGAAGCCGTCGATTTCGGCATTGCGCTGGTTGACGATGATGACCGGCTGGTGCTGGCCAACACGAAGTTCCGCGAGATCGGCGATCCCAACAACGATCTTCTGGTCCCCGGTCGCACCATGCGGGAGATCCATGCCGATGCTATTGCCACAGGACAATTTCCGCTCCCACCCTGGACCCCCAGCAACGAGATCCTGGATGAACTCGACCGGATGATCCGCCAGGCGGCCAAGGGATTTTCCGTGCCAAACAATCAGGGCCGGGAAATCGTCGGCAATGTCTATGAAACCGCGCTGCAGGGCCGGCTGCTGACCATCGAGGATGTCACCGATCAATTGCGCGCCGAGCGTCTGTTCACGGATGCGGTCGCCCGGTTGCCGGTCGGCGTCGCCATTGAGGCCGCCGACGGTCAGTTCACCCATTGCAACGATGCCTTTGCCGCTCCCTTTGGCCTGACCGCGGATGAAATCCTGAAACTCACGGACCAGGAACGGATTGATCTGCTGGCTCCCAAGATCGCCGAGGTCGCCGGTCGCGATGCCGGAGACCGGGCCGCGGCGATGTTTGCCGAGGCCGTCAAACAACAGCGCGACACGCTGGCGCCAATGGAAGTGCGGTTCCGGGACGGCCGGCATTATGTCGTTGAACGCGCCATTACCCAGGACAATGGCCGGGTCGTCGTTGTAACGGACATCACCGCTCTGAAGGAAGCCGAGACCCGCAGCCTCCAGACGCTGAACGATGCCATCCAGTCGCTCGATGAAGGCCTCGTGCTGTTCGACCGCGACCTCAATTTCGTCCTCGGCAACCGCCTCTGGCACGAGATGTATTTCAGCGAACTCCCAGCCCCTCAACCCGGCGAAAACCTCGTACCGATGATGGACCGGCTCATCGATGCCGGTGTACTCCGCCTTCCCGAAGGCGTTGAAAAACACGCCTATATGGACGATCTCGGCCGCAAGGTGCGGATCTATCACAAGAAGGAAACCATCCACCTGGAAGGCGGCCGCATTCTGCTCGCCTCCGCCCACAAGACCGAACTGGATGGCTATCTGGTGTCCTTCACCGACATCACCGAGCAGCGGCGGGCGGAGGAAGAACAGCGCGAGGCGGATCTGCTTCTGCGCAAGATCGTCGAGGCCTGTCCGGCCAACTTCCTGGTCTCGCGCATCGAGGACGGCAAGATCATCTATTGCCCGCCCGCTTCCCGGGAACGCTTCGGCGAGATCGACTCGACCCTCAGTTTCTTCCTCACGCCGGAAGACCGGGTCCGCTATTTGGACGCCCTGCTGCCGACCGGCACGCTTGATGACTACCGGGTTCAGTTCCGCCGGGCCGATGGCTCGATCATGCAGGGCATCACCGCGGCACGCGTCACCGACTACAAGGGCGAGAATGTCATCGTCTCCTCGACGCGCGACATTTCCGACCTTCTCGCAATGCAGGAGGAACTGCAGAAACAGCGTGACATTGCCCATCAGAGCGAAAAATTGTCGGCCCTGGGCGAACTTCTGGCAGGCGTCGCCCACGAGCTCAACAACCCGCTTTCGATCGTCACCGGTTATGCCCAGATGCTGAAAGGCAAGTTCGATGATCCGGTGCTCGCCAAGCGTGTCGACCGGATCGCCGAGGCGGCGGACCGGAGCGCGAAGATCGTCAAGACCTTCCTGGCCATGGCCCGTCAACGTCCCGCCAGCATCGAGCCGTGTTCGCTGAACGAGATCGCCTCTGTTGCGCTTGATGTTGCGGGCTACGGTTTGCGGTCCAACGGCGCGACGGTCACAACGGAATTTGATGACGACCTGCCACAGGTCTCCGGCGACGCCGACCAGCTTGTCCAGGTGTTCACCAACCTGATCGTCAATGCCGAACACGCGCTCGCCCCGCTTGGCGAGAAGGCGCACCTGACGCTTCTGTCGTCCTACGATGTCGACCGCGATCAGGCCGTTCTGGAAATCAGGGACAACGGTCCGGGCATTCCGGAGGAAATCCGGGCCCGCATTTTCGAACCGTTTTTCACGACCAAGGATGTCGGTGAAGGCACCGGTGTCGGACTGGCGTTCAGCCACCGGATCATCGACACCCATGGCGGCGTTCTGGAGGTCACCTCGACACCCGGGCAAGGCACGAGTTTCTTCGTCCGGCTCAAGGCCCTGAAGCCGGAGGCCGGAGACCATATTGAGGCCGAAGCGCCTGCAGCCGCCCCGGTGCAGCGGCGTGTTCTCGTGGTTGACGACGAACCAGGCGTCGGCGAACTGATCTCCGATCTCCTGACTGATCTCGGCTGCCAGACGATACAGGCCACAAGTGCACGTGAAGCTCTTGCGCTCCTGTCGCATACACCGGTCGACCTGATTGTCAGTGACTTCAAGATGCCGGGCATGGATGGCGAGGGTTTCTACAGAACCCTTCAGGAGCGCTTGCCCAGCTATGCGCCGCGGATCGGGTTTGTCACCGGCGATTCCATGGGATCCGCCGTCCAGCGCTTCCTGGCCGACAGCCGGCGCCCCCATGTCGAAAAACCGATTTCAAAGGAAGACCTTGCCTGTCTTCTGAACCAGCTAGGTGGTGGAGAGACCTCGCAATGACCAGCACCCCGTCCCCGAAACAGATCCTTGTCTGCGATGACGAACCGCACCTGCGCGAAATGGTCGCCGAATATCTGAGCGAACGCGGCTATGATGTTGCCGAGGCCCCGAATGCCGCCGAGATGAAGCAGCTGCTGGAAAGGCTTCAACCGGCCCTGATCATTCTCGACGTCAACATGCCCGGCACCGACGGCCTGACGGCACTGCGCGACTTGCGGGCAACGTCCACAATTCCGGTCATCATGCTGACAGCGGCGAGCGAAGTCATCGACCGCATTGTCGGCCTGGAAATGGGCGCCGACGACTATGTCGGAAAACCGGTGGATCTGCGCGAACTGGAAGCCCGCATCAAGGCGGCCCTGCGCCGACAGACCTTTGCCGATGCCGACCAGGTGGAAAAAACCCGTCAGTCGGGCACGGTGACTTTCGGCCCCTGCCGGCTCGACCTTGACGGCGCCAAGCTGTTCGGCCCCGGCGGCGACGAAATCGCTATCACGGCGATGGAGTTCAGCCTGCTGCGCGTCTTTGCGGAAAACCGCGGCCGCGTCCTCAACCGCGACCAGCTTCTGGAACAGGCCCACGACAAGGGCTGGGAACCCTTCGACCGCTCCATCGACCTCCGCATCTCCCGCCTCCGCCGCAAGATCGAAACCAACCCGACCAAACCGGAAACCATCCGGACCGTGCGCGGGATCGGGTATGTCTTCGATTGAGGGGGAGGCACAAGAACGATAGGGCTGCTTTTCAGGCCCTTTTACGCAGCCCCGGTGACGACACATTGGGCTGGTAGGCTACCAAGACGCCTTCCTTTCAAGCGGTTGATACTTCATGGAACCTTGTTATGGCTGCGGTGGACATTTCCCCGACATGGACGGGCCAACACACCGTTACATGCAGTCGTCATCCGGCTGTTTCGCAGCCTTCAACACGTTGCTTGCCGCGGAATATTCCTCAGTCGATCTCGGGCGCATAAACCGTCTCACGGTCGACACCTGGGCCGTCCAGCATCCCGGCGACCCGGGAGACCGCCGGGCGGTGCAATCCGTGGGTCTACATCTTGCCCGGCTGATGCTTCAGCTGGCCTGCCCGCGCCCACCGGCGGAAACCAACCAGGTCATGCTGCATTTTTCCCGCCACAAGCATACGCTCCGCGCTTTGGTCCCGCCTTCAGATTTCAGCAAGACTGTCGCCGACGTTGCGCCGTTTGCCGGCACGCCCCAGCACGTTTCAAAGGTGCATGAATGGGCCGAAGCGACCTGGAAGGACTGGTCACACGAACACGCCTATATCGATGACTGGATTGCTCGACACTCCGATCACGCCGTTCAGCCAGACCAGACCGCCTCAAAAAGATCTGGTCACACTGGACGGGTCAAGACGCTCATCGGCGACCCGAAATGAGGTCCACCTGATCGCCTGTTTCGCTGTCTTTGCGGGAAACATTGTTCTCAAGCCGCTGACGACTTCAGCCAGATCGACAGTCAGTCTGAAACACCCTCACCCGACAGAAAATCCCAGACGATCCGGGTTCTGGCCGGCAGGTGTTTGACCGGTGCCCGTAACAGGTACATCTGAAACGGGGAGCAATCGACGAAAGCGGGGATGTGAACCAGATCGCCGGTTCTCAATTCCTCTTCGACAATCACCTTCGGCAGGAAGGCGAGACCGGTCCCGGCAAGCGCGGCGGTTTTCAGAAGGAAGCTGTTGTTTGCGCGAACGACGGCCACAGGGTCGATCCAGGCCTCGGTTTTGCCGTCCGACAGATGCCATTGGGGCGAAGCCTGCAGGCCGCTGAAAACCAGGGCCCTGTGGCGCCTGATATCGTCCAGTGAGGACAGCGCGCCCTGAGCGGCGAGATAGTCTGGCGAGGCACACAGCACCCTTGGCACCTCCCCGATCTTGCGCACGACCGCACTGCTGTCATGAAGCGTGTGTGCAATCCGCACGACGATATCCGCTTCGTCGTTGAAGACGTCGACGAAACTGTCGGTGGCGGTCACTTCCATTGTCAGGTTCGGATAGCGTTTCTGAAAATCGGCCAGGCGACTGCCGAGCTGCCCCAAGGCATAGACGGTCGGCACGTTCAGGCGCACGGTTCCGGTGATCTCGGCGGCATTGCGCTGCAGGCTGTCCCGCAAGGATTGCAGCTCATCCGCCACCCGGCCGGCGACGCGGTAGGTCTCGTCCCCGGCATCGGTCAGCCGCAACTGGCGCGTCGAGCGGATCAGGAGGGACGCATTCATGTGTTCTTCCAGCCGGGTCACCTGCCTGGCCACCCAGGCGGGTGTCATGTTCAACGCGCGCGCAGCACCGGAGAAGCTCTCATGCTCAACAACGGTGCGAAACACACGCAGATATTCTGTCAGATTTTCAGCGCTCATTATGCGATGATTTGTAAAAGAATAGGAGACAAATTGCAAAATTATCAGATCAAGACTCAGTGAATAGATTGGCTCCAGTGTTTCTCATGGAGTCAGTCATGTCATTCTCACCACTGTTCGAACCGTTCCAGCTCGCGTCGATGAAACTGAAAAACCGGACGCTTGTTGCGCCGATGACGCGTGTCAGCGCCACCCGGGACGGCTGTGTCGGCGATCTGATGTTTCCCTATTACAGGGCCTTCGCCGATGGCGGGTTTGGCGCTGTGATTACGGAAGGCGTCTATACCGACAAGGCCTATAGCCAGGGCTACCAATATCAGCCGGGCATCACCGATCCGGAGCAGGCCGCCGGCTGGGTCAGGCTGATCAGGGACATTCAGGCAGCAGGTTCAAAAGTGATCCTGCAGCTCATGCATGCAGGTGCCCTGTCGCAGTACAATCGCTTCAAGTCCGAAACCCGCGCGCCCTCCTCCGTGCCGCCCAGGGGAACCCAGATGGGTTTTTATCGCGGCGAAGGCCCCTACCCGACACCACGGGAACTGTCTCCGGCCGAGATCGACACCGCCGTGAAGGGTTTTGCCGACGCCGCCCGCCGCGCCCAGGATGCCGGTGCTGACGGCGTCGAAATTCACGGCGCGAACGGGTATCTGCTCGACCAGTTCCTCACCGATTACACCAACCGGCGCACGGACGATTTCGGTGGCAACACGCTGAGCCGTGTCCGGATGACCTGCGACGTCATCCGACGTGTGCGAGACGCCACCGGCCCGGACTTTACCGTCGGGGTGCGCATTTCCCAGGCCAAGGTGAACGACTTCGAGCACAAGTGGGCCGGCGCTGAAGACGATGCCAGGGTCATTTTCCCGCAACTTGCCAAGGCCGGCGCCAGCTACATCCACACGACCGAGTTCAACGCCGATCAACCGGCCTTCGAGACCGGCCCCTCCCTTGCCAGGCTGGCCCGCCTCCTGTCAGGGCTGCCGGTGATCGCCAATGGCGGCCTGGGAGATCCGGAGCGCGCCGCGAAGATGCTGACGGATGACAGCGCCGATCTGATCGCGATCGGCAAACCGGCCCTCGCCGCGCCGGACTGGCCCCGGAAAGTTCAGGAGCAGCACGTGCCCGAGGCGTTCAGTTTCGACATGTTTTCTCCGCTGGCAGATCTTAAAAGCGCCAATGACTACTTCGCCAGAGTTCCAGCCGAATAACCCGGCCAGGCGTGATTGAAAGCGTGTGTGGCCCCGGTAGTATCCGGGTCCACCTGCTTCGGCGTCTTTCCCAAGATCTGAAGGCGACTTGATTTCAGAGCATAGACGGACTGTCTCAGAACGTCCTGAAGGCTTCAGAACATCGGCGGCAGTCGTCGGTCAGGCTGGAAGACCTGCTCCGACCGGGCATCATCACTCTTCCGGAGAAAGGCCACGAGATCCGCAAAGGCCATTGGCCGGGCGAAGTGGTACCCCTGCAGGCGGTCGCAGCCGAGCCCGGCCAGGATGTCGGCCTGATCCCGGGTCTCGACACCTTCCGCCGTGACGCCGATTTCCAGTGCGTGGCCAATTTCGATGAGGGACCTCAGCAATCGCAATCCGCCGCTGCCCTTGTCGACCAGTGCCACAAGCCGGCGGTCGATCTTCAATCGATCCGGATTGATCCTTTGCAACGCAACGACCGACGCCCGGCCGCTGCCGAAATCATCGACTTCAATGGAAATGCCGAGTTCGCGCAGCCGGTCGAGCCGGCACAGGGACGCATCGTCCTGTTCTTCCAGAAAGATCGTTTCCAGAAGCTCGAAACTCACCTGGCCCGCATAGGCCTGCACCTGGCGCTGGATCGCATCGAAATCGTGATGGTTGATCCGGCCTTCACTGACATTGAAGGACAGGGACGGCGGCCGCGCATCCGACCCGAAGGCAGTCTGGCAGGCGGCAATCGCCTGTTCGAAGATCAATCTGTCGATGTCCCCGGCAACGTTCAGATCTGTTGCAATGGACAGGAAGGCGCCCGGCGCCAGGATGCCGTATTCCGGATGGCGCCAGCGCGCGAGCGCTTCCAACGCGACCACCTCTCCGGTCGCCGCGTCCATCTGCGGCTGGAAATAGGGTTCGAACTCGACGGCCTCGATGCCGCGCAGCACATCGTCCGCAAGGGCCTTGGTACGCTGCGCGTCTTCCAGATCGGCCCGGTCGAAGATGCCGAGTTGGCCGCGTCCACGCCGCTTGGCCTTGTAGAGCGCCAGGTCCGACGTCGTCAGCAGTTGTTCAACTTCAGCCAAGGGTGTACGCGCCAGACCGACCGTCGCCCCGAAACGGCATTCCTTGCCCTCAAAGAAGAGGGGACGGGAAAGGTCCGACAGAAGGTCCCTTGCAAGTGTTTCCGGCCGGTCGCTGTCACCTGCCACAGACAACAGCACGACAAATTCGTCACCGCCGATCCGGGCGACAACGTCTTCGGGGTCAACATGTGTCCGAATGCGCCTGGAAATCTCCAGGAGCACTTCGTCCCCTGCCGCATGCCCCATCGTGTCGTTGATGTTCTTGAACCGGTCGAGGTCAATGTGAAGCGCGGCAATTTCGCCGCCGCTCTCCCGGCGCTTTTGAACAAGCTGGTCGAATTTCTGGGCCAGATAGCGACGGTTGCCGAGACCGGTCAGGTCATCATGCAGCGCCATATAGGTGATGTCCCGGTTCGCCTTTTCCAGCTGCACGGATTTTTCTTCCAACGCACGCCGCTGGCGCACCACCTCGGTGATGTTCAGCCGCAGGATCACGAATTCGCCGGCCTCGGTGCGCGACCGAACGACCCGGTGATACTGATCGTCGGCGAGTTCCAGATCCTCCACGCCGGGTGCCGTCAGATGCGGCGAGGAGTAATAGCGCTCGGCCCATTCTTCCTCGCAGCCAATTGCTGCCGGGATCCGGCCGGACAAGGCAACGGTGTACAGAATGTCCTTCAGACTGGTGCCCGCCGTCAGTTTGCCGCTCTCGCCCGACATGGCCTCTTCATAGGCCGGATTCCAGACAACCAGTTTCAGATCCGCGTCATAGATTGCGAAGGGATCGGGATAGGCGTGGATGGCCGAGATCAGGCGGTCCTGTGCGGATTCAAACGCCCGGCGCTGGCGGACCAGTTCGGTGGTATCGATCCGCAGGATAACAAGGTCACCATTTTCGACACGGGACCTGAGCAACCGGTGATGCACGTCACCGGGAAGCTCGAGATCCTGCACCGGTTTTTCCATTTCCGCATCCTGGTGCTGATCGGACATCCATTCCTCTTCCCGGCCAACCGCATTGGCGATCTTGCCGGCCCGAATGGCAACTCGCGCAACGTCCGTCCGGTGCATGCCGACTTTCAGGTTCTCGCGATGTTCCGACATGGAGGCCCGGTAGGCATCGTTGCAGACAACAAGGCAATCGTCGCTGTCATAGATGACAAAGGGGGCGGGATAGGCATTCAAAGCGGCGATCAGCCGGGCCTGCGCCGCTTCTGCCTGCCGCTTTTGCCGCACCAGCTCGGTTGAATTCAGCCGAACAATCACATGGTCGCCGAAAGTGGATCTCGACCGCAGCAGGCGGTGGTGCACATCTCCATCCAGTTCCACGTCCTCAAAGGAGCTTTCCAGAAACTCCGGCGTCAGGATCCTCTGGATCCAGGCATCCTCCCGGCCGATAGCGTCCGGATACCGTCCGTCGCGCACGGCCAGACGCAGCACTTCCTCAAGATGCATGCCAGCGACAAGCTCCTCGGGCTTGTCCGACATGGACGCTGCATAGCCGTCATTGCAGAAGATCATCTTCAGGTCGCGGTCATAGACGACGATCGGATCCGGATAGGCATTCAGCGCGGCAACCAGTCGTGCATAGGCCCGTTCCGCATCCGCCACACCGGACCGGGGCCTGTAGGTGGCGCAAAAGTAGCGCTCTCCCTGTTCGTGCTCGTCCTTGTCGGCGTCGACAAGAAAATAGGAAAAGTCGGTATCGACGCTTGTGCCATCGGCACGGACAAGCCGGCACGTCCCGCCCTGTCGCCTGTCCCTCCCCGAGGGAGGCACCCCATCTTCGAAACTGCGCCAGAACCAGTCGTCCCCCGCATGCAGCCGGTTCAAGGTGTCGCCCGAAACGTCTTCCGGTGCATAACCGAAGGCATCGGTGAAGGCAGCATTCACGTAGATCAAGTGTGCAGTCGTTTCGCCAGGCGCAAGACGCGCAATCGCAACGGGATCATTTGTCAGATCCAGAAAACTGCTTTTGAGCGCTTCAATCTGCATGCTTGCCTCGATATCCTCCTTCAGCATTTAGACTGAGAGAGTTAGACAAGCATGAATAAGTAAAAATAAACAGCCACGTAGACTTGAAGAAACGTTACGGCACCGAGATTCCAAAACTCAACTTACGGCTGCACGAACAGTAAAACACCTTGAGTAGAAAGATGCTCTCGAAACAGCAGGGTTGCCCTGCTCAAAATCCAAGAAACCCCGCGTTTCCGGGGAAACACGGGGTTATCTTGAACCGGTGCCAGGGCGTATACCCGCCCCCGCCGTCAGTTACCGAGGCATTTTTCCAGAAGTGCGGCATCCGGATGGGTCGCGTTCGGACCGAACTCGGCATAACAACCGGCAGTCCAGGCCACGGCCTTGTTTTTGCCGCCATAGGAACCGTCAGCGGTCGAGTTGCGCTGGCTGTTGCCTGAGACACGCATCGTCTTGGCCGGCTTGACCGTCGTGCCGCGGGTCTTGACCTTCGAGGCCTTGAACGGCGACGCAGGCTTCACACCGCCATGGTTGGCGCAGGCGACCTCGTTGCTGATCGCATCGTCCGGACCGAAGTTATAGACCGTGCCGTCATTGCAGGTCACGATGCGGTCGGCCGCCTGGGCAGTCGCCGGAAGGGACACGGTGGCGACGCTGCCAAGGGCAAATGCCGCAAGCGTGCTCAAAAGGGTGGCATTCATTTTCATTTGTGATCTCCATCTTTGTTGCGTCAGCTTTCCTGCTGACACTACGAAGATGGGCATCTCACTTATCGAATTGATTTCGCGGACTATTTCAATTGTATCAGTCTCAACTCACTTGCGGATCAAAAACAAAAAACCGCGCTTCAAACCGGATGGTTTCAAGCGCGGCAAGTTGATCGGAGCTTGGAAGCGGGCAGCGGTCAACTGACCGCCGCCCGTCTCCGGGACATCCTCAGACGAGGAACAGGTCGTTCTGGGTCAGATCGACATGTCCCAGCACCTGGAAGGATAGGTCTGCGTCAAGGCCGACGCCGTCACGGACATAGACATTGGTGACATCGCCATAGATGTCGCTCTGGGTCTGCTCGAAATAGGCTTCTGCGCCAGGTGTGTTGGAAAATCCGTTCTGTTCGCCCATGAACTGGGCGAAGAAACCTTCGATCACGATCAGGTCGCCGCCCTGCGTGAAGTCGCCGATCACATCCATCGGGTCGGACGCACCGCCGCTGTCGCCCTCCGCGAAATAGAAGACGTCGAAGCCGCCGCCGCCATGCAGATAGTCGCCGATCTCTCCGGCATCATTAGCGCCGCCGGTGATATGATCGTTGCCGGCCCCACCGTGGATGTAGTCGTTGCCATCGTCACCGAAGAGGAAATCGCCGTCCGCGCCGCCGAGCAGCGTATCGTCGCCGTCGCCCCCTTCCATCTCGTCGGAGCCCTCGTCCCCTTCAAGCTGGTCATTGCCGGCGCCGCCTTCCATGTTGTCGTCACCGGTGCCACCGGTCATCAGGTCGCCGCCACCGCCACCGGACATCTTGTCGTTGCCGGAATGGCCATTGAGGATGTCATCGCCCATATCGCCGGCAAGAACGTCATTTCCGGCGCCGCCCTCGAGCTGATCATCGCCAATTCCGCCATGGAGCAGATCCCGGCCGAGACCACCGAACAGCTGGTCATCGCCGTCACCGCCGAAGATCGTATCGTCGCCTTCGTCGCCCCAGAGCGTGTCGTTGCCGTCTTCGCCCTCAACCGTGTCGTTGCCATCGCCGGCCCGCACGACATCCCGGTCGAAGCCGCCCTTGATCCGGTCGTTACCGGTGCCGCCGAAGATCTGGTCCTTGCCGTGGCCACCAAGCAGCGTGTCATTGCCCGAACCCCCATCGAGGAAATCGTCGCCGACATCACCGCTCAGGACATCGTTGCCGGTCTGGCCGTAGAGATTGTCGTCGCCGCGGCCGCCGACAATCAGGTCATTGCCGAAGCCGCCATAGCCGCTGTCATTGCCGTCAAACAGGAAGATGTCGTCATCGCCCCAAAGGCCATAGGCCCGGTCGATGCCGTTCGTGCCGAAAAACTCATCAACACCGCCATAGTCGAACCAGTAATTGACCGGTGTGACAATGATGCCGATGTTGAAGAAGTCGATCAGGCTGCCCCCGCCCAATCCACCAAGAACCGGCGCAAAGGAATAACCGCCGAAGGACCAGACCGGTGCATCCAGCGGTTCTGCCCGTTCGACGGTCCGGTAGGGGTCCTCGTCACTGTCCTGTCGTCCAGTTCGGCGGACAGATGCGGTGTCATCTTCTCCGGCACCGGTTTCGGCGTCACTTCTGTCATTCTGCCGGGAGGAGCGCGACGCGCTGTCGTCCTCTTGTGTCGGCACCGCCGTTTCTTCCATCCAGTCAGACCAGGCGCGCCCCTGATTGGCGTTCCAGTCGAGCGTCTTGGAATAGGGTGCCAGCAATCTCAAAGCCATGTCAGTCTTCCTCTTTGCATCTGTGGCCCAAGGCCGAATTCGATCGGGTTCCTGCCGGGCCAAGACCCGGTGCCCACTGCACAGATAATGACGTCCCGACGTATCCGGGCTGCGTCAGCTCACTGGAAAGACAGTAAGATTTGTATCGACATTCCGCCTTCCGGAAAGGGCAAATGATACAAACGACACAGACGATACGCTCCGGACAGAAAAACAGAACGCGAGAGAAGGCCTTGGCCGGGACACTCGCCGTCTGCGGCGTTTTGAAGCCTCGTGTCGTGGCAATACTGCCGCATGACGCAAATACGCTATTTTGCCCCGCATACAGTCGCGATACTGCCGCTCACACATGGAAATTCGGAACAGGCTGCGGCGCGCGGATGAAACATGAAATCACTGCAGGGCCGCGACAGGTTTGCAAAGAGACATGGGGCGGGCGAAAGTTCCCCGGCTCCAGCTGATGGAAAAGGAATGAGACATGTCAGCATTTCCTGACAAGGCACAAATCGTCATCGTCGGTCTGGGCGGCATTGTCGGCGCGTCCATCGCGCACCACCTGATCGAACGTGGCTGGACGGACATTGTCGGTATCGACAAGTCGGGCATTCCCACCGACATCGGCTCGACCGCCCACGCTTCGGATTTCTGCTACACGACCAGCCACGACTATCTCTCTGTCTGGACCACCCAGTACTCCATCGATTTCTTCGACAAGATGGGCCACTACGCCCGTGTCGGCGGCCTGGAGGTCGCCCGCACCGGCGACGACGCCTGGATGGAAGAGATCAAGCGCAAGGTAACGTCGGGCAAGGCCTTCGGCACCAATGTGCGCCTGGTCACACCGGCCGAGATCAAGGAAAAGTTCCCGCTGATCGAGGAAGATCAGGTCCAGGGCGGCATGTGGGATCCGGACGCCGGTCTGGTCATTCCGCGCTCGCAGACGGTTGCCGGCAAACTGGTCGATGAAGGTGAAAAAACCGGCAAGCTGAAGGCCTTTGCCAACACGCCGGCCCAGTCGCTGATTGTCGAAGACGGCCACATCAAGGGCGTGAAAACGCATCGCGGCACGATCATGGCGGATCATGTCATCGTGTGCGCAGGCCTCTGGGGCCGTTTGATTGCCGACATGGTCGGCGAGGACCTGCCGGTCATGCCGGTCGATCACCCGCTGACCTTCTTCGGCCCGTATAATGAATTCGAAGGCACCGGCAAGGACATCGGCTACCCGCTGCTGCGCGATCAGGGCAATTCGGCCTATATGCGCGACACCGGCGACCCGAAAACCGCCGAAGGCGGACAGATCGAATGGGGTTACTACGAGCCCAACGAACCGCGCCTCTGTCATCCGCGAGACCTCCTGGAAAAGGATCAGGCGCGCCTGTCTCCCTCCCAGCGCGACCTGGAGATGGAACAGGTCATGGACCCGCTGGAACGCGCCATGGAGCTGACGCCGATCCTGGGCGAGATCGGTTACAACGAAAGCCATTCCTTCAATGGCCTGCTTCAGGTGTCCGCAGCCGGCGGCCCGTCCTGCGGTGAAAGCCAGAAGGTGCGCGGTCTGTGGTACTGCGTGGCCATCTGGGTCAAGGACGGCCCGGGTTACGGCAAGCTGATCGCCGACTGGATCACCGATGGCCGCACCGAGATCGACCACGCGACCATCGATTATTCCCGCTTCTACGGCCACCAGCTGACCGAGGACTACATCGAGAACCGCTGCTACGAGGCCGCCCAGAAGATCTACTTCCCGGCAATCCACCCGCGCGAGCCCTATGTCTCCAGCCGCGGCGTGAAACGCTCGCCCTTCTACGAGCGCGAAGTTGAACTTGGTGGCTATTTCATGGAACTGGGCGGCTGGGAGCGTGCGCACGGCTATGCTGCCAACGAGCATCTCCTGGAAAAATACGGCGACCAGGTTCCGGTCCGCGAAAACGAGTGGGACAACCGCCATTTCTGGCGCGTCTCCAATGCCGAGCAGCTGGCGCTCAGCGAAGACTGCGGCATCATCAACCTGTCGCATTTCTACATGTTCGACGTTGAGGGCCCGGATCATGTCGAGCTGCTGGAATGGCTCTGCGCAGCCAAGATCGGCGGCGACAACAACATCGGCAAGGGCATCTACACCCACTTCCTGGATGACGAGGGCAATGTGCGTGCCGACCTCACCGTCTTCCGCATGGAAGACCGCTGCCGCATTGTCGACGGTGCAGATGCCGGTCCGCGCGACTATCACTACGTCAAGCGCATCGCCGAGGAAAAGGGCTATGACGTCACCGTCACCGACGTCAGCGAACAGTTCACCACCATCGGCATCTGGGGACCCAATGCCCGCGACAATCTGAAGAAGGTCGTTTCGGACCCGGCAGCCCTCGATCCGGAGAATTTCCCGTTTGCTGGCATTCGCCAGCTTGAGATTGCCGGCAAGAAGGTCTCCGCGCTGCGGCTGTCCTATGTCGGTGAGCAGGGCTGGGAACTTCACATGAAATACGAGGATGGCCTGGCGGTCTGGGACGCGCTGCGCTCCACTGGTGTCATTGCCGTTGGCGTGGAGACCTACGCCAACTCCCGGCGCATGGAAAAGTCACTGCGTCTGCAGAACGCCGACCTCCTGACCCAGTACAATCTCTACGAGGCCGATCTTGCCCGCCCGAAGGTCAAGGAAGCCGATTTCCGCGGCAAGGCGAAACACCTGGAATATCGCGCCCGTGACAAGCAGCCGGCCATGCTGTGCACGCTGGTGATGACGGAAAACACCGATGCGAGCGGCGTCAAACGTTTCCCCGTCGGCGCCATGCCGGTGCAGGATCCGGAAACCGGCAAGACCCTCGTCGACAGCCTGGGCCGCATTTCCTACACCACGTCCGTGGCCTATGGCCCGACCATCGGCAAGAACATCGCCCTTGCCTATCTGCCGCAGGACTATTGCGAGGTCGGCCGCAAACTGACCGTGGAGTATTTCTCCGAGACCTATCCGGTCGAAGTCGCCGGCGTCGGTTATGCGCCGCTTTACGATCCGGAAAACCTGAAACCGCGATCCTGATCCTGATCCTGATCCTGATCCTGATCCTGAAGGAAAGGCGGGCAATCGTGCCCGCCTTTCAAACCGTCTCTTCAGACAGTCTGAGCACGCTGTCGAGATAAAGCCCGAACTCGCTGTCTGCGCCGTATCCGGCCCGCAACTTCTCAAATTGCTGCCGATCAATGAGCCCGCGCCGATAGGTGATCTCTTCGAGACAGGCCACCTTCAACCCCTGAAGCTGCTCTATGTTCTGGAAATAGGTCGCCGCATAAAGCAGCGTATCGATCCGGCCGACATCGAACCAGGCGGCACCGCGCGGCAACCGAACACAATCCAGCCTGTCCGCCTCAAGATACAGCCCGTTCAGACAGGTGATCTCAAGTTCGCCGCGCCAGGAGGGTTCGACCGTCCTGGCCAGAGCTGCTACGCCCGGCGGATAGCGGTAGAGGCCGATGGCAATATAGTTCGATCTGGGGTGTTCCGGTTTTTCCTCAAGGGAGAGCACCTTCTTCTCCCTGGTATCATATTCGACCACCGCAAATGGTCGTGGGTCCTTCACATGGATTGCATAGATTGTTGCTCGCGCCGTTTCAGACCTGTCAGCTGCAGAAAACAACAGCCGATCTGTGTAATGCAGCACATTGTCGCCGAGAATGAGCGTGACCGGGTCATCGCCGATGAAGTCTTCGCCGATGATGAGCGCCTCGGCGATGCCACGGGCCTCGGCCTGCACGGCATAACTGAGGTTCAGTCCGTAGTCTGCGCCATCCCCGAACAGCTTCTCAAAAAGGCCGATATCTGACGGCGTGCTGATGATCAGGATGTCGGTAATATTCATGCTGATCAAGGTCGACAAGGGGTAACAGATCACCGGCTTGTCGTAGAGCGGCAGCAGCTGCTTGCAGACAACCCTCGTGAGCGGCATCAGCCGCGATCCCGTTCCGCCCGCCAGGATGATCCCTTTTTCCGCCAAAGCGTTTTTCTCCGCGCGTGTGGGTTCAGGATGCGTACTGGTGCTCGACCCAGTCCCGGTAATCTCCCGAAGTCACCTTGGTCACCCAGGGACTGTTGGACAGATACCAGTCGACGGTCCTGGCCAGGCCCGTCTCGATGGTTTCCTGTGGCATCCATCCAAGTGAGGTTTCGATCTTGGTGCCGTCGATGGCGTAACGTGTGTCATGCCCCGGCCGGTCAGCCACGAAGGTGATGAGCTCTTCCGAACGCCTGAGAGCTGAAGGTGTCAGTCTGCTGTCGACCAGGCGACAGATGGTCCGAACCATGTCGATGTTGCGAACTTCATTGCGACCGCCAATGACGTAGTTTTCACCGGCAATGCCCTTTTCGAGCAACAGGCGCAGCGCGGCACAATGGTCGCCGACATATAGCCAATCACGAATTTGCCTGCCGTCGCCGTATATCGGTATCGGCAGCCTGTTCAGGCAGTTATGAATGACCAGCGGGATGAGTTTTTCGGGAAACTGGTAGGGACCGTAGTTGTTGGAGCAATTGGTGACGATCGTCGGCAGACCGTAGGTCCTGTTATAGGCACGAGCCAGGAAATCCGCAGACGCCTTGCTTGCGCTATAAGGGCTGTTGGGCGCGTAATTGCTGCCTTCAACAAAGGGCGTGTCTGTCTGTGCAAGGCTGCCGAAGACCTCATCCGTCGAAATCTGGACAAAGCGGAAGCTTTTCTTTCGATCTTCGGGCAGGGTGTCCCAATAATCCCTGGCGATGTCCAACAGCGTAAACAAGCCGCAGATATTGGTTTCGATAAAATCCCGCGGGTCGGCAATCGACCGGTCCACGTGGCTTTCGGCCGCAAAATTGAGGATGGCCCGCGGCCTGTAGCTGCCGACAATCTCACGCATTTCCTCTCTGTTGCAGATATCGGCCTGCAGAAATTGGTGTCCTGGATGGTTGAGAAGGCTGTCCAGATTATGCAGGTTTCCCGCATAGGTCAGCTTGTCGACATTGATCACCGGCTCATCGGTTTCCTTGAACCAGTCGAGAACAAAATTCGATCCGATAAATCCGGCGCCGCCAGTGACCATTATCGCCATAATTTGACATCACCTATATAAAAAATAGCAAAATTTACAATGAATCACTCAAACAAAGATATCATCAGAGACAAGAAGGTCGATTCAAATTTTCAAACCAATTAGTTTCTTCACAGAAATTCATATATATACCCGAGATAGTCAAATACTCTTGAAAATTAACGTAACGTCAGAGACAACAACTTATGTTAATTTGATCAATGCACCTGACCCGATTCTCACTCAACTCATCCGAGCAGGTTTTGCGGAATATCATGGCTATTCAAGAAGCCGAGCAAGGAGCGGCCGGTGAAACCGCTCCGCAGGCTTTTAAACAGCAACGTCAATCAGTCAGACAGATGCTGGTTTCCGCCAGGTCCCTGAGCGCCTCGAAGGCGCCGGGCCCGGCTGCAAGCACAGGCCCGCTGTTCAAAAGCCCCTCTCCCTTTGCCGGGAATGGCAGACACAAGCCACCTGCTTCTGCAACCAGGCAATATCCGGCCAGACAATCCCAGGCATGCATGGACGGCTCGTGGAACCCGGCCAGACGACCGGCCGCAACGAAGGCAAGCATCTGCGCCCCCGACCCGGTTCGAATGTAGTTACCGCCCACTGCCATGAGACCGCTGATCAGTGCGCCGACCTTTTCCGGAACAACCGACTGGCTCGCGCCGATACCGGTCAGACCGTTCTGCAATGTCAACGCCCCGTCAAGCGTCAACGGCGTACCGTTCAACGTTGCGCCTCCACCTCGCTGAGCCGCATAGGTCTCGTCATCGCAGGGAACCCGGATCACGCCGATCACCGGCTCGCTGTCATCGGTCAGCGCGATGGACACACACCAGTTTTTATGTCCGTGGACAAAGGCGGAGGTGCCGTCAATCGGATCGACGACCCACGTGTATCCGCTGCGACCGTCCAGCAGACCTTGCTCCTCGCCCAGAATGCCGTCTTCGGGAAACGCAGCTGCGATCCTGCGCCGGATCAGCGTCTCCACATCGCGGTCCGCGATCGAGACCACGTCCTGAAGACCGCCCTTGATCTCGACGGTCAGGTCCTTGCGGCGACGGAAATAGTCAAGCGCGAGAGCGCCCGCCTCCTCGGCGAGGTCCTGTGCGAACCGAAAGCGGTCCGCGAGATCTGCGTTCATGGTTGGTGCCCCTTTGCATTGAACCGTCATGTCACGCCTCGATCAGGGCCAGGCCGCGGTTTCTGAAGCCCAGGGAAACGGTGCTCCTGGGTGCCAGTGTCCGGTCGACCGCATGATCGATCACGAAGAAGTTGCCGACGGGAGTCTCGATCTCGTACTCGACATGATCACCGAGATAGGCCGCGGTCAGGATCTCGCCCCCGAGGCCCGCCTCCGTATCCGAGTTGAGCACGACCGCTCCCGGCCGCACGGCGAGGCGGGCCCTGCCCGTTGAAACCTGCCGCGCGCGCAGCCGGTGCTGAAACCCGCCGACATCAATCACCGCGTCATCGCCTTCTCGCGCGACGATCTCGCAAGCGACGACATTGGCCTCTCCCATGAAATCGGCAATGAACTCCGAGACCGGCTCTTCATAGAGTTCGCGCGGCGCCCCTTGCTGCGCAATGTGTCCGTCCTTCATCACCACGATACGGTCGGAGACAGCCAGCGCTTCGTCCTGGTCATGCGTGACATAGACAGCGGTGAAGCCGAGCCGTTGCTGCAGCTCGCGAATATCGGTTCGCACCTTTCGCCGCAGACGGGCGTCGAGGTTGGACAGGGGCTCATCCAGGAGCAGCACCTGCGGATTGAGCACAAGCGCCCGCGCAACGGCGACACGCTGCTGCTGGCCGCCGGAGAGCTCGGCAGGCAACCGGTGCCCCATGCCGGACAGGCCGACCTGTTCAAGGCCTTCTTCCGCTTTCTCCCGCGCTTGTTTCTTGTTGAAGCCTGACGATTCCAGCCCGTAGGCCACGTTGTCGAGCGCAGTCATGTGCGGAAACAGCGCGTAGGACTGGAACACCATGGAGACGTCCCGTTCATGGGCCGCCATCATGGTCACGTCGCGCCCGCCGATCAGAATTCGGCCCGATGTCGGGTGCTCCAGACCGGCCAGCATGCGCAAGGTGGTGGTCTTGCCGCATCCGGACGGTCCGAGCAGCGTTACCAGCGAGCCTGGCTCGATGGTGATGGACAAGTCCGGAATGGCGGTGAAGCTGCCAAAGTCCTTGCGCACGTTTTCAAAGACGACAGAACCGGGTTTGAGCTCGCTCATGCGGTTTTCTCCTGCGTGAGACGGATGTTTCGGGGTTTTGCGACACCGGCAACGCGGTTTTCCCGCCGCAGGCGGCGTTCGCCGACCAGCAGCTGGAAACCGGCAATCACCGTGATCATCACGAAGATCAGCATCGAGGAATAGGCGATCGCGATGCCGTACTCGCCGTTCTCGACCAGGCCGACAATGTAGCTGGTGGCCATGTTGTACTCGGCGCTGACCAGGAAGATCACGGCACTGATCGATGTGATCGCCCGGACGAAGGAATAGACCAGCGCCGCGGTGATGGCCGGCCGGAGCAGCGGCAGGATCACCTTGCGCAAGGTCCTGGCGCTGTTGGCGCGCAAGGTCAGCGACGCTTCGTCCAGGCTCTTGTCGAGCTGGCTCATGGCGGCAATGCCCCCGCGCACACCAACCGGCATGTTCCGGAAGACAAAGCAGGCCACCAGGATCAGCGCGGACCCGGTCATCTCCAGCGGCGGCAGGTTGAACGCCATGATGTAGCTGATGCCGATGACCGTGCCTGGAATGGCAAAGCTCATCATCAGGGCGAATTCAAAGGCATTCTTGCCGGCGAATTTCTGGCGCACGATGATATAGGCAGTCAGGAGACCGACGGCTGCCGTCAGCGGCGCCGAAATGAGCGCAATTTCCATTGTCGTCCAGAAGGAATTCCAGGCAACACCCGTCCAGACCAGTCCCCCTTCGCCGAACTGGACCGAGAAAGCGCGGGCGTAGTGTTCCAGCGTCAGCGAATTGTCGAGGCCCCAGGTTTTCACGAACCCGCCGAACAGGATCATGCCGTAGACGACGATGGTGAACCCCATCCAGGGAAGCGCGATGCCGTAAACGGTGACCGACAGGCTTTTTGGAAGGCCCGCATGTGCACCGCTGTCGCCCTTGCCGGTCACGGTGGCAAAGTTCTTTCCCGACAGCCACAGGCGCTGCGCCAGAAAGGCGGACAGCGTGAAGGTGAGCAGAATGATTGCCAGCACCGCCGCCCGCGAGGGGTCGATCTGCGATCCGACGACCGCGAAGAAGATCTCGGTCGACAGCACCCCATGGCTGCCGCCAAGCACCAGCGGATTGCCGAAATCCGCCATGCTTTCGATGAAGCCGATCAGGAAGGCATTGGCGAGGCCCGGCTTCATCAGCGGCAGGGACACCTTCCAGAAGGTGCGCCATCGGTCGGCGCGCAGCGTCTGGGACGCTTCTTCCATGGAGGGGCTGACACCTTCGACAACACCGATCAGCACCAGGAAGGAAATCGGCGTGAAGGACAGAACCTGCGCGATCCAGATGCCGGTGAGCCCATAGAGCCAGCGGCTTGGTTCGATGCCGAACACCACATCGAGTGCTTCGGTAACGACACCCGAGCGGCCGAACAGCAAGGTCAGGGCAAGGCCGATCACGAAGGGCGGCGTGATGATCGGCAACACCGTCACCAGGCGCAGGCCTTTCTTGAAGGGAAACCGCGTCCGGGTCGCCATGAGAGCGAAAGCAAGCCCCAGCACGGTGGAACCAAGCCCGGTCATCACCGCCAGGAACAATGTGCGCCAGGCCACGCCACAGCGGTTGCCGCCAATCACGCAGTCGAGGCTCCAGATGGCCGGGTCCTGCATGTTGCGGATGAAGCCGTCCGGTTTGAAGGAGCCGTCGAAATCCTGGACCGAGCCGGCGAACATCGAACCGATCGGATAGAAAATGAACACCGTGACCAGGAACACCAGCACCGAAATCGAGCCGACAACAAACGCGTCTCCCTTCATGAAGCCGCGTTCTGCGAGACCGAACGCGATGAAGAGCACGAAGATCAGCGACAACAGGATTGCCCCTGCCCCCATGGCAGGCTGCCCGGACGGGAGCGTGCCGAGAGCCGCTTCGGGAAAGGTCCATGCCCAGCCGGTAAAGCTGATGGCAAGTCCCTGCAGGGCCATGAAGAGGATCCCGGCAAACCCGGTCGCAGCCAGCAGTTTGCCGCGTGTTTCACCTGTGGCCAGAAAGCGTGTGCCGCAACCGGCCAGGAACAGGGCCAGCGCAATCACCAGCCAGAAGCGGTCTTCGCCTGCGATCTGCAACAGACCGGGCGCCAGATCGGGATCGGTCAAAAACTCCGATGGCCATTCAAATGCAAAAAAGCCGCCTTCCACCCGGTACCAGGGCACGAATAGAAAGGCAAAGACGCCGATCGCGAGAAGCGCGTTCAGCCGTTTGTTGCCACTGTGCATGGCTACCCCTGCTTGCTGATTTCTGGTTGTCAAAATGCCGCGGCCAAAGGCTTGCGCGGCTGGCCCCGCCGGGGAAGGGACAATTCCCCAGCGGGTCTCTTCGGATGCCGGGATCAGTTGGCGATGGCGCCAATCTCACGATCCCAACGCTCCAGGAGGTTCTTGCGTGTCTCCGGATTGCCGTAAGTCGCGAAGTCGTAGTCGATCAGCTTGATGTCTTCGAACTTGGGAGCTTCCGGCGGCACTTCGGCAGCCTTGTTGGACGGCAGCTGGAAGGATTTGGCTTCCTTCATGCGCGACTGGACTTCCGGTGTCAGCGCCCAGTCGTACCAGATCTTGGCGTTGTCCATGTTCTTGGCACCCTTGACGATCGACATCGAGCCGATTTCGTAGCCGGTGCCCTCGCAGGGCGCGATCGGCTTGATCGGGAAGCCGGAGGCTGCCTGCGCAATGGCATCATGCATGAAGACGATACCGAGACCGGTCTCGCCGCGTGCGGCCGCCTTCACCGGCGCGGAACCGGACTTGGTGTACTGGGAGACGTTGGTGTTGAGCTCCTTCAGATAGGCAAAGGCCTCGTCTTCCCCCATGATCTGGACCAGCGATGCAAGCGCGGTATAGGCCGTCCCCGAGGAATTGGGATTGGCGACCTGGACCTCGCCTTTCAGTTCCGGCTTCAGCAGGTCTGCCCAGCAGCTCGGCTCTGCAACCCCCTTCTCTTTCAGGATTTCCGTGTTGTAGCCCCAGCCGAGCGCGCCGGCATAGATGCCCACGGTGCGATGACCGGAACTGGCCGCCTGGATCTGTGCCCAGGCATGAAGGTCGCCGAGCAGATCCGACTTGTATTGCGCGGTCAGGCCTTCGGAAGCCGCCTGAAGATGCGGATCACCGGTGCCGCCCCACCAGATGTCGGTCTTGGGATTGCGGGATTCAGCCCGGATCTTGGCATAGCTCTCGCCAGACGACAGGCGCACCATGTTGACCTTGATGTCATGCTTGGCTTCAAAGTCGCCTTGCAGCTGCTCGCAGATCACGACATCGGCAGAACAGATGACGTTGAGATTGCCCGCTGCCTGCGCCGAGGACGCAGCAAATGGGGCAACGGTCGCAAGCATCGCGACGGCTAGAGTTTTCAGGGACATGTTTTCCTCCACTTCTGGTTTCCTGCCGGTTCCGTCCGGAAGCGGCAGACTGCTGTTCAGCCCTTGGGCTGGGTTTTGACCGGGCAACGGGCACAGTTTTCCCGTTCGGAGCCGTTGGGACGGTCCGTTGTTGTCGGTCAGGTCTGGTGTCGAAGCCGGTTCCTCTACTGGGTCTCGACGGCGCTGGCGCCCTGCAGCACCTCCTTGTCGAAACGGTCAAGCAGCCGCCGCCTCTGCTCGGGCGATCCGAACGTTGCGAAGTCGTAGTCGACCATGCGGATGAGCGAGATATCGGGAGCAGCCGGCGGCAGCGCCGCCCTGGCATTGGACGGGATCTGGTTCTGCCCCGAGGCCGCGCCGGTTGCCTGTCCGTCCGGACTCATCGCGAAATCGACGAAGCGGCGGGCATTGTCCAGGTTCCTTGCACCGCTGACGATGCTGACGGCGCCGATCTCGTAGCCGGTGCCCTCGCAGGGCGCGACGATCACCAGCGGCGCTCCGGCCAGCTTCTGTGTGACCGCGTCATGAATGAAGGAAATACCGATCCCGGTTTCCCCGCGCGCGGCCGCCTTGACCGGCGCCGCACCGGACGTGGTGAAACTGGGAATGTTCCGGGCCAGCGCTGACAGATAGGCAAAGGCTTCATCTTCGCCCAGAAGCTGGATGAGCGTGGCAAGCACGGTGAATGCGGTTCCGGAGGATTTCGGGTTCGCCATCTGAACCAGGCCGCGATACTGCGGATCCGTGAGGTCCTTCCAGCAGGACGGTGTCGGAACATCCATGTCTTCCAGGATATCGGCGTTGTAGGCAAAACCGAGCGCGCCGGCATAGACGCCGGAGGCCTTGCCGCCGGACATCTGGAAGAAGTTCTGTGCCCAGGGAAGGGCGTCTTCGGAATGCGCAGGCTGATAGGGCTCCATCAACCCTTCGGCAGCACCCTGCAGATGGGTGTCGCCCGTTCCGCCCCACCAAACGTCGATGACGGGGTCGGCCCGCTCGCCGCGGATCCGGTCAAGGATTTCACCAGTGCTCTTGCGTTCCATGGCAACCTCAAGGCCGGTCTTGGCCTCAAACGCTGTTTCCATGGTCAGGCACCAGTCTTCGTCGACGCCACACAGGACATTCAGATCCTGCGCCGAAGCAACGTTGAGCGCAGCAAACAGCCAAAGGGCCGTCCCCGCTCCGAGTGACGTGACAAACTTCATGTTTCCTCCCGCCCGAAGCATGGCCCCGGGTGCTGATCAGCATGGCAGAAGCCGCTGTCTTCGCAACAGGAGTTTGGTTACCGTTGTTTCGCCGGAAAAGAAAATAAATTACAAATATTACAAGCCTTACAATTGTGACAAACACTTGAAAAACATAGGCTTTGCATATTTCAACACCATGCATATGATGTCTTCCGGGAGGACACAAGTTTGTTGAATGAAGGCATCAGTATCCTGATCGTGGAG
Organism: Labrenzia sp. VG12; assembly: GCF_002237595.1. Taxonomy (NCBI): domain Bacteria; kingdom Pseudomonadati; phylum Pseudomonadota; class Alphaproteobacteria; order Hyphomicrobiales; family Stappiaceae; genus Labrenzia; species Labrenzia sp. VG12. Next base: position 2,957,238 of record NZ_CP022529.1, read on the forward strand.
GACGATCCGGATATGGCGGAACTGATAGCGGATCTGGTCGAAGCAGAAGGCTGGCGACCGGTGACCGTGTGCTCTGCGGAGGAAGCTGCGGGACGTCTCACCGAACAGGATTTCCACCTTGTACTGGTCGATCACAACCTGCCCGGCATGTCCGGCAGGGTGTTTGCACAAAGGCTGCGCTCCCGGACCGATATCGGCATCGTCATGGTGACGGCGGCAGGAAGTGCTGCCGAGCGTGTACTCGGTCTTGAAACCGCTGCGGACGATTATGTCGTCAAGCCGTTCGAACCCATCGAGCTGACCGCCCGGATCAAGGCCGTGCTGCGCCGCCTGCATCCGGCGATGAAGGGTGAACGGGACCCGCTGACGGTCTGTCACGAGCCAACGGCCCTGCGGCTCGGAGACTGGGTCATCGACCTGGTCAACCGCAAGGCGGTCTGCACCTCGCATCCGTCCAGAACTTTGACGTCTTCGGAGTTCTCTCTGCTGGAGATCCTGGCAGCCACCCCAAACGAGCCCGTAAGCCGGACCACCATCCTTGAACAGTTGGGGGCGGAGACCGACCGGCTCATCGATCGCAATGTTGATGTGCTGGTCCTGCGTTTGCGCCGCAAGATCGAGCGCAATCCGGACCTGCCACAGCATATCAAGACCCGCCGGGGGAAAGGCTACATCCTGCATCAGGATCCGGCCCGCCTGACCGGATGATCAGCCGTTCGCGTCTTTCCTCCATAGCTTTCCGCCTGCCGGCGGCCATCGTGCTGATCTGTGTCGTTGCCTTTGCGCTGTCGGCGATCGCGATCTACGGGCTGTTGAAGGCTCGGGAGGAAACGGCTGCCTACGGCCTGCAGGCCTATTCCAGCCTGGCAGATGCCGCCCTGGTGTCGCGCCAGGTGTCGGACCTGGTCTCCAGCGCCCCGTTCCTCATGAACGCGACTTCGCCTTACGCAGTCTCCTCCAAGAGCCGGGCGCTTGTTGAGCAGGTAGATGCGCTGCTCGCCTCCCTGCCGGACTATCCATCGGACAAGGAGACCTACAGACTGGCCAATGCCCAGGTTGCCGGGCTTCTTCAGCAGATCCGCACGCAGACGCTGGCGCTCGCCGCGCGCGCCGAAACCGCACAAGACCACAAGGAAGAGGTCTCGTCGGCGCTTGGCGTCATCGCCGTCGGCGAAACCAGCGCTCAGAAACAGCTCAGTCAGCGCCTCAATGCCATTGTGCATTCCGTCTCAAGCGCCGGCAGCCTGTTCCAGCTCGGCGAATTGCGCCGCCGGTATGTCGCCGAGACCGTCACGCTGCCGCTGCCGGAAGACGCCCTCAAGCCCTATGAACGCGTGTTTGCCGCCCAGACCCGGTATCTCATGGAGATGTTCGGTGTGCGCACCGCTGTCGCGCAGCTTCACACCATCGCACGCGAACTGTCCTTTGCGACCGAGACACAATCCGACATCGTCACCCAGACGCTGAATGCCGATTTTCAATCGACGTCGGAAACCCTGCAACGGCTGCTGTTCATCGTTGCGGCAGCCTCCATTCTGGTGCTGACCATCGCGGTTCTGTCCATCCGTTCAGCGATCCGGGTCTCCAGAGGCATTGTGTCCCTGTCCAGCGGCATGAACGCGCTCACCAAGGGACAAAAGGATGTCGGCCCGCCCGTCTATCAAGGCGATGAGACCGAGCTGCTGGATCTGCAACGGGCCTTCCAGGCGTTCAAGGAGAGCGTCGACAGGGTCACCCGTCTCCGGCGGACAGCAGAAGCTGCGGCGCGCACCATCCGCTCCACCTTCAGAAGCATGAATGAGGGCATTGCCATTTTCGATGCCGCCGGCCGGCCCGTAACCATGAACCGGCGCGTGATCGAACTGATCGGTCACAAGGGGTCTGCGCGCAAGCTGCCGCTGGTCCAGTTCCTCGCGCCCATCCCCGAAATCCGGAGCGAAACACTGCCGGACGGTGCCAAGGCCGGTTTGCTGACAAAGCCCGTTTCCGTGCGTCATCGCTCCACCGATGGCACCGTCACCGAAATCTCCCTGTCACGCCAGAGCGATGACGGCGTTGTCCTGCTTGCCCGCGATGTCACCCTGCTGGACCGCCAGGAAGCCGAAGCGGCCAAGGCCATGCGCCTCGATGGCATCATGCGGCTCACCCACCAGCTCAGCCATGAAGTCGGCAACACCATCGGCATCATTACGGGAAGCCTGGGCCTGCTTGAACGCGAGGGCGGCTTCAGCGACCGGCAGCAGCGCAACATAGCCCGCATTCGCAAAGCGGCCGACCGAGGCCGTTCGCTGGCCAGCAGCATGCTTACCATCGGCCGGCAGCAGCCCACCAATTTAAGCCGGACGGATATCTCCACCCTCTTGCGCGGCATGGCCGATATTCTCGAAATCGCGATCGGTGAAGCCTGCCGGCTGGAACTGGATCTGGACGACCACCTGCCGCCGCTCGTCCTGGACCCGGAGTTGTTCGAACAGGCTGTCTTGAACCTCTGCCTCAACTCGGCAGCCGCCATGCCGGACGGTGGTTCCGTTGTCGTAAAGGCCTGGTCACAGGACGAAAGCGTTGTTGTCTCCGTGACCGATACCGGGATCGGCATGAATCCGGAGGAAGCGGACAAGGCGTTCGAACCCTATTTCACCACGCGCTCGGACGAAGGCGGGGCGGGCCTTGGCCTCGCCGTCGTCTACGGCTTTGTGCGTCAAAGCGGTGGCCGGGCGACAATTCTGTCCAGCCCCGGCAAGGGCACCACCGTTGAATTGCGCTTTCCGACCGACCCGGAACCCTCCGGGACACCTGCCGATGCTAGGGACTGAGGTCGCCGTTCGCACGCGCCCACGCCAATAGGTCATCCGCGGGCATTGGCTTGGCAATGAAATAGCCCTGCACGATCTCGACCCCGAGACGTTCGATCAGGTCCCACTCCTCCTGGGTTTCGACCCCCTCGGCCACAATCGTCAGGTCGAGCTTCTTTGCCAGCGCTATGCTTGATTCCAGCATGGCGCGGGCTTCTTCGTCCGTCGGTGCTCCTGCCACGAAGGCCCTGTCGATTTTCAGCTCGGTAAAGGGAATGCGCTTCAGCTGCTGCATGGACGACGCACCGGTACCGAAATCGTCGATGGCAAGACCGGCCCCTTTGATGCGCAGCCGGGTCAGGATTTCCAGGGGGTGGTCACCTCTTCCATGATCCGGCTCTCGGTCACCTCAAGGATCAGCTTGTCCGGGTCGATGCCCTTGTCGCGGGCTGTGCCGACCAGAAAATCGACCAGGTCGAACCGGGTCAGGGAATCGACGGAAAAATTGACGGCAACCTTGATGTTCAATCCGCTTTGCACCCAGTCTGCCGCCGCGCCCACCGCAATCTGGAACACCTGGGCTGTCAGATCGTCGATCAGGCCGTTTTCCTCCACTACGGGCAGAAAGGCGATGGGCGGTATCAAACGACCGTCTTCGGAACGCCAGCGCACCAGCGCCTCGACCCCGACCAGGCGACGGTCCGGTACCGAGACCTTGGGCTGGAAAAAGACGTCGATCCGTCCATTGTGAAGCCCTTCCTGGACAGCCTCCAGGGTCAACAAAGTGATGGGCCCCCGCCTGGATGCACTTTGCTGCTCATCGAACTTGTCGAGCAATACCTTGAGGGGGACCGGCTTGATTGGCTTTTGCAGCGACCCCAGAACATTCAGGTGATGGGCCTTGGCAAGCTGGGTTGCGGTTTGCAGCACCCGCTTGTCTTCCCCGCTGACAAGGATGATCCCGCTGCCGATCTTGTCCTCGCCCAGGTGACGCAGGAACTCAAGACCGTCCATGCCGGGCATGTTGAGGTCGCACAGAATGACGTCCGGCTTGTCCGTCCCGATCTCGCTCAAGCCATCATGGCCGTCCTTGGCGGACCGCACACGCTCGATGCCGAGTTTTTTCAGCATGCGGGTCGTCAGGTTGGTAATGAACGTATCGTCATCAACAATCAGCACTGTCATGTCTTGCATGTGACGTTCCCATTGCCGCTCAATTCTGATCGATATAGTCCGCAACGTCGCTCATTAATGACTGAAGATTAGGAAACTCTGCGTTAATTACGGTCCAGTCATTTGCTGATCCTGCCTTCTCCAGGCGCTGACACAGGTCGGACAGCGCATTGGCTCCAACCGCACGCGAGGAGGATTTCAGCTTGTGGCAGGCCGCTGCGACCTGTCCGCTGTCCCTGGCAGCAACCGCGGCCTCGGCCTCGGCGATGCTTGCCCAGGCAGGGGCGACAAAATCCGACAGGATCTCGGAAATTGTCTCGTCATCGTCGCCAAAGATTTCGACAAGCGCGGATCGGTCGATTGGCCCTGCGTCGGCACCACTTCCGGAAGACCCTGCCGCTTCGTCCGACAGTGCCTGCACCTGTTCTGCCAGAACATGCGGCAGCCATCGGTGCAGCAAGCCTTTCAGCTTTTCCATTTCCAGCGGCTTGGTGAGGAAATCGTCCATGCCCGCATCAAGGCAACGTCTGACCTCGCCCTGCATGGCATTTGCGGTGATGGCGATGATTGGAAGACGCCCTCCTTTTGCCGCTTCGGTCCGGCGCGCCTGGGCCGTCATTTCCAGTCCGTCCATTTTCGGCATGTTGACATCGGTAAGCACAATCGCATGTCTTCCGGACCGGATTGCGGCAAGACCGGCCTCACCATCTTCGGCAATTTCCGACTGGAATCCGAGCAGCCGCAGTTGCCGCTGGATCACGTCCTGATTGGTCTTGTTGTCCTCAACCACGAGCACAAGTTCATGGTTGGCAACCGCATCCTCGACAGAGGGCGCTTCGCGCTGTGCATAGGATACCGGCGAGGTAACCTCCGCTTCCATCGGCGCGGCCCTGCCCGCTGCGACAGAGATCGCCTTTACAAGGTTTCGACGCGTCAAAGGCGTTGCCGCGACATTTGTGATGCCCGCCTGCTCGGCAAGCGTTGCAACATCGGAAGACCGCCGCTCGACCAGAAATCCCGTCCGCCGAAGATCCTTGTGCTGTCCGATTGTTTCGAGCAATTCGGCCTTCTGCGGCTCCGTCACGCCAAGACCGATGGCCACGACATCAAAGGCCTTTCCCCTGGTTGCCGCGCACAATACCCTTTCCAGCACCTCCTCAGGACGGCCCGTGATCTCGACCTGAGCCCCATGTGGCTCTAGATACTGGCTGTAGATCTGACCCTGAAAGGCATCGCCAGGCAAAACGCCCAGTACACGGAGATCCCCGAGAACCGTGTCGTTTTCCGGACTGACGTCTCCGGCAAGCGCGTGGTCCAGATGAACGGTAAACCGGCTGCCTTCCCCCGGAAGACTGTCCACTGCAATCCGCCCACCCATCAGGTCGACAAGCCGGCGCACGATCGTCAGGCCCAGACCGGTTCCGCCAAACCTGCGTGTGGTCGTGGTATCGGCTTGCTCGAAGGGCTGAAACAGGCGTGCAATCTGCTCCTTTGTCATGCCGATGCCCTGATCGTCGATCCGGTAGAGCACGCGGGCGTGGTTGTCGCGGATATCCACCAGATCGGCCCGCAGGGTGACCTGCCCTGCCTCCGTGAACTTGACGGCATTGCCGAGCAGGTTGAACAGGATCTGCCTGAGCCTGACCTGATCTCCCAGCACATGCTGGGGGATCTCCGGATCGCAATAGGTCACCAGTGACAGGGATTTCGCGCAGGCGTTGGGGCCCATGGTTTCCCCGACGCCGTCCACGATCTCCTGCAGCGAAACCGGAATTTCCTCCAGATCCATCTTGCCGGCCTCGATCTTGGAAAAGTCGAGAATGTCGTTGATGATCGTGAGCAGGGCCAGGGCCGACTCGCGGATGGTCGTTGCCATCTGGCGCTGGTCCTGATCGAGCCGGGTCTGGGTCAGCAGATCGATCATGCCGACAACACCGTTCATCGGCGTTCGGATCTCATGGCTCATCGTCGCCAGAAAGGAGTCTTTCGCCCTGGTCGCACTCTCGGCCTTTTCCCGCAGATCCTCCGCGCGGCGCCGGTTTGCCTCCGCCTCTGCCATCATGCGCAGGGTTTCCTGGCGGGCCTCCTTCAGATCCTCCATCTGCTGCAGCAGTTGCTGCCGTGCCCTCACCCGCTCCGTAATGTCGGAATAGGTGCTGACAAAGCCACCGCCCGGCAGCGGGCCGCCCTTGATTTCGATATAGGCGCCGTCCGGCCGGCGGCGCTCCAGCGCATGAGGCCTGAACCGGCGCGCAACGGCGACACGTTCTTCAACGATTGCATCGATATCGCCTTCCCCGAACTCGCCGCGCTCAGCATCGAAGCGCATCAGGGTCTCGAATTTCTGGCCTTCAAAGATGAGGTGATCGGGGTATTCGCGAAGCTCCAGAAAACGATCGTTCCAGGCAACCAGCACAAGGTTTTCGTCGAAGGCGGCAACGCCCTGATCGACGCTTGAAAGCACACCTTCAAGAGCTTTCACCCTGTCTGCGAGGTCCGTCACGATCTCCTCCCACCTGGGCCAATGGCGGTCCGGTGGTCAGATCCCTGCCAACTGTCATCGACATGGTCAAACCGCCGCGCCGATAGCCTAGGGCGGATAAGCGGATCGATGCAATCCAGCCAGTTCTACCGATGGTTTATGTGGTAACCGGCAGGTGAAGAGCCGGTACGATCCTCTCAAGCGTTTCGCGCAGCGCCGGCTTTGCCCCTGCCCAGCTTGGACCGATCGGCAATACGATCCGCTCCACATCCGGATACCAGATGCTTTGTCGATCGCTGCCGGCCCAGTACCATTCGTGATTTTCCTGCAAAAGCGCAATGCCTCGGCGTCCGAGCGCGCCGGCGACATGCAGCGGCACGCCATCCGGGCCGACCACCAGATCCAGACAGTCCACAAGGTTGACCAGATCCCCGGGCCCCTCCAGTTTCACGCCGGCATCGAGAACACCGCGCCAGGTCCGCAATTGATGGCGGCTCTCGTCGAATTGCAGGCTGATGATATGGATGTTCAGGTCCTGCAGCGCGTCCTGAAGGTGATCGATCAGAAGACCCGGTGGCCGCGCATCCCAGAAGACGCCGACACGTGGCCGCCCGTCGGAAGGAAGGGCAGCCTCCCACATCGCCCGTCTGCCGGGTTCGGGCGCGAGATAGGCGCGAAAACCGCCATTCTCCGGTGCATGCAGCGTGGCCCTGGCCGCCAGATCCGCCAGCAGTTGAGGGTCTGGTGCTGCCTCCCTTGCCCAATCAACGGAGGCCGCTGCGCTCAGCCGCTCCCACATGCCCGGGATCTGTGTTTCGCCGGAAACTTCCAGCCGGCCATTCCGGGCAACAGCATCGACAAACCGCATCAGGACCATTTCGTCGAGCAATGGTGCGCGCGGTGGCAGCGTGACCTGCACTGGCGGGCAAGGGCTTTCACCAGACAGATTCCGCCGCCGAGCCCAGGATTGCCAGCCTTCCTTGGTGCGCCCGAGCGCCAACAGTGCCTCCTCCTGAAGGCTGACAACAGCGTCGGACGCCCGGACTTCAGCAGGCAGTTTCTCGCACATGTCCAGGATCCGCTGCCAGTCGCCGGCCTTCCCGAGCAGCTTCAAAAACGCAACCAGCCGGGCAGCATCCCCCGGCGCCTTGCGAAACCAGGCAGCGACATCCGCCAGCCCCTGCTGCACCTCGCCCTGGGCGATCCTGATTTCTGCGCCCAGGAGGACAATAGGCGCGTAATCGGCATAACGTCGCTTGAAGCGACCGATCAGCTTGTCCGCATCCCCAAGGGCACCGGACTGGAAAAACACCTGCGCCAGCACCAATGCGCTTTCCGGATCCTGCGGCGCCAGCAGATGAGCCTTCTTGGCAAGTTCCACCGCCTTATCAAAATCCCCGGCAAGACACCTGATCCTGGCCAGCCCCGCCAGTGACCGGATATGATCCGGCCGGGTCTCGACGGCTTTTTCGTAGAGCCGTCGCGCTTCGACAATGTTCTGCTGATCGAGCTCGAAAGCGGCGCCGGCGGCAAGAACATCCGGATCCTCGGCCTGCAGTGCTGAGGCCCTTGTGAGCCACTCTGCGGCCTCCTTGCGCTGGCCAAGCATCTGGTGCACCTGGCCGAGCAGCAGGATTGCAGCAAGGTAATCCGGGCGGGCGCCATGGGCTTGTTCAAGGCTGTCTATCGCATCCCCGATCCTGTTTTCCAGGAGTGCGACATTGGCCAGATTGGTCAGCACAACGGGATCTTCCGGCGCGATATCGGACGCGATCTGCAGCAGACGTTTGGCCTCAGCCATCTTGCCCGATCGCATCAGCAGTCCGCATTTTGCGTTCAGGGCGGTCACGTTGAGCGGATGGCTGTCCAGCACCTGCTCCAGCAGGAATTCGGCATCCTCGAGTTTTCCACCCGCAATCAGCTCTTCAGCTGCTGCGCATTTCTCGGTGCTTGTCAGGCTCATGTCCGGTTCAAACGCTCATGGGATTACGGGCTGATGATATTCATGCCGGATGCCAGTTTGATCCCCGCCTTGTTCAGAACGGCGCTGGCGGTGGTTTCAACACGTGCGTCTTCGGTCTTCACCTCGACCAAGGTTCTGGACACCGACAGCGACGTGATGTCGACGCTGACACCGGTCGACGACACCGCCAGTTTGGTTGCTTCCATTTTCAGCCCCTTGGCTTCAACGGACATACTCGAAACCGCAATGCTCAAAAGCAGACTGATATCAATGCTTATCGAGAAGGACAGGGAAATCGTGAAGGCGATCTGGAAGGTGAAGGAACCGCCGTAATACTCCGACGTTGTCCAGCCCCCGTAGCGGCTGTGTGTTGTGCCGGTGGTAACGGCAACCTCATCCTTGAAGTTCTTCTTCCACTGCCCTTCGCTGTTGATCTTGGCGTAGTAGGAGCTGCCAACCGTCATCTCGACACCGGTATCGGAGTTGAGATTGACCTTGTTGTCTGACTTCAGCCGAATGTCATTGGTCGCGTCCGGGTTTGTGTTGCTGTAGGAGCCTGTCGCTATGACGAAGCTTTGGCCCGAGTGACGGGCAACGCCCGTTGTGTGAACATCGCTCTTGCCCGAAATCGTGGTCGAGCTGTCACCGGTGATGGCTTCCGTCAGATTGCCTTCTATCTCGACATCAACATTGCCCTTGTACTGATGGTAGGCGTCTTCGCCTATCGTGAAGAACAAGCCGCCCGTGGTCTGGACCAGCACACCGCGGGCCGCGGCACTCATGTTTTCCGGGGACCGGTCGCCTTCCTCCGACGCCTCATATTCACCGATGCGCAGAAAACTGCTTGTGTCCTTGGTTAGGGTCGACGTCTCGGCCGAAGCGCTGGCCTTGTCCGGGATCAGCAGCGTTGCGTTCAACTCTTCGGCGGAATCGCTTTGCGAAACAACAACATCAAGATCATCGACCGTTTGGGAATCAGACATGCCGGTCTCCTCCGGACTTGCGCGCCCAGGCGCGGCTCAGGACAACACCATATGGGTGAACTGCGTCGGGACCAGCGTGGTGCCCGGTGCATTGGTTGAATTCTGCAAGGTCGAGTCCAGCATGCGCGTCACGGGCGCAAAACCGAAGAAGACATTGACGGAGCTGGTCAGGTGGCGGCTGGGGCCGATGATCGTTCCGGACGCCACCCCCATTGCGACCCCCGCCTCGTCACCGCTGGTGATCGTGGTCGTGGTCAGGACATTGTGTCCGAGCCCGCCTCCCACAAACACGTTGAAGACATTCGGCACTGCCAGGCTCGACATCGCGAAGTTGACGAAGGGGGTCGGGACCGGCCCGGCAGGTGTCGTGATGTTGCAGACATCCGGCATGCCGAGGCTCGTCGCGCCATTCTGATTGAGACTAAAAACCATCATGGTCTCCTAGGATTCAACCGTTTGCGGATCATAGAGCTCACAGATGAGCCGCTGCTGATCGGTCTGCCGGACCGTTCCCTGGACACCGGCCGTCAGGGTCGATTCGACACTTGCGTTGTGAAAGTCCGCCAGATGGAGAGCCGTCTGCGACAGGTCGGCGCCATCCAGGTTTGCGTGCGAGAAATTCGCCAATGTCATGGTGCTGCCGGTAAATTGGGTTCCGCGGCAATCCGCGCCGCCAAACTGCCCCTTCTCGCATGCGCTGGACGACAGGTTGGCCATCCTGAGATCGCTGCCGGTGAAATTGGCCATCGCGAGCCGCGCTCCGGAAAAGACGGCTTCCTGCAAGTCGGCGTTGCAGAAGAGTGTGGTCTCGGCAATGGCTTCGGCAAAGGAGCTGCCTTTCAGCTGGCTGCCGATCAGCAGACTTCCGCTCAGGTCGGCCCGTTCGAACCGGCAGCCGGCCATGTCGCTTTCCAGGAAGGTGCATTGCATGACCGGCGTCCCGGAGAAGTCGATCCCCGTCAGGTCACAGCGGATGAACATGGCAGAGTGACAGACGACATGCTGGAAACCGACCTCAGTGAGGTCCATCCCGACGAGCGCGCTCGCCTCGATGACGGCGTCAGAGAGATCAAGACCCTGCGTGCCGCATTCGATCAGGGCGCTGTTGATCAGCGCGACACTGCAAAGATCGGCAGTTTTGAGATCCGTGTTGACCAGATGGCTGGAGACCAGGCTCGCACCCGTCAGCTTCGCGCCTTCAAGTGACCCTTCCACCACGGACGTCTTGTCCAGGCGGCAGCCTGCAAGATTTGCGTCGCTCAAATCGCATCGGGTGAAAATCGCCTGATCGACATCCATGTCCTGAAAGCGCGCGCCCTGCAGCGAGCAGCCGGTAAAGACGGTCTGGCTCAGGGTCGCACCGGTAAAATCCGCGCCCGAGAGATCCGTTTGCAGGAAGGTCACGCCGGTCAGGTCAAGACCGGACAGATTGCCGCCGGCAAGATGCCCGTTCAGGATCGGTTCTTCGTGGTGCAGAAACTCCACAAGGTCGTCGATGGAATTCAAACCTTCGCCTCCTTGTTGCTCAGCTCCAGATTGGAGGCTGTGAAGTCGGCAAAGGCGACCTTCGCATCGGAAAGGTCAGCCAGATAGAAGTTGGCGGCGCGGAAACTGCTTCGGCCGAGGTCGGCCCCGTGCAAACTCGTTTCCAGCAAATTCGCCCCGAAAAGATCCGCCTCGCAGATCTCTGCAAAGGCAAACAGGCTGCCCTTGAAAGAGGCCAGCCGCATGTCGGCACCCGACAGGATTGCCGACGCGAAATTGCATTCGTTGAAGACAGCCCGGTGGAACGCCGACTTTGCCAGGCGGGCTTCCTGAAAGCCGCATTTGACCGCCTGAACATGCGTGAAATTGGCCCCTTCCATGTCGGTCTGGCCAAACCAGCCGCATTCGGCCAGAACCGCACCGGCAAGATTGGCTTCGCGAAAACCGACGCGCGCAAACGAACTCTTCTTGAGCGAGCTTTTGCTCCAGTCAGAGCGGTCCAGCTGACAGCTGAGGAAGCTGGTTTTCTCAAGCTGCACGCGATCCGCTTTCAGTTCGGTCAGATCGCTTTTCAGGAAGGCACAGTCGCGCAGATGAGCGCTGCTCAGGGAGACATTGGCGAACTGGCAGTCCACGAAGGTGCAGCCATCCAGCATCGCGCCGGAAAAGTCGCAATCGGTGAAGTCGGCCGCCACAACGGTCGACCCCGAGAACCGCGCATTGCGGAAGCTGGCGCCCCTGGCAATCACCTTGGAGAAGTTTGCCCTTCCGAGTTCGGCCGCAGACAAGTCGGCGCCGGTCAGGTCACCGCCGGTGAACACCGCGTCTTCGGCCTGTGCGCGCTGAAGGCGGGCGTTTTGCAGTCTGCAGGCTTCCAGAAATGCGCCGGCAAGGTTCGCCCCGGCCAAGTCGAGGTCACCCAGATCCGCGCCTGCCAGGTCCCGGCCGGCCAGCGCTCCCCCTCCTGAAATGTGAGCCCGGATGAAATTGCCAAACAGCCCCGCGGCCTCCGGCCCGATGGGCTTGAGCGGTGCGATCGGTTCGGCCGCTTCGCGGCGAGCCGTCACCAGGGCGTCTTCCGCAGTTGCTTCGGCGTCGAGCAGTTGCTGCTGCACGGCTGCCTGGCGGTCCTCCATGGTTTCCATGGCGGACCGGTCCGGTGTCAGCGCTGCCCGAAGACCATCCGCCCGTGAAGCGCCCGTTTCCACGTCCAGTTCGGGAAAGGCCTTGGAAAGATAGTTTTCCAGGATCTCATCCAGCACCGGTGTTTCCGAGTTCACCTGCTCCTCGGGCAGGTCCGGCGGTCCCTCTGATGGAGGCAGTGTTTCGAGCAGGGATTTGGCTGGTGCCAACAGGCCGGACTGCTCGGTTTTCAGAAACCTGTCACGCGCGGCCTCGAAATCGGCCTGCGGGTCGGCGCTGAGGACGTCGTGCCGCTCTTCCGGCGCAACCTGCTCAAATGCCTCCAGGATCCTGTCGAGTTCGCTATGCGGCAACAGGTCGTCGAAGCCAGGCAGAAAGCCCGGTCCACCGCCATTGCCTTCGCCGAGCTGCTCCATGCGCTCCAGGCTGGCCGTCGGAGCGCCTGACGAGGGCACTTCCAGCTGCCTGTTGAAGCCGTAAACCTCGGCACGGGCCATGTTGGCCTTCAGCTCCGCTTCAACACGCAGATCCTCGGCATCGGAGATCAATCTGGCGAAATCCACGTCTCCACGCGCGACATCTTCCTTTGTCGGCAGGATAAAGGGCTTCATCTCCGGATCATCCGTCACCGGAACCAGCGACGCCGGTAGCCCGTTGTCGGCAAAATGACGTTCCAGCCGCCACTTCCGGTTCTCGTCCCACTTGGCCATTCGCGCCCGGGCATCCGACAGACGGGCCTGCTCCCGCCGCTCGAGCTCTTCAGGTGCTTCCTTGGGCGACAATTGTCCGTCAGCGAGCAAGTACTTGTGGCCTTCCTCCGGATCCGTCCGAAGTGCGTAGACCTCGTGATAATGGCTTGCCGGGCGCGGTGCATCCCTGAGCCATTCATAGGCCACCATGACGCTGTCGATCTCGTTGCCGTCCCGGCTGGCGATCTCGACGATGCCGCGATTGACGACCACACCCTTCAACTCGGACCCAAACACCCAGACGGTGTCAGTGCGCATCTGAATTTCATGCAGTGTCCCCGCCGCCCCTTTTACAGTCACAAAGGCGCGCGCACGCACGCCGGGAAGACAGCTTTGAACATCCGGCGCGTCGGCGGACATGCCGATGACACGGATGGGTTCGGTGCCGGTCAGAAATCCATCGAACCGTTGCTCCTGAGGAGCACTCAGGTAGTAGCGCGGATCGAAATCGTCCGGCCATTCGGGCATTTTTGTCTGCGCCCAGCTGCTGTCATACGTGCCCATCAGCCGCAGCCGGGCGGGGTCATCCATCGGGATCGGACCAACCAGCGCAGGCTCCGGCACGTCTGAAATCGCATGGATTTCCGAGCCGGCCAGTTCGACATTCGGCAACGGGATGCCTTCGGCATGGCCATAGAGGTCAGCGGCAACAGCTCCGCGTCCGGCGGGATTGGCAGCGTAGCCCTCGCCACCAAACGCCCGGTCCGGGGTCAACGGCATGTCCGTGAAAGGATCCGGCTGCGAGAACACGGGTCCCTCGACGCTCGGTTGCCAGGTGCGGTCGCCGAACACCGACAGCGCGCGCGCCTTGTCGCCGACAGAAACACCAACTTGCATGGCCTGCACCGGTTCTCGTGACATGGCGCGGCCCGCGATCAGGAACTCGGCAGTCGGTTTCGGGTAAGCCGGGTCGAAGATCGCGCCCTTGGGCAACGCCTTGGCCGCCATCGGCCAAAGCCCCGTTTCCGCCAAGATGTCCGTGGGGTCCAGGAGATCAAAAAGCGTGAAGGTCGAGACGACAAAAAGCCCGCCGCCATTATGCGGCACGGTTTTGGTCAGCAGACCAAGTCGCAGGGGCTTGATAATACGCATCGATGAAACCTCACGCTCCGGCGCTCATGCCGGAAGAATTGCAGCTGGCTCAATTCAAAGGGGAACTAGCCCATGGAAATGCGTTTGCCGTCGAGGCGAATGTCCTCTTTTGCGACAATCAGAGACGTGCCGGCCTGGGTCAGTGCAACACTATCGGCCTGGGTCTGAATGCTTCCGGCGCGCAACTGGTCGGTCTCGTCAACCCGATCAACCCTGTTCCTGGCCCGCGTCGACGTCGTCTCGAAACTGGCAAGCTGTTTTTTCGCGTTGGTGACGATGTCCTGCATGGACGTCAAAAGCTTGGTGCCGACAAGGGCCAGCTGGCGTCCTGCCATCAGGATGCTTTCGAAGCGAAAAGACATGCTTCTGGCGTGCGCCTCAATGTTTTCCGATGCTTCGATTTTCAGATTTGCCGCTGCAATGACCAGGTCCTGCGCTTCGCCGCGCGTTCCCCCGACAGTGATCCGGGACTGCTCGGTTTTCCCCTCCCGCCTAACCAGGACATCCGTTATGAACACGCCCTCTTCCGTGTCCAGCAGGGCCACCAGATCTCCGATCCTGGGCTCCAGCAGACAGGACACGGCGCGTTGCGCGCTTAGCCTTTCACCCGACACGCTTAGCTCAAAGGCATTGCCTTCTCGCTCCTGCACTTCGCCCGTCGGTGTTTTCTGGCGCTTGAGCGGTTGCTCGGTCAGGAGATTGCCTGGGAACGCGGCATCGCTGGTTTCCAGTGCTGTGGCTCCGCTATCCGCCTTGGCTTGCAATCCCATCACGACCTCCCGAGGTGCCGCAAGACCGGCACCATCAAGGCCGGAGATTGAAATGAAATATCGAGCACCTGCCCTAGAGTTCATCACTCGAGGCGAACAGGTCAAGAGCGGCGGGCGGTTTTGGACTGCACTTACCAGGAAAGGCGACAGCTAAATCACCCATTTGACGAGGAAAATAGATTTATTAAAAATTCGAAAGACATAGCGCATGAAGCACTTTTTCTTTTCATTGTCAGAATTTCAGGAGCGCCGACTGATTTTTCGACCGAAGACACAAAAAACATCTTTCAAATCCATGCCACCTCGCTCCGTTGGAGGCAGGCAATTGGGTGCCGTTCTGATCACCCCACAGCCGACCGCCTGCTCGACAGCTTACCGAGCCCCTGGATCCTGCATCCATTGCGCAAGCATTTCCCGCAGAGCATTCTTGCCGGCCGACCAGTCAGGTCCAACCGGTGACACGATCCGGTCAATGCTCGGATACCAGTCGCTCTGCGCCTGCTGCCCTGCCCAGTACCACTCGTGATTTTCCTGAAGAAGCGCAACACCGCTCTTTCCAAGCGCTCCGGCGATATGAAGCGGAAGACCGTCCGGACCGACCACCAGGTCGAGGCAATCGACCAGGTTGACCAGGTCTCCCGTGTTTTCCAGCGCCTTGCCGGCATCGAAGGCAGCGGGCCAGGCTCTCAACTGATGGCGGCTGTCGTCGAACTGGAGGCTGATCGCATGCACCGGCACATCGTCGAATATCTCGCGCAGGTGATCGATCAGCAGGCCCGGCGCCCGGGCATCCCAGAAGACACCGACCCTCGGCCGGCCGTCCTGCGGCAGGGCCCCCTCCCAAAGGGCACGACGTTCCGGCTGAGGTGCCAGATAGGGGGCGAAGGCCGCCATTTCCAAAGCGTAGAGAACGGTGCGGGCAGCCAGGTCGGCGGGCAACTCAACCGGCCGGTCGGCCCGGGACCGCCAGCTGACTGCGTCCCCGGCCGCAATCCGGCCCCAGACATCCGCCACCGGCGTGTGCCCGATCAGCTCCACCGCTCCTTCAGCGGCCCACGCATTGACGAAACGCATCAACACAAGCTGGTCCAGCAGCGGTGTGCGCGGGGGCAGACCGACAAGCAGCGGCGGCTCCGGGCGTTTCTCCGGCAGCTTGCGCCGCGCCGCCCAGGAAGCCCATCCCTCTCGCGAGCGCCCCAGGGCATGGAGCGCCTCTTCGCGCAGGCTCTGGACCGGACCGCTGCCGGCAAGCTCTGGCGAGAGCTTGTCGCTGAGATCGAGCAGCTGCTGCCAGGCCCCGGCCTTCTTGAGAACCTTCAGGAACCCGGCGACCCGGCCGCTCTCCTTTGGTGCGTTGCGCAGCCATCTGACAGTGTCCGCCAGCGCCTCGGTGACCTTGCCCCTGGCAATCGACACCTCCGCGGCGCACAGGACAACCGGCGCAAAATCGGGAAACCGGACCCTGAACCGCTCCATCAGCTTCTGGGCTTCGCCGAGCACGCCCGAGGCCAGATAGACCCGCGCCAGTGTAACGGCGACATCCGGATCCTGTGGCGCCTCGAGATGGGCCTTTGCGGCCAGCGTGGTGGCCGCATCAAAATCGCCGGTCAGGGCACGGACCTGGGCCAGGGTCGACAGCACGCGTTCATGATCCGGTGCGCACTCCAGCGCCTTGTCGAGCAGGGCTGCGGCTTCCGTGATGTTCTGGTGCGCCAGCGCCAGCGACGCCAATGCCACGAGAACATCGGGATCCTCGGGACCGAGCGCGGCGGCACGGCGCAACCAGGTTCGCGCATCGCCAAGATCGCCGCGCTGCAGGTGGATCTGTCCCAGCAGCAGTTTCGCCGGCAAATGCTCCGGAGACTGGCCCACCACTGTCTGCAGATGTTCCAACGCGTCGGGCACACGGTTCTCGAACAGGGCCAGGTTGGCCATGTTCGTCAGGATCACCGGATCGTCCGGGGTCACTTGATAGGCCACCTGCAAGAGTTGTTTCGCCTCGGCAACATGCCCGGCCTTGAGCTGCAGGGCACTTTTGGCGATCAGGGCGCTGGTGTTTCCGGGATGGCTTTCCAGCACCTGGTCCAGCAGGAAACCGGCGTCCTCGAACCGACCTTTCTGGATCAGCTTTTCGGCCGCCTGGCATTTTTCGGAGGATGTCAGGTTCATGTGATGCGCGGGCCGTCGCTGATCAGCTCAGAATTTTCATACCGGTGGCGATCTTGATGCTGGTGGCGTTGAGCACAGCGCTGGCACTCTTGACTTCGGCCTCCCGCGTGGACACTTCCACATTTGTGGCCGCGACCTCGATATTGGTCGTCTCGATCTTCAGGTTGGTCGCACCGATGGCGATGCCGGTCGCGCCGATCTCGATCGCCGTCGCACCGATTTCGATATTGGCCACCGAAATTCCGACCAGCAGGCTGATTTCGATGCTCACCGAAAACGAAATCGCAAAGGCGCCGGCAATCTGGAACTCAAATTTGCCGCCATAGAATTCTTCCGTGCTCCAGCCGCCAAATCGCTCGTGGGTCGTGCCGGTGGTGACCTCGATGGCGTCCTTCAGCTGCGTTTCCCAGAGACCTTCGCCGCTGAGCTCGGCCCAGTAGCTGCTGCGGACCGACATTTTCACGCCATTGTCGCTTTCCAGCTCGATCTTGTTGTCGGATTTCAGAAGGATATCGTTGGTCGATCCCGGTTCCTCGTCCGTGTAGCTACCGGTCGAGATCACATAGCTTTCGCCCGAGTGACGGCTGAGACCCGTTGTCTTGACGTCGTTGGTGCCGGAAATTGTCGTGCTGGAATTGCCGTCGATGGCCTCTTCCAGATTGCCTTCGATATAGATGTCCAGGTTCGACTTGTACTGGTGATAGGCGTCCTCGTTGATCAGGAAGAACAGTCCGCCCGTTGTCTGGATCAGGGCGCCCCTTGCGGCCTCATCCATATGATCAGGCGAACGGTCGCCTTCTTCGCTGGCATCATACTTGCCGATCCGGAGGAAACTGCTGTTGTCCTTCGTATCCGTCGTTTCTTCCGACGAGGACGAGCTCTCATCCGGAATGAGAACCGTAGCGTTCAGCGCCTCGTCCGTGCTGCTCACTTCATAGTCGGCGTCGTCAACTGTCTCGGAGGAAGTCATGCCGGGTTCCTTTCAAACAATTGCTGCTTCTGCAGCAGCCGGTGCGGACGGTTAGGACAGGACCAGGCAGGTGACCTGTGCCGGCGTCAGCGTCATTCCGACGGAATTGGTCGAATTCTGAATGGTGGTGTCGGTCAGCCGTGTCGCGGGAGATACACCCATGAACACTTTCACGGAGCTGGTGACATGCGTGCTGGGACCAACGATGGTTCCGGACGCAACACCAAGCATGGCGCCCGCTTCGTCGCCGCTCGTCACCGTTGTGGTTGTCAGAAGATTATGCGCAAACCCGCCACCGAGGAGTACGGTCACCGCATTGGGAACCGCCACAGACGAAGTGGCGATGTTGACATAAGGCGTGGGCACGGCCGCGGTGCCGACATAGGTGTTGCAGACATCCATGAGGCCGAGGCTCATGCATCCGAGCTGATTGTTTGCAAACACGTTTTCGCTCCTTGGGTCGGGACCTATTGGTCCGTTGCGACGGTGCGCGGGTTATAGATTTCGCGGATCAGGCGCACCTGGTCGGTCTGGCGGACCGTTCCATGTGCCCCGGTTGTCAGCGCCGCATTGACGCTGGCATTGTGGAAGTCGGCCAGATCCAGCGTGGTACGGGTCATGTCCGCTCCATCCAGATTGCAATTGGCGAAATTCGCGATCTTCAGGTCGCTGCCGGCAAAGGTCGCGCCGCGGCAATCCGCATGGTCGAACTGGGCTTTTTCCGAAAGGCTTGCCGTCAGGTCCGCCCCCCTCAGATCGCTGCCGTTGAAATTCGCCATCGACAGCTTTGCGCCAGCAAAAACCGCTTTCTGCAGATTGGCGTCGCAGAACAGCGCCATATCTGCAATGGCTTCTGCGAAGGAACACCCGGCCAGCTGGCTGCCGATCAGCACGCTGCCGCTCAGATCGGCCCGCTCGAACTGGCAGCCTTCCATGCTGGTCTCCATGAAGGTGCACTGCATGATCGGCGTATCGGAGAAATCGAGCCCGGTCATGTTGCACTTCAGGAACATCGCCGACTGGCAGATGACGTTCTCAAAGGCTGCCCCGGCGAGATCCAGGCTGACGAAGACACTCGCTTCCAGCAACGCCTCGGACAACCGGATCGACGCCGTATCACATTCGACCATGGCACTGTTGAGAAGCGCCGCACCGCCAAGATCCGCGCGCACCAGATCCGACTTGACGACCTGGCAGGCAATCAGGTTCGTGTTCGCAAGGCCTGCGTCGGCAAGGACGCTTTCCAGAAAACTCGATTTTTCAAACCGGCAACCGGCCAGGTTAGCCTTTGTCAGGTTGCTTTTGACGAAAATGGCCTGCTCGATTTCAGAGGCACCGAAGTCTGCGCCCTGCAGATCACACTCGGTGAAGACACACCGGGTCAGGTCCGCGTCCTTCAGGTTGGCACCGGCAAGATTTGTCCGGAAAAACCTCCCGCCGGCGAGCGACACACCGCTGAGATCGGCGCCGGAAAAATCGGCATCCATCACGGGCTCTTCGTAGCGGATGAAATCCGCAAGCTCGTCCAGGGAGATCATAGGCGGGCCTCCAGGTTGGTGAGTTCCAGATTGCAGCCGGTCAGATCGGCAAAGGCGAGCCTGGCCTCGGAGAGATCGGTGCGGAAGAAATTCGCTGAGCGGAAGCTTGCCTCGGCGAGGTCCGCGCCGTGGAAATTCGCCCCCAGCAGGTTGGCACCGAAGAAGTCCGCCTTTTGCGCATCCGCGAAGGAGAACATGGAACCGTTCCAGGACGACAGCCGCATGTCCGCCAGTTTCAGGTTGGCTCCGGACATGTTGCAACCTGAAAAGATCGCCTTGAAGAACCCGGCCGCATTCAGGTTCGCGTCCTGGAACCCGCATTTCACCGCATGCGCCTCCAGGAAATTCACGCCATACATGTCGGTATTGCCGAACCAGCCGCATTCATCCAGCAGGGAGTGGCACAGCTTGACGGCGTGGAAGGACACATCCGCAAAGGTGACCTTCTTCATCATGGCGCCACAACAATCGGCGCGATCCAGGTTGCAGGACAGGAAATTGCATTTTTCCGCACGAAGCTGTTCGCCGTGAAGGCCTTTCAGGTCGCAGGTGACGAAGGAGCAATTCTCGAGCGCCGCACCGGTGAAGGTCGCTGCCGTGAACTGGCAATTGATGAAAGTGCACTCCTTGAGCACGGCGCCGACAAAATCAGCGTGTGAGAAATCCGCTCCGATGACCTTCAGATTTTCCAGCCGGGATTTGGTAAAAACCACCCGGCCGGCCTGAACGCCGGAGAGATTTGCCCGGTTCAGCACAGCGCCGGAGAAATCCGCGTTCTCCAGGACGGCACCGGCAAGGACCGTGTCTTCACCGGACACGGCGCGCAGATCGGCACCGGAAAGATTGCATCTTTCCAGAAAGCTGCCGCCGAGATCCATTGTTGAAAGGCCGGTGCCGGCAAGGGGCGCCCCGGCCAGATCCCGCCCAGCGAGTGAACCGCCGGCGGCCACGTGATCCCGGATATATTGACCGAACAACTCCGCCGATTCCGGTCCAAGCGGCTCCAGTGGCGCTATTGGCTCGCCGGCCATCCGGCGGGAGGTTGCCAGCGCACTCTCGACGATTTCCTGGGTCTGTTCCAGCTGCTGGCGGGCAACGCCACCGGGGTCATCCAGGGGCAGATCGACTGACTTGACACCCTTGACCGCCGCTTTCATGCGCTCGGACGTCGGTGCGCTGTCTCCGGCAAGCCCCGGAAAGGTGTCGGCCAGAAACTCCTCCAGATCGTCTGACGCCCCGGACTGCGCATCGCCGCCCGTCTCTGTGCCAGTTTCGGCAGCCGATTTGTCCACGTCGGCCCGCCCGGCAACCGGGCTTTCCGGCATGCGCTCCAGCATGTCTCGGGCAGGTGCGAGCAGCCCGACACTGGTGCTTTCCTCGAACCGGACCCGTGCGGCCTCGAACACGGCTTGCGGATCCTTCTCGCTCAAGGCGGCAATGTCGGGTGTCGGAGCGATTTCGTACTGTGCCAGCAACCGGTCCAGGTCTTCCTGCGGCACCAGCTCCTCGATCGCCGGCAGGAAACCCTTGTCCGTGCTGACGGAATGGCTGAGCGTTTCCATCTCGCTCATGCTGGCAGCCGGCTTGACCGGCGACGGCACACCAAGCTGCTTGACCAGGCCGGAAAGTTCCGCGCTCACCATGTCCAATTTCAACTCGGCCTCACGGCGCAGGTCTTCCGCATCCGAAATCAGCCGCGCGAAATCGACATCTCCCCGGGCAATATCCTCCTGGCTCGGCAGTATGAACGGCTTCAGGTCGGGCTGTTCGACGGCCGGCACCAGCGAAGCGGGCAGGCCCTGTTCCACAAAATGACGTTCAAGCCGCCATTGCCGGCCTTCAACCCAGAGCTCCTGCCGCTCTTCCGCAGCAGCCAGCCTTGCCGCTTCCCGGCGCTCCGTCTCCTCCGGCGCCTCTTCCGGCGACAGCTGTCCGTCCGCAAGCAGATACTTCTTGCCTTCTTCCGGATCGGCCCGAAGCGCGTAGACGGACTGGTAGTAGTCTGCGGAGCGGGGCGCATCCTTTAGCCATTCATAGGCCACCATGACATCGGCCACATCCTGGCCGTCCCGGTCGCCCACCGCCATGACCCCGCGATTGACTACGACGCCCTTCATTTCCGATCCGAGAATCCACACCGTGTCGGTATGCATGGGAAGTTCCGACAGCTGGCCTTCCGCAGAAGTCAGGCTGACAAAGGCTCTTGCCCGCACACCTGGCAGGTGGGAATGGACATCGGGATGGCGTGCCGACATGCCCACCACCCGGATCGGCTCGTGCCCGTTGAAAAAATGATCGAACCGCTGTTCTCGCGGCGCGGACATGAAGTAGCGCGGATCGAAGTCCTGCGGCCAGTCGGGCATCTGGTGCGCCACCCAGGCCTTGTCATAGGTCCCGGCAAGCGCGATGCGCTCCGGATTGTCCATCGGGATCGGTCCGACCAGAGCCGGGGATGGCTTGTCGTCGATTTCCCGGATTTCGGCGCCTGCCAGTTCGATATTCGGCAAGGGCAGATGCGCAACATCCTCGTAAAGCTCTGCCGCAGCCGCACCCTGTCCGGCCGGGTTTGCGGAAAAACCCTCTCCGCCGAATGCCAGCTCAGGCGTGAGCGGCATTTCGGTGAACGGGTGCGGATCGGTGAAGACCGGCCCTTCGAGCGACACTTCCCAGAACCGGTCGCCGAACACTGACAGCATCCGGCTTTTTTCACCGACCGTCACGGCCACATGCATCGCCTTGACCGGGTCCTGGGACATGGCCTGCCCACCGATCAGGAACTCGCCAAAAGGCTTGGGATAGGCAGCGTCGAAGATCGCGCCCTTTGGCAGCTCCTTTGCCACCAGCGGCCACATCGCCGTCTCAGCCAGAATATCGGCCGGATCGAGCAGATCGAACAAGGTGAAAGTCGTCACGATGAAAAGCCCCTTGCCCTTGTGAGGCATGGTTTTGGTCAGAAGACCAAGCTTCAGGGGTTTCATGACGCGCATTTACAAATTCCTCGAAAGAATGTCGAAAGGGCGGAACCTGCGGGTCACCCCATGGAAATGCGTTTGCCGTCGAGACGAATGTCCTCCTTGGCGACGAAGACAGCCGTCTCCGCCTGGGTCAGAGCCACGGTATCCACCTGGGTCTGCAGACTGCCCGCCTTGAGCTGGTCGGTTTCCGAGACCCGGTCGATCCGGTTCTTCGCCCGTGTCGTGCTGGTGTCATAGCTGGCCAGCAGGGTCTTTGCGTTGGTGACGATATCCTGCATGGAGGTCAGAAGTTTCTTGCCGACAAGAGCCAGCTGGCGGCTGGTCATCAACATGGCGTCGAACCGGAAGGACAGGTTTTTCCCGGTCGCTTCCAACCCCTCTTCCACCTCCAGGGTCAGATTGTCCGCAGCCAGCACAACATCCTGATGTTTGCCATCGTCACGCGTGGCATCGATACGCAGCGGTTTGTCAGTGCGCTCGGGACGTACCAGGACATCGGTGATGAAGAGCCCGTCAGTGGTCGACAGCAGCGCCACGGTATCAGCCGTCTGCGGTCCTATCAGACAGGAGACAGCCCGGCGCGCCCGCATCACCTTTCCTGACACAACGAGATCAAACATCCCATCAGCCTGGCCCGTGACATCCCCGGTTACGGCCTGCTGAAGCGCGCCGCCCCCTGGAAGCAGGTTTTGCGGAAAGGCCGTGTCTTCGGTTGTGAGCGCTGTTCCACAGGCTTCGGCTTTGGTTTGCAATCCCATTCTCACCTCCAGCGCTGATTCGCGCCGCCCGCCAAGTCGGCGACGGCAAAACCGGTGACCCGGCCGCAAATCCAAGACTTCCCCGACCGCTTGTAAAGGTCAAGGGTTATCAGGTGCTTTCGTGAGAGTTTGGCACCACCTTTTTGCAACGAGGTGAATAGGGAAGTCTTTCAGATAATTGTCAAAACAAGCGAACAGGAGCCTCCAGCCCGGTCCTTTCCCGCCACCGGGGCAACCTGTGAGATCACCCCGTCTTGACGGTTCCATCCGCAACCCAGGCATCAAACACCTTGAGAGCTGCCTCGCAGAACTCTCCGTCGTTGATATGGGCTTCTGTTTCGGTCACGCCGATGCGACCGCGTGCAGCCTTCCGGGTCTCGTCAATGAAAGCTGCAAGCCCTTCCGGATCATGCGCTTCTTCCCCCTCCCGGTCCCAGGCCTCGATCCCCCCAAGCGGCAACAGCAGATGGGTCGGGCCGCTTGCGGCCTCCAGGCGATCGACCAGC
Organism: Labrenzia sp. VG12; assembly: GCF_002237595.1. Taxonomy (NCBI): domain Bacteria; kingdom Pseudomonadati; phylum Pseudomonadota; class Alphaproteobacteria; order Hyphomicrobiales; family Stappiaceae; genus Labrenzia; species Labrenzia sp. VG12. The sequence continues at coordinate 2,980,786 of NZ_CP022529.1, forward strand.
TCGCGTGCCCATTGACGCCGCTCTTCGGAATTGAAGACAGAGCTATTGATCAGGCGGTTATGCTCGTGAAACGGCCTGTCGGCATATTGCTCAGGGATTTCCTGCCAGCCCGCAAAGTCGACAAGATCCAGCGCTCCCGGCGCCACGATCTGCGGCGTGCCGTTCCTGCCGGCATTGGTCAACCGGTCCGGCCCGCTGCTGACCAGGGACCCTGCCAGCATGTTGCCGAATTCCTGCTGACAGAAGTCCATGACGCAGCAGAAAGCGCCCTCCCGCGCCAGGCTTTCAAAAGCCATGCCGCCCATGCCGGTGGAGTGAAAGACCGCGACCTCGAAACCGCGCTCCTCCAGCGCGGGTTTCAGCACCTTCATGTAGCTGAGGCAGCTGGATCCGAGCGACGTCATGCCCACCAACGGCTTGGAGCGGTCGGGCGGCTGCGCGGCCTTCGCAGCCCCGAGAACGGCACCGGCAGCCTGGGCGAGCGAGGATTTGCAAATGCCGTTGAGCCCATAAAGACCACCGGCCCACAGGATCATCTGGATGTCCGGCGCCAGGCGCTCTGGCGGGATCAAGGGCGAGAAGCTGACGGTCGAGACGATGAATTTCGGCACACCCATCGGCAAGGCCTGGGCACAATCGAGCGCCAGATCCGTGCCCATCGTGCCACCAAGCGCGATCATGCCGTCGAACCGGCCTTGCGCATGGCCCTCCGCCACCAGCTTTGCGGCACCGCGCGCCATCACCTGAAAGGCCTTGTTCTCGTCGCCCTGCGCAATGACGTCCTCAATCGACATGCCTCCGGCCCTGGCAACGTCGTGCTTGGAGATATCGGTCGGTGCCTCGGGGTCGCCGAGCACGCTGACATCCATGGTCAGCACAGCGCCGCCCTGGTCGCGAATGGTCTGCTCGATGAACTCCAGCTCGGCATTCTTGGTGTCGTAGGTGCCAATGGAAAGGATTGTCTTGGTCATGGGCCGTCCTCAAACGGTTTCAGATGTATCGAGAATTTCAGAACACAATTGCCGGGCACAGGCTATGAAGCGGGTGTTGCGTTCGTCCGCCCCGCTTTCATGCAGCCTCGGGACGATCCATCCCACATAGGTTGCAGCGCGCACCGCGAGGAACAGGTCCAGCAGCCTTGTGTCCAGCGATCGCCTCTCCCGATACCCCGCCAGCAGCGCGGCTTTCATGTTCGGGTAGTCCGGCTCGCCGAGATTTTTGACCAGCGCTGTCGCCAGATCGAACAGTCGGTAGCCATGCCCGCCGTCATCGAAGTCGATCATGCACAAGCCGCCCTTCCCGAGCAGGACATTCTCTCGCACCAGATCTGCGTGTATCAGGCCGTAGTCGAGCCTTTCTGCATTGGCATGAAGGACCTGCCGGGCCCGGTCGCGAAATCTGGACATCAGCGCCGCGGTTTCCGGGTCAAGCGTTGGATTTTCCCAGAACCGGCCCCAAAGCGGCGCATCACCAAGCAAGCCCTCCACGTCCCAGGCGCATCGCACAAAATCGCTTGGCGGAGACCAGGCATCACACAGCGTGTGAAGCTCGGCCATCCGGCTCCCGAGTGCCTGAAAGACTTTTTCCGGATTGTCCAATGCAAGCGGTTGACCGCTGCTGCCAAGCGGCACACCTTCGAGCCAGGAAATCAGGTCCACGAAATGGCCGTCGACGTGATCCAGCAGCTTTCCGGCCTGCGTCGGCACCGGTTGCGGCACAGGCAATCCAGCGTCAAAGAGTGCGGACAGCCAGCACGTTTCGGAGAGAAGTTCGGCCTCGGAGCGATAGCCCGGACGGCGCAAACGAAGCGCAAACCGACCGCGGTCGCTGGAGACCCGGAAGACCTGGTTTTCCCGCCCTGCGACGAACTCGCAGACGGCGTCCTTCAGTGCCCATAAGGACAGGGCGCGCGACGCGATGTCTTTCATGCCGGCACCAGCGGCATTTCAGCCAGCGTTTCGTCCAGTGTCCGGATCAGCAAATCGAGATGCTCTTCGCCAAAGATCATTGGCGGACGGATCTTGAGCGTGTTCTTGTATCGCCCAAGCTTGCTCAGGAGGATGCCCTTCTGCCGGAGCGCATTGACGATCCTGTCCGCAAATGCGCTTGCAGGTTCCCTGGTCTCGCGGTCCCGAACGAATTCCGCTCCAAACACCATGCCGCTTTGACGAACGTCGCCGATGACCTCGTATTTCTGTGCCAGCTCAGACAGTCGCTCGGCCGCCAGACGCCCGATCCTTGCAGCATTGCCCTGAAGATCGTTGGCCTCAAGCTCATCAAGAACGGCCTGTGCGGCCGCACAGGATACCGGGTTGCCACCGAAGGTGTTGAAATAACGGAACGAAGCCCGGAAACAGGCCATGACATCGGAACGGGTAACAACACCTGCCACCGGGTGGCCGTTACCCATCGGCTTGCCAAGAGTGACGATGTCCGGCGTCACGCCCTGTTTCTGATGCGCCCAGAAATGACTGCCGCTTCTGCCAAAGCCCGATTGCACTTCATCACAGATCAGCAGCCCACCTGCCGCGCGCGCAACGTCTGCGGCGGGCTGCAACCAACCGTTTGCCTGGGTCGGAAATCCCTCGTTCAGAAACAGCGGGCAGACGATAAGAGCGGCAAAGCCGGTCCCGGACGCCTCCAGATCATCGATGGCATCTTTCACCTTTGACGCGAACCGTCTGCCGTCCGGATCAGAAATCCTGTAGCTGTCCGGAGCTTCCACATGACGCAGATAGCCGCCAAGCCCGAACCCGACCTCTGGAACGTTGCTTCTGGACAGATGACTGACCAGTGTCGTGTTGCCATGATAGGTGGCGTCCGTGGCCACAATCCCACGCTTGCCGGTCATGCCTTCCGCCATGCGCAAGGCAATATCGTTGGCCTCAGATCCGGAGCAGGTCAGGATTGCTGTCGACAGAGGCTTTGCGAAGGTCCCGGTGAGCCGCGAAACGTACTCCAGAATGCCTTCATGCAGATAGCGCGTATGGGTATTCAGGATCGCTGCCTGCTGACAGATCGCGTCAACGACCCGTTTGTTGCAATGTCCGACATGGGGAACGTTGTTGTAGCAGTCGAGATATCTCCGCCCGTCAGCATCCTGAAGCCAGACACCGTCCCCCTTTACCAAATGAACCGGCTCGTCATAAAAGGTGGAAACATTGGGTCCCAGAAGACGAGTACGTCTGTCCAGCAACTCTGACGTCTTGGACGGTGGAAGGCCTGTCATCGGAAGTCCCCTCAGAGCTGGATCCAGGCGGTTTTCAGATCGACATAATTGTCGAGCGCATGCAGCGACTTGTCGTGGCCATTGCCGGATTGTTTCACTCCGCCGAGTGGCACGGTCAGGTCCGCGCCGCCATAGGTGTTCACGTGAATGACTCCGGATCGCACGGCCCTGATCATGCGGTGCGCGCGGCCGAGATCCGCCGTCCAGACACCGGCCGCGAGGCCAAACTCCGTTGCATTGGCGATCCGGATGGCATCGGCCTCGTCCTTGAAGGGGCTCACTGCGAGCACAGGACCGAAGACTTCCTTCTGCGCGATCGTGTCTGTCGCCTTGACGCCAGTCATTACGGTTGGCGCCATGTAATACCCGCCGGTGGCTTCTAGGATACGTTGCCCGCCGGTCCGGCATTCCGCCCCTTCCGCTTCCGCGGTTTCGACAAACCGCAAATGGCTCTCCAGTTGGGCCAAGGAATGCACGGCGCCGATCTGGCTGGAAAGATCGAGCGGGTCACCAACCTTCAGGGCCTCGGCCTCGTTGCAAAGTGCGGCAACGAAGTCGTCGTGAATATCCTCCTGCACCAGAAGGCGCGAGCCCGCGACACAAACCTGGCCGGAATTGCGGAAGATGCCGGCGGCCGAAACCTTGGCGGCCTTCGCCAGATCGGCAGCATCATTGAAGACGATGTTCGGCGACTTGCCGCCGAGCTCCAGGTAACAACGCTTCAGGTTGGAGCGCGCGGAATATTCCAGAAGCCGCCGGCCGGTGGCGCCCGAGCCGGTGAACACCAGGACGTCCACATCCATGGAAAGGGCCAGCGCCTCGCCGACCACGGCTCCCGGCCCGGTAACCACGTTCAAAACACCGTCCGGAAGCCCGGCCTCGGAGGCGAGTTCCGCGATCCTCAACAGGCTGAGCGACGCTGTTTCAGCGGGTTTAAGCACCACGGAATTGCCTGTGGCAAGTGCGGGTGCGAGTTTCCAGGCACCAATCATCAGCGGGAAATTCCACGGCACGATCGCACCGACAACACCGACCGGCGCCTTGTGCACGAGGCCGAGAACGTTATCTGCCGTCGGTGCGATTTCGCCGTAGATCTTGTCGAGCGCTTCGGCGTAATAGCGAAAGGAAGCTGCCGCCGACAGCGCCTCGGCCTTGAAGGCCATGGAGATTTCCGTGCCGTTGTCACGCACTCCAAGGACGGCGAGCTCCAATGCATTCTGCTCGATCAGGTCGGCCAGTTTCAGCAGCACCTTCTTCCGTGCGGCAGGTGTCGCGCCCGACCAGCGGCCATCCTCGAAGGCATGACGCGCGGCCGTGACCGCCTGGTCCACGTCCTGCGCACTGCCCGACGCAATGCGCGTGAAGGGTCTGCCGTCGATCGGCGACAGGACATTCAGCGTCCTGGCATCTTGTGCCGGCACCATTCGGCCATTGATGAAATGACCCCGTTCGGCAATCGCTGCGTGGCGCAGCGGATCGATTCTGCTCTGGTCAAGCATGTGGCATCACCCTTGCTGCGTGGAGGTTTCTGAAGCGTCTTCGACCAGCTCGCGCACCTTGCGGGCCTTGTGCTCGCGGATCACCGCGCGCACATGCAGGACAAGGATCAGGAGGATCATGACAAACAGGAAGGCGGCAATCGGCCGGTCGATGAAGTCGAGTGGCGTCTTCACGCGCGCCATCGCGGTGCGCAGTTTCACTTCCATGATGCCGCCGAGCACCATGCCCAGAATGATCGGCACAATCGGCAGGTTGAGCCGCTTGAGCACAAGACCGAACACACCGAAGCCGGCAGCAAGCGCGCAATCCGTCACCGAATTGCGCAGCGAATAGACGCCGACGAAGGAAAGCGTCAGGATCATCATGCCGAGGAAACGGGTCGGGATCTGGATGATCTTCAGAAGCAGTCCGGTTGAGGACAGCAGGAAGGCAAGCACGATCACGTTCAGCACGATCAGGGCCAGGTAAAGCGCGATGACAAAGTCGAGCTGCCCCTGGAACAGCTGCGGGCCCGGCACGACATTGTGGACATAGAAAACCGACAACATCATCGCCGTCAGCGCTTCGCCCGGGATGCCCAGCGCCAGAAGCGGGATCATGGCAGCGCCCGGGACGGCGTTGTTGGCGGCTTCGGAGGCAATCAGTCCCTCCGGCGCCCCTTTGCCGAACAGGTCCGGCGTTTTCGAGGTCTTCTGGGCATGCGTATAGGACAGGAACTGAGCGGTGAATTCGCCAACGCCCGGGATCATGCCCATCAGCACGCCGAAGCCGGAGGAGACGAAGGCCACTCGTTTGAAGCCAAGCAACTCTTTCAGACCGGAAAAGAGATTACCGCCGACCTTGGCCGAGCCCGGGTGATGTTCCTTGTCCACCAGAAGCAGCAACGCCTGTGAAATCGCAAACAGGCCAAGCACGACGACGATCAGGTCGACACCGGAGGTCAGCCAGCTCTGATCGAAGGTGAAACGCTTGGTGTATTTCGCCGGTTCCAGACCGACGGTGCTCAGAAGGATGCCGAAACAGGCCAGCATGCCCGCAGCGAACACCTGACCTCGGTGGGCCACCACCACGAGAATGATGCCCATCAACGCCGCCAGAAAGATCTCCCGGCTGCCGAAATGCGGCGCGATCATCGCCAGCAGCGGCGACAGCACGATCAGACAGAGGATCGAGAAGATGCCGCCGAAGAAGGACGCCGAATAGGCCAGCGACAGGGCCCGGTGCCCCTGCCCCTTCCTGGTCATCGGATACCCATCATACGTGGTCAGGGCATTGACCGCGGTCCCCGGCGTGTTGATCAGCACCGCCGGAATGGCGCCGCCATACATGGAGGACCCATAGACGCCCAGAAGCAGCGTCAGGCCGACAATCGGCTCGAACGCGAAGGTGGCCGGCAGCAGGATCGCAATGGCAACCGCCGCGCCAACACCCGGGATAGCTCCGATGATGACACCGCCGATGGAACCGATGACAAGCGCCACCAGCACCTGCCACTGGGCCAGCATGGATAGGCTGGAAAGAAGAATATCCATCCGGTCCTCACAGATAGGTCAGGGCAAAGGCGCGGATGCCGTCGGGCAGCGCCTCGTAGATGTGACCGGCAGGGATCTTCACCTGCAGGAAGGCGCGGAAAATCACGACGACAGCGATGCTGAACACCCCTGCTGCAACCAGATTGAGCGGTGTGGCCTCACCTACTCGAACAGTCAGGAAAATGGTGAAGAGAAGGGTTGCCGGCAGATACCCGATCTGCGGCACGAGCACGACGTAGATCAGGAAGTAGAGCACGTATTCGAGCGACACCAGCCAGAAGCCGACCTCTCGCCAGCGTCCCGGAATGCGTTTGGAACAGAGCGAGCCGATGAAGTGCAGGCTGGCGAATAGCACCATGCCGCCCACAGCGACAGCCGGCCAGAACCGCGGCTGCGCAAACCATTTGGTGCGCTTGGCCCAGACGGTTTCTCCCGGCAGTTTCCAGAGCAAAAACAAGGCAAAGGCCAGAAACAGGACCGCAAAGACAATGTCGCCAGGGCGGCGATAGCGCCTGAACAATTCCTGCAGCGTCTTGATATGCGCCACGTCCATCCCTCCAAAGACGGCCGGCACAAGATGGTGCCGGCCGGCAAGTTTGGACTTACTGCTCGAGCAGCTCGGAGATCTTGCCGAGAACGGCTGCATCCGCCTCGATCTGCTGCGCCGACTGCACAGGGTCCTGCCAGTAGATCAGCACGCCCGTCTGACCGATCAGGTCAAGCGCCTGCGGCGACTTCAGCGCCTCTCGAGCCGCTTCCGAGATCTTCAGACGCGCCTCTTCAGGGACGTCCTTGTGGACGAACAAACCGTTCCACAGCGAGACGGAGAGCTCCGGATTGATTTCCTGAACCGTTGGCACGGCCGGCGTCAGGGCCGTGCGCTCCTTGCCGACGCTTGCCAGCACCTTGATATCGCCAAGGCAGGGCTGCACCAGCTGCAGCGTTGTGTTGATCACATCGACATCGCCGGACGCCAAGGTGTTGCAGTTCAGCTCGTCGAAGGCCGCATCGCTGGCGAAGTCAAAGCCGGATGTCCTGGCCGCAGCAAAGGTGATCTGGGTCGGCGGCAAAGGTGCACCGAAATGGCCGAGCGCGACGTCGTTGTCCTTCGCGTAAGCCGCCAGTTCCTCCCAGGTGTTGTACGGCGCATCCGCGCCGGCCGCGATGACGAACGGATAGGTCATGAAAATGCCGATCGGCTCGAACGGGTTGGGCGACAGCTCCGGAATGCCGATCTGCGGCCCGCCGATCGGCACGTCGGTGACGAAGGATCCGATCGTATACCCATCTGCCGGCGCGGTCGCGACCTCGACAGCACCCGGGAACGGACCACCGCCGCCGCCCGGCTTGTTCACCACGGCAGCCGGAACGCCGTACATCTCCTGGAACTTGTCCGCGATCAGGCGCGTCAGCACATCCTCAAGATCGCCCGGAGGCCAGGGCACGACAAAGGACACCGGCTTCTCCGGATATTCGGCCAGCGCGGCCGTCACGGACATCAGGGTCGCCGCCGTCAGGGCGATGGCATGTTTCCTCATTTCAAATCCCTCTTTCTGGTCAGGTGACAGCCGGACTTGGCGCCGGTCTTGATCTGCTTTTATTTGTTTTGTTAAATATTGTGATCTTAAATAAGCTTGTGTCAACCTCCAATTTACGAGAGGATGCCTCACCTCCTCCTCTCAATTGGTTCATTTATTGAACCCTTAGTATCAAAAATATATTGTTTCAAATGAAACTATATGTCAAGATCACAACACCGATCCAGACACGCAGACAGGCGGAACCTTCTTTCGATGGGCACGATCACCAAGGCGCTGAACCTCCTGAACCACTTTTCGGCAAGCCGTCCGGAAATCGGCCTGACCGACTTCCGCAAACTGTCGGGTCAGGACAAGGCGACGGTGCATCGCCACCTGGTGGAGCTGACTGCAAATGGTTTTCTGGAGCAGAACCCCGGCACCAAGGGTTACCGCCTCGGACCGGCCATCCTGCGTCTCGCCGCCGTGCGCGAGCGTCTGTTCCCGGCGCGCACGCTCGTGGCCCCGCTGGTGGAACATCTGGCGGCAGAGCTTGGTGAGCTGGTGCATGTTTCCCTGCGCGAAGGCGACCACCTGTCGCCGCTCTATCACCATGACGCCCTGATCCACGGCACCCGGGTCTATTTCGACGAGGCCGAACTGCTGCCGCTCCACGCCACCGCCTCCGGCCTTGCCATGCTGGCCTTCGGACCGGAGCAGCTTCTGACAGATCTTTTGCGCTCCCCCCTGAAGGCCTGGACACGTCATTCGATCACCAGTGCCAAACAGCTGCAGGCAAGTGTCAAAGAAGTGCGCGAGAACGGCATTGCCTTTGTCGACCAGGGTTTTGAGGAGCACGTCTCGTCTTTTGCGGCACCAATTTTCGGGGACCGCCTGGAGGCGATCGGCACCATTGCCGTTGCCGCTCCAACGGTGCGCATGACCGAAGACCTGAAATCAGACATCCGGCGCCACCTGATCCGGACGGCCGCCGAGGTCACCGAAAAACTCGGCGGGCTTGTTCCGACCGACCTTCAGAGGATCTGGCACCATGCCGCATGATCAAAAAGCCCTGGTTCTGGATTTCGGCGGCGTTGTCACACGCACCCTGTTCGAAACCCACGACCTGACCGAAAAGGCACTGGGACTTGCCGCCGGAACACTTACCTGGCGCGGACCATTCGATCCACCGTCCGACCCGCTCTGGCAGGCCATGCAGCAAGACGAGATCACCGAACGCGACTACTGGCGCATCCGGACACGTGAAGTTGCAGACCTCACCGGCCGTCCGTTCACGAAGATGGCGGATTTCGTCAAGGCCGCCCGTGGCGCGGATCCCGATGCCGTGATGCGGCCGGAAGCCCTGGCCGCCATCGAAATCGCCTGTCACGCCGGCTGCAGACTCGCCATCCTCTCCAACGAACTCGATCTGTTCTACGGCTCAGAATTCCGCGAGAAACTTGCCTTCCTGAAGGATTTCGACGTTATCGTCGACGCCACCTATACCAGAATTCTGAAACCCGACCCGCGTGCCTATCAGCACTGCCTCGACAAGCTCGACCTGCCCGCGGCCAACTGCGTCTTTGTGGATGACCAGCTGCGCAACATTCGCGGTGCGGAGGCTGCCGGCCTCAGATCCGTTCATTTCGACGTCCTCACCCCACGCCAATCATATGACGATGCGCTGCGCCTTCTTGGCCTGCCGTTGCTCACCCAAGGAGAATTGACATGAAGGACTCCAACTTCCTGAAGGAAAACAACGCCCGCCATGTCTGGCACCCGATGGCGCATCCCTCCGACAGTCAGTCCAACCTGCCGACCATCCTGACCGGTGGCCGCGATGTCTTCATCACCGATGTCGATGGTCATGAGGTCATCGACGCGGTCGGCGGCTTGTGGAACGTCAATCTGGGCTATTCCTGCGCCCCGGTAAAAGAAGCGATTGCCGCACAGCTGGAGGCCCTGCCCTATTATTCGATCTTTCGCGGCACCTCCAACGACAAGGTCATTGAACTCTCTTACGAGCTCGCCGAGTTCTTTGCCCCCGACGGCCTCACCCGCGCCTTTCTCACCTCCGGCGGTTCGGACAGCGTCGAGGTCGCACTCAAATTGTCCCGCCAGTATCACCGGATCCGCGGCGAAGCCGGACGCACCAAGTTCATCAGCCTGAAAAAGGGCTATCACGGCACCCATTTCGGCGGCGCCAGCGTCAATGGCAACGGCAAGTTCCGCAACGCCTATGAGCCGCTGCTGCCGGGCTGTTTTCACATTCCGGCGCCCTATACCTACCGCAACCCGTTCAACGAGAGCGATCCGGCCAGGCTCGCCCAGCTTTGCGCCGCGGCGCTCGAGGACGAGATCGCCTTCCAGGGCGCCAACACGATCGCCGCCTTCATCATGGAGCCTGTGCTGGGTGCCGGCGGTGTCATGCCGCCCCATCCGAGCTTCATGCCGATGGTGCGCGAGATCTGCGACAGGAACGGCATTCTGCTGATCTCCGACGAGGTCATCACCGCATTCGGCCGCACAGGGTCTGAAAGCGGCGCCCGTCACTGGGGCGTCAAACCGGACCTGATGTGCACCGCCAAGGCGATCACCAATGGCTATTTCCCCTTTGGCGCGGTGATGATTTCCGGCCAGGTCGCCGAGGTCTTCGAGAACGATGCCTCTGGCGTCGCTTCCATCGACAGCGGCTATACCTATTCCGGACATCCCGTCGGAGCGGCAGCTGCGCTCGCCGCCCTTGCTGAAATCAGGCGCCTCAAGGTGCATGAAAATGCCGCCGCCCGCGGCCCGGAGCTGCTGGGCGGCCTGAAAGGGTTGCAGGAACGGTACGAACTCATTGGCGACGTGCGTGGTGAAGGCCTGATGTGCGCCATCGAACTGGTTTCGGACCGGGCCACCAAGAAGCCTGTCGGCAAGGACATCCCGCTGAAACTGCAACAGGCCGCCTATGAAGACGGCGTCATGATCCGCGTCTCCGGTAACAACGCCATCTTCTCACCGCCCCTCATCCTGACCGCAGAGCATGTCTCGAAGATCCTGTCGGCTGTGGAAACGGGACTCAAGGCGGTGTCGGACTGAACGGCGACGAAGCGGACGATTGCTCAGCCTCCCCACTGGTGGCGGTCCCCGACAAGCGAAGCGCGATCGGGGCCCCAATCCTGTCCGCAGCGCTCCGGAGTGGCTAACGATGCGGGCACCCTGACACTCCAGCTGCCGGCACAAACACCATCGTCATCCTGAAGAGGGCCAAAAGGTCCGTCTCAAAGGAGCGGCAACGTGTTCGGGAGTGTGCAACCAGTCCTTCGAGACGCGCGCAGGCGCGCTCCTCAGGATGACGCTGGGTTTGAAATCGCACCCAGGAAAATCCACCTAAAGCTTCTGAAAGTCCTCCAGAATATCCAGAAGCTGTGCCAGTTTTTCCTTGCCGATGACCTCTTCGATCCTTGCGGCAATCGCCCTCGCATCATCGAGCTTCTCCTCGATGATAGCGCGGCCGGCATCGGTGATGGCCACCGTCTGCTTGCGCCGGTCCTTCTCGTCCGCCTGACGGGTCACCAGCCCCTTTTCCAGAAGCGTCTGCACGATCCGGGTCTGGCTCGGCAACAGAAGGCAGGCACGCTCGGCCAGGGTGGACGCGTCCTGCGGCCCGAATTCCTCCAGCACCCGCAGGATCCGCCATTGCTGCTCGGTAATGCCACTGTCGGCCAGCATTTCGCGGATCGGCGTCATTACCTTTTCACGGGCACGGATCAGCGCAATCGGGATGGAACGCCGGGTGGAAGGCAGCGCCTCGCCACCCATGGGATTTTCGTTTTCTGTCATGCAAGGTCCACAGTGAGTCTGCCTGTTATTTAACATAATAAGTTTGACAAGCCTGCCGGAATATATTTAACATAGCAAATATTGCGCTGTTAAGGAAATCCGATGCCGCACATCACGCTGGAGTATTCCGCCAATCTGGAAGAGCGGCTCGATTTGCAGGGTCTTTGCAACCATCTGCGTGCAGAGGCTGCCTTGATCGACGCCTTTCCAATGCCGGGCCTAAGGGTCCGCGCCATCCGGTGTGAGCACTTTTCCATCGCCGACGGCGACCCGAAACACGGTTTCATCGACATTTCTGTACGCCTGCGCGCCGGGCGGTCGGATGCTGTCAAACAGGAAGCGGCCCAGCGCCTCTTTCAGGCTGCAAAGGTGTTTCTGACCCCCGCACTGACCACCAGCTCGCTCGCGCTTTCCCTGGAGATGCGTGACATCGACCCGAACCTTTCGCCCAAGACGGGCACCATTCGCGACCATTTGGGAACTGCTTGAACCATGTCCGACCTTGAGACCAATCTCGGCAAACTGACCGGCTACCTGGCACGTTTTCAGGAGACCGGCATCCTCAACCAGATCGGTGGAGAGACACTTGCCGCAGTCTCCGGAGAAACCTTCCAGACACGCTCACCGGTCGATGAAAGCCTGATCTGCGAGGTCGCAAAGGGCGGCGCGGCCGACATAGACGCAGCAGCAAAGGCGGCCAAGGCAGCTTTCCCCGCGTGGCGTGACATGGCAGTCTCAGAACGCAAGAAGATCCTGCACAAGATTGCCGACGGCATTGTCGAACGGGCGGAAGAAATCGCGCTGTGCGAATGCTGGGACACCGGCCAGGCGCTCCGCTTCATGTCAAAGGCCGCCTTGCGCGGTGCCGAAAATTTCCGCTTCTTTGCCGACAAGGCACCGGGCGCCCGGGACGGCCAGGCTCTGCCATCGCCGACCCTCATGAACATAACAACACGTGTCCCCATCGGCCCGGTGGGTGTGATCACCCCGTGGAACACACCCTTCATGCTTTCCACCTGGAAGATCGCGCCGGCGCTCGCCGCCGGCTGTACGGTGGTCCACAAGCCGGCGGAATTCTCGCCGCTGACCGCGCGCATTCTCATGGAAATCGCGGAAGAGGCCGGCCTGCCGAAAGGCGTCTGGAACCTGGTCAACGGCTATGGTGAAGACGCCGGCAAGGCGCTGACCGAACATCCCGACATCAAGGCAATCGCCTTTGTGGGTGAGAGCCGGACCGGTTCGATGATCATGAAACAGGGAGCGGAGACACTGAAGCGTGTCCACTTTGAGCTGGGCGGCAAGAACCCGGTGATCGTGTTTGACGATGCCGATCTCGACCGCGCACTGGATGCGGCCATCTTCATGATCTATTCGCTGAACGGCGAGCGCTGCACCTCGTCTTCCCGCCTCCTGGTGCAGGACACCATTGCAGACACCTTCGAGGCCAGGTTGGTCGAGCGTGTCAACAGGATCAAGGTCGGCCACCCGCTCGACCCGAAGACCGAAATCGGTCCCCTGATCCACAAGACCCACTTCGACAAGGTCACCGGCTATTTCGGCATTGCCAAGGAAAACGGTGCCACCATTGCCGCCGGCGGCGAGCGGCACGGCGATCAGGGCTGGTTCGTCCGCCCGACCCTCTTTACCGGTGCCGACAATTCCATGCGGATTGCCCAGGAGGAGATCTTCGGTCCGGTCCTGACCAGCATCCGGTTTTCCTCCGAAGACGAAGCGCTCCAGATCGCCAATGACATTCCCTATGGCCTCACCGGCTATGTCTGGACCAATGACTTGACGCGCGCCTTGCGTTTCACCCACCAGCTGGAGGCCGGCATGATCTGGGTGAACTCGGAAAATGTCCGGCATCTGCCCACCCCCTTCGGCGGGGTCAAGGCCAGCGGCATCGGCCGCGACGGCGGCGACTGGTCCTTCGACTTCTACATGGAACAGAAACACATCGGCCTGGCCACCGGCCAGCACGCTATCCCGCGCCTCGGCGCCAACTGACAAACGCCGTTCTGGGAGGACAAAATGGGAGAAATCGTTCTTGCGGCCAAGGTGACGCATGTGCCGACCATGCTCATGTCGGAACAGCCCGGCCCCGTCGAAGGCAAGCGCCAGCCGGCCATTGACGGCCACGCAGAAATTGCCCGCCGCGCCAAGGCACTCGGTGCCACCACGGCCATTGTCTGCGACACCCACTGGGTCATCAATGCAGGGTTTCATATCAACGCCAACAGCCGCTTCGAGGGCCTGTTCACCTCCAACGAATTTCCGCATTTCATTCAGAACCTGCCTTATGCCTATGAAGGTAATCCGGCCCTGGGCGATGCCATCGCCAAAGAGGCGTCGGACAGGGGCGCCCACACGCTCGCCCATCATCTCGACAGCCTGGAGTTGGAATACGGCACCCTGGTGCCGATGCGGTTCATGAGCCGGGAACACAAGATGAAGGTGGTGTCCGTTGCCGCCTGGTGCACGGTCCATGGCCATGATGAAAGCCGGATCGTCGGCGAAGCGATCCGCGCCGCGGTCGAGGCAAGCGACGAAAAGGTGCTGCTGGTCGCTTCAGGCTCGCTCAGCCACAAGATCTGGGCAAACAGGGACTACGCCGCCAACAACGGCACCTTCACGATCTCGTCGGAATTCAATCGTCAGGTCGACCTGCATGTGCTCGACATGTGGCAACGCGGTGATCACGCCACCTTCCTGAAGATGCTTCCCGAATATGCGGAACATTGTTGCGGCGAAGGATCCATGCACGATACGGCAATGCTTTACGGTGCGCTCGGCTGGGATGCCTACACCGCGGCATGCGAGGTCGTGACAGAGTATTTCCCAAGTTCCGGCACCGGCCAGACCAACGTCATCTTCCCGGTCCAATAAGCTTTTCAGGACAGCCCATGCCCATCCCCGCCCCCAATCTCTATCCCCCCTTCAACATAGTCCGTCTGAGCCATGTCGAACTCGCCGTCACGGACCTTCAGAAGAGCCGTGCCTTTTATGTCGACACGCTTGGCCTGCAGGTGACCGACGAAAGCAGCGACGTGATTTACTTGCGCGCCATGGAAGAACGCGGTCATCACTGTCTGGTCCTGCGGAAGGAAGAGGCCGCCTGTGCCCGCGATCTCGGCTTCAAGGTCTTCAGCGAAGAAGATCTCGACAAGGCGGAACATTTCTTCAAAGCAAAGGGCCTTCCTGTGGACTGGGTCGAGCGGCCTTATCAGTCGCGGACCTTCCGCACGCGCGATCCGCACGGCATCCCGCTGGAATTCTACTCAAGGATGGACCGCCTGCCGCCGATCCATCAGCAATATGCGCTCTATAAAGGCGTGAAGCCGCTCCGGATCGACCACTTCAACTGTTTCTCGCCCGACGTCGATGCGTCGGTTGCCTTTTACAACGAGCTCGGTTTCCGCGTGACCGAATACACCGAGGACGAGGAGAGCGGCCGGCTCTGGGCCGCTTGGACCCATCGCAAGGGTGGCGTCCATGACATCGCCTTTACCAATGGCCGCGGACCGCGCCTGCACCACACCGCCTTCTGGGTGCCGACCCCGCTCAACATCATCGACCTGCTCGACCTGATGGCAACCACCGGATGGGTTGCCAATATTGAACGCGGCCCGGGCCGTCACGGCATTTCCAATGCCTTCTTTCTTTATATCCGCGACCCGGATGGCCATCGGATCGAGATCTACTGTTCCGACTACCAGACGGTCGATCCGGACCTGGAGCCGATCAGGTGGGATCTGAAAGACCCGCAGCGCCAGACCCTCTGGGGTGCACCTGCCCCAAGAGCTGGTTCGAGGAAGGTTCGGTTTTTGAAGGAACCGACGTCAGGGCACCAAGCCTTGCGGCCCAGCCCATCGTTGCGCCATAGGTGGTCATATGAACTGGACCGATTTTGCTTCGTGGAGCCGTCGTTTTGCCGACTGGACGGCGGACTACCACCGCTCCCTCCGCACCCGGCCCGTCCGCGCACAGGTCGCACCGGGCCAGATCCTGAATGCGCTGCCGGAGGCACCACCCGAACTCGCCGAAGAGATGGAACGGATCTTCGCCGATTTCGAGAAGATCGTGTTGCCGGGCATGACTCATTGGCAGCACCCACGGTTCTTTGCCTATTTCCCGGCCAACGCTTCGCCGCCGTCCATTCTCGCCGAGCAGCTGGTCACCGCGATGGCCGCCCAGTGCATGCTCTGGCAGACCTCACCGGCGGCAACGGAAATGGAAACGAAGATGATGGACTGGCTGCGCCAGGCCGTCGGTCTTCCGGACAATTTCACCGGCGTGATCCAGGACAGCGCCTCCACCGCAACGCTCGCCGCCGTCCTGACCATGCGCGAAAAGGCCCTCAGCTGGGATGGCAATACATCCGGCCTGTCCGGCCAGAAAACGCTGCGTGTTTATGCCTCCAACGAAGTGCACACGTCGATCGACCGTGCCATCTGGATTTCCGGCATCGGCGCGGACAATCTGGTGCGGATCCCGGTCAAGGGACAGAACCGCTCCATGGATCCGGACGCGCTCCGGGATGCGATCGAGGCCGACCTTGCAGAAGGGTACCTGCCGGCCGGCATCATTGCCTGTACCGGCGGCACCGGTGTCGGCGCGTCAGACGACGTTACCGCCGTGGTCAAGATGGCCAGGGAACACGGCCTTTATGTCCATCTCGATGCGGCCTGGGCGGGCGCCGCCATGATCGCACCGGAGTACCGGGAGCTCTGGACCGGTGTCGACGGCGTCGATTCCATGGTCTTCAATCCGCACAAGTGGATGGGCGCCCAGTTTGATTGCTCGGCGCATTTTGTCCGTGATCCGGAAGACCTGGTGCGTACATTGGCGATCCGGCCGGAATATCTGAAGACCCATGGCCATGACGGTGTCATCAACTATTCCGAATGGTCGATCCCGCTCGGCCGCCGTTTCAGAGCCCTGAAACTATGGTTCCTGATCCGCTCCTACGGACTGGAAGACCTGCGCCAGCGCATCCGCAACCATGTTGCCTGGTCCGGAAAACTTGCCGAGCGCCTGCGCGCCGAACCGGACTTCGAGATCACATCCGAACCGGTTCTCTCGCTTTTCAGTTTCCGCCATGCACCCGCTGGCGCCGCGGATCTCGACGCCCTCAATCAACGCCTTGTCGATGCCATCAACGACGATGGCCGCATCTACCTGACCCAGACGCTCCTTGATGGCGCCAAGGTCATCCGGTTTCAGGTCGGCCAGTTCGACTGCACCGAAGACGACGTTGCCTATGCCCTTGACGTCATTACGGATGTCGCCCGCAACCTGGAGCCCTCATGACCCGCCTTGCGACCTACAGCGTCAATGGTGAAATCTTTTACGGCGCGGTGACCGGCGATGGCATGATCGCGCTGTCGCCCCTGTTCTCCCATTGGCCGACGCTCTACGACGCCTTGCGTGCAGGCGGCTTGCAGGATCTCATCGACGCAGCAGCAGACCGACCTGTCACGCATACGGACGTCACCTATGAGATGGTGCTGCCCAATGCACCGCGAATCCTGTGTGTCGGCGTCAACTTCCCCGACCGGAATGCGGAATACAAGGACGGCAGCAGCCAGCCGAAATACATGTCCCTGTTTCCGCGCTTTGCCAGCGGGTTCACCGGACATGACCGACCGCTGATCCGGCCGCCCGAAAATCACACACTCGATTACGAGGGCGAAGTTGCCATCGTCATCGGCAAGGCCGGACGGCGCATCAGGCCCGAAGACGCCTATGACCACATCTGCGCCCTGACACTCTGCAACGAGGGCACCATCCGCGACTGGGTGCGGCACGCAAAATTCAATGTTACCCAGGGCAAGAACTGGGACTGCTCCGGTGCCATGGGTCCCTGGCTGGTGCCTTTCGAAAGGGCAGAACAGCTGGACGAGGCGCGCCTCGTCACCCGCGTCAACGGCGAGGTCCGTCAGGACGACTACCTGAAGCGCATGACGTTCCCGATCCGGGAAGAGATCGCCTATATTTCGACCTTCATGACCCTTCAGCCCGGCGACATCATCGTGACCGGCACACCGACGGGTGCGGGTGCCCGCTTCGACCCGCCCCGATATCTGAAACCCGGCGACGTGGTCGAGATCGAAGTGGACGGGATCGGTCTTCTCAGGAACGGTGTGGATGACGAACAATGAGGCTCTCCGACACGGATATCTCACAGGCGGCCGCAGACCTGCTCACCGCAGAGCAGTCTCTGACGCAAATCGGCCTTCTAACAAAACGCCACCCTGATCTCGACATGGACGGCGCCTATGCCATCCAGAAAGCCTTTGCCAGGGCCAAGCTGGATGCCGGGCGCAAGGTCATCGGCTGGAAGATCGGCCTGACGTCAAAGGCCATGCAGGATGCGCTCAAGATCAACATTCCCGACAGCGGTGTTCTGTTTGACGACATGCTGTTTGAAAACGCTGGCACCATACCGAAAACCCGCTTCATCCAGCCACGCATCGAAGCGGAGATCGCCTTCGTGATGAAGGCACCTCTGGGTGGTGACACTGTCACCAGAGACCAGGTTCTGGCGGCAACCGACTACGTCTGTCCGAGCCTTGAAATTCTGGACACACGCATCCTGCGGGTCGATCCGGAGACTGGCCAAACCCGCAAGGTCTTCGACACGATCGCCGACAATGCCGCCAATGCCGGACTGGTGCTGGGCACCGAGAAACACGATCCCGGCGCAACTGACCTTCGCTGGGTCGGAGCGATTGTCACCCGCAACGGCGAGGTCGAGGAGACCGGCCTCGGCGCCGGCGTTCTCAACGATCCGGTGGAAAGTGTGGTCTGGCTGGCCCGGCGCATGGCAGGATACGGCCAGACGATTGAAGCCGGCCAGGTCATTCTGTCCGGCTCTTTCATCCGGCCGGTGGAATGCCCGTCCGGTGCTGAAATCCACGCCGATTTCGGACCGTTCGGCTCGGTCTCCTGTTCTTTTTCCTGAGGAAAGAAAATGCCTGCACCGGTGAACGCCTTCAAAGCTGCCCTGAAGAACAACGACGTCCAGATGGGATGCTGGGTTGGCCTGGCCGATCCGTATGTCGCGGAAATCACGGCGAGCGCAGGTTTCGACTGGCTGCTGATCGACTGTGAACACGCGCCCAACGACCTGCGCTCCATGATGGCCCAGCTCCGGGTCGTGGAGGCCTCGGACAGCAAGCCCGTCGCTCGGCTGCCGATCGGCGACACCACTTTGATCAAGCAGTTTCTGGATGCCGGCGCCCAGACCTTGCTGATCCCGATGGTGGAAAGCAAGGCTCAGGCCGAAGAACTTGTGCGTGCGGTCCGCTATCCACCGCAGGGCATGCGCGGAGTTGGATCGGCCCTTGCCCGTGCCTCGGGTTTTTCGGCCATTCCGGACTACCTGAAGACGGCCGACGCCGAAATCTGCCTGCTGCTCCAGGTCGAAAATCGCGCAGGCCTTGCCGAACTGGACGGCATTCTCTCCGTTGAGGGTGTCGATGGCGTCTTCATTGGTCCGGCGGATCTCGCTGCCGACATGGGTCATATCGGTGAGCCCATGCACCCGGACGTCGTCGCCACGATCACGGACGCGCTGACGCGGATCAGCTCAGCCGGCAAGGCGCCGGGCATCCTGACCACCAATGCCGATTTCGCCGCCACCTGCCTGAAACTCGGCTCCCTGTTTGTTGCAACAAGCATCGACGTTACGCTCTATGCTGCGGCAATCCGCAAGGCGGCCGAAGTATCGCGGGAGCTGCGAAAAACTTCATCGGCAGAATAGGCAAGTTAACCGAACACTGTTTTGTGCTCTGCAAAAACAGCAGAGCTTTGCAGGGCTGTTATGCGAAATTAGGGGTGAGATTCGCGGAATCCCGCATTGAATTCTTAACGTGTCTCGCTTAAGTGTCGCGAAAGATCAAACAGCCATCATCCTGCACAATCGGCAGGCAGAAGAGGAGATCGGCATGACACGTGATGATCTCATTCGCGAGTACAAGGAGCACAGCGGGACCTGGCCGGCGCTGGTCGGTGTCTATGCGCTTATTGTCGGTGCGATGGTTGTTTCCGGCTATTTGATGGTCGGCTGAACCGTCCTGCCACACGCGTGGTTTTGAGTTTTGAACACCCCCGGATCAGCTGATCCGGGGGTGTTTGTTTTTCCGGCCTGCTTCAAACGTCAGCCGCCTCACCAATGGCATCCGTGCCCCGTTCATCGAGCAGCGTTGTCAGCCAGTTCGGATCCATCTCGGGAACCGATGACAAAAGCAGGTCGGTGTAAGGGTGATGCGGCGGGGTGAACATTTCGTCCTTCGGCCCCTGTTCGACCACTTTACCTCTTTGCATCACCACCACCTCATCGGCGATCGACCGCACGGTTGCCAGATCGTGAGTGATGAACATATAGGCGAGGTTGAACTCCTGCTGCAGCCGGTCGAGCAATTTCAGAATGCCTTCCGCCACCAGCTGGTCGAGCGCGCTGGTCACCTCGTCGCAGATGATGAAGGCCGGGTTGGCCGCCAGCGCACGGGCGATGCCGACACGCTGCTTCTGTCCACCTGAGAGTTCGGGCGGATAACGATTGTAGAATTTGGCCGGGTCCAGCTCGATCAGGTCGAGCAACTCGTCTACCCGGTTCTTCAGCTCCGCGCCGTGCAATCCGCTATAGAACTGCGCCGGGCGGCCGATAATATCGCTGATCCGGATCTTCGGGTTCAGCGCGGTATCAGCCATCTGGTAGATCATCTGCGCCTGACGCAGCTGGTCTTTTGAGCGATCCTGATAGCGCGGCGGCAATTCCTCGCCATTGAAGAGGATCTTGCCCTTTGAGGGTGGAAGAAGGCCCGTGATGCAGCGCGCCGTGGTCGACTTGCCCGAGCCGGATTCGCCCACCACCGCAACGGTCATACCCGGATAGATGTCAAAGGAGACATCATCCAGCACCTTGACCTTACCATAGGCTGCATCGATGCCCTGAACCGAGACGATGGGCAGCGCATCGGCACTGGCCGGCCGCGACTTTTGCGGCCTTTTGAAGCTGCGCACGGCCCACAGGCTCTTGGTATACTCTTCCTTAGGAGTGTCGAGCATCTGTGCGGTTGGCGCTTCCTCGACTTCCTCTCCCTTCAGCAGCACCTTGATTGTGTCCGCCATCTGCGCCACGACCGCCAGATCGTGGGTGATGTAGATCGCAGCGGTGTTGAACTGGTCAACAATGTCCCGGATTGCGGCCAGCACCTCGATCTGGGTGGTCACGTCCAGCGCCGTGGTCGGCTCGTCGAAGATGATCAGGTCCGGACGGCAGGCCATCGCCATGGCGGTCATGGCGCGCTGCAGCTGACCGCCGGACACCTGGTGCGGATAGCGGAAACCAATCTCATCCGGATTGGGCAGACGAAGCCGCTGGTAGAGCTCCATCGCATCTTCCTGCGCCTCGACCCTTTTCTGGATCCGGTACTGGATCGGGGCTTCCGTGTGCTGATCGATGATCTTGTGAGAAGGATTGAAGGAGGCCGCAGCGGACTGGGCCACATAGGCGATCCGCGACCCGCGCAGGGCCCGCAGGGCAGATTCCGGTGTTGTGGTCAGCTCCATGCCGTCGAACTCGATCGAGCCGCCGGAAATCCGGCAGCCGTCGCGCGCAAACCCCATGGACGCCAGTCCGATGGTAGACTTACCAGCCCCGGACTCGCCGATCAGGCCGAGAACCTCTCCCTTGTGCAGGGTGAGATCGACCCCGTGGACAATCTCGATCCATTTCTCGTCGGAATAGCCTTCGATACGCAGACCCTCGATCTGCAGGAGCACGTCTTTCTTTGGAACCATGCTCAAACCTCCTTCAGGCCGGAGGACCGGAACAGCATCCAGTCGACGACAAAGTTGACCGCAACCGTCAGCAGCGCAATGGCGGCTGCCGGGATCAGCGGTGTCATTTCACCGAAGGAGATCAGGGTGGCGTTCTCGCGCACCATGGACCCCCAGTCAGCGGTTGGCGGTTGAATGCCCAGCCCGAGGAAGGACAGACCCGCGATCAACAGGAACACGAAGCAGAATTCCAGACCGAATTCGGCAATCAAAGGCGCCGTTGAATTCGGCAGGATCTCCTTGCGGATCAGGTACCAGGTGCCTTCCCCGCGCAGCTTTGCCGCTTCGATATAGTCCATCACCACGACGTTGCCCGCGACGGCTCGGGTCAGACGGAAAACACGCGGCGCATAGATCACCGCGACCACGATCACGATCACGATGAGATTCGTGCCGAAGATGCTGAGCATCAGCAGCGAGAAGATCAGCGACGGCACGGACATGATCACATCCGCGAACCGGCCCATGAACTGGTCGAACCAGCCCCCCTTCGTGGCGGCCAGAAGCCCGGCCATGGCTCCCATGACGAAGGCCAGGGTTGTTGCCATCAGTGCCAGGCCAACCGAGTTGCGTGCCCCGTAGATGATACGGCTGAACATGTCGCGGCCGAGCTGGTCGGCTCCGAGCAGCATGTTTTCATCCGCCGGCGCGAAAGCGGAGGAAATCACCTCGGCCTCCCCGAAAGGGGCGATGATCGGCGCGAAGATACCGGCAATGGCATAGGTGAAGATCACGAACATGCCGAAGGCCGCCGTGAGCGGAGCGGTCCGGAGTTCCTTTGCAACGCCTTCCGGCGTGATCAGGATCAGGAATTCTCGAAACGCGTAAGAGGTTCCAGCGGCCAGCGCCAGAAGGCCGGCAAATGTCGTAATGAGCCGGAGCGCAGGCGCACCGCCGATGATCCCCGTAACAAAGGAAACGAGGGTAAGAGAGAATATCAGCAGGAAAATTTCCCGCCGCTTGTAATAGGCTGCGAGACAGGAGGCCCCGATCAGCAGCGCGTAATATCCGATGACAAATGTGCTCATGTCGCTGCCCTCACTTCGGATGCCGCAAACGCGGATTGGTCAGGATCGCCCCGACATCGGCTGCCAGATTAAGCAGAATGAAGGTTGCAGCGAAGATGAGGCAGCAAGCCTGCACGATCGGAAAATCGCGTTTGGCCACCGCGTCCACCAGAAGCTGGCCGATGCCCGGATAGACAAAGACCACTTCCACCAGGACCACACCGGTGATGAGGTAGGCAAGGTTGAGCGCGACCACGTTGATGATCGGTGCCCAGGCATTGGGAAGGGCGTGTTTGACGATCACCTTCCAGGGTGGCACGCCCTTCAGCCGGGCCATTTCGATATAGGGCGACGCCAAAAGGTTGATAATCGCCGCCCGCGTCATGCGCATCATGTGCGCCGTCACCACCAAGACCAGCGTCAGTGCCGGCAGGAAGGTGCGATGCAGCAGCTCGCCGAAGGTCATGTCGGCGCTCAGGCTGGCAATGGCCGGGAAGTAGTTGGTCTTCACGGCCAGGTAGAGGATCAGGATGTAACCTAGGAAGAATTCCGGCGAGGAGATGGAGGTCAGGGTCACGACGTTGGCGACCCGGTCGAACAGCGTGTTGCGCAGGAGCGCGACGATGATGCCGAGAATGATGGAAATCGGAACGGCGATCACCGCGGCATAAGTCGCCAGGAACAGCGTCTGTATGAACCGGTCGCTGATGGCTGCGCTGACCCGTTCGCCGGAAACCAGCGAAACGCCGAAATCGCCCGTCAGGGCGCCGCCGAGCCATTGGAAGTAGCGCAGGATGGCCGGCTGATCGAGGCCGAGTTTTTCACGAAGTGCCGCAACGGTCTCGGGCGTTGCCCCCTGGCCGAGAACGGCCTGTGCGATGTCGCCCGGCAGTAGCTCGACCGCAAAGAAAATCAGGATTGAAACCACGAAAAGCGTGATCACACCCAAGCCAAGTCTCTTCAAGACCAGCCGTAGGATGTCCCCCATTTGTCCCTCCAGAATAGGAAGCCCGGCACCCCTCTGATTGGCCGGACATCTATCGGGAACACCCTGTCAGCGATTTGAACTTTGCTTTGGCAGAGGAACCCGACATGAAAACGGCTTCACCGCATAAAATGCGGAGAAACCAGGGCGGGGGCGACGGTTTCCCGCCGCCCCCGTTTCAGGATCAGGACTCGAACCACCAGCGGCTTGCGGCGCGGGCGCCGTCATTTTCCCAGCTGGCCGCCAGTTGCTCCGGCGTGCCCACCTTCGTGCTGTTGGCGTAGACGAAGTTGTTGAAGAACGGGATGATGGTGCCGCCGTCATCCCGCGCCAAGACAGCCATCTCGCTGTACATTTCCGCACGCTTGGCATCGTCAAGTTCGGCTTTCGCCTGCAGCAGCAGCTCGTTGAAGCGCGGATTTTTCCAGCGCGATTCGTTCCAGGCGGCATCGTCCTTATAGGCCAGGGTGTACATCACATCCGGGGTCGGACGCGCGCCCCAGGACACCAGGCAGAAAGGCTTCTTGAGCCAGACGTCGGAGTAGTAGCCGTCATTCGGCTCACGCACGACATTGATGTTGATGCCCGATGCCTTGGCCTGCTGCGCGTAAAGAACGGCCATATCGACCGCGCCGGCATAGACAGAATCCGCGACGCTCAGATTGACGGTAAGACCTTCCGCACCTGCCTTCTTCAAGAGCGACTTCGCCTTGTCCGGGTCGTAGCTGTTCTGCTCCAGGCCTTCCGGAAAGTAAGGTTGCGCCGGCGAATGGTGGAAGTCATTGCCCTTGGTCGCCGCGTTATAGGCGATCTTGAGAATGACTTCGTCCCGGTCAATGGAATGTTTCAGCGCGTTGCGGACATCCGGATTGTCGAACGGAGCCGTATCGCAATGCATCGGCATGGTGATTGCACCAGCTGACGGGATGTTGTGGATCTTGATGTTCGGGTTGCGCTGCAGGAGCGCCATCGTCTTGAGTTCGATGAGCGACACCGCATCGACGTCCCCGGTCACAAGCGCCGCCTGGCGGGCGTTCGGGTCGTTCAGGGTGATGATTTCGACCTTGTCGAAATAGGCGCCTTCACGATGCCAGCCGTCATGACGGCTGAGGCTGAACTGAACGCCGAAATCGCCGCTGTCGATCTTGTAGGGGCCGGAGCCGTCGCCGGATTCCCAATCGATGGATCCGTCTTCCTTGGCCGGGCAGATCGCCAGGTGGTAGTCGGTCATCAGCCACGGGAAATCGGCATTGCCGCCGGACAGTTTCACGACAACGGTGTAGTCGCCGTCCTTGGTGATGTCGGTGACATCGGCCAGAAGGGCCTTGGCGGCGGAAGTGGTCTTGTCCCCGCGGTGATGGTTCAGCGAGGCAATGACGTCGTCGGCGGTCAGCTTCTTACCGCTGTGGAACGACGCGTTTTCAGTCAGTTTGAAGGTCCACTCGGACGCATCCGCGCTGGCTTCCCAGCTGTCCGCCAGATCCGGACCGAGCGATCCGTCGCCCATGATCATGGTCAGGTAGGACCGGTGGGTATGCGCCAGGAAGATCATCACGCGGGTCAGATAAGTGCCCGGATCGTGACTGTCAGAGGTATTGCCGTCATGGACGCCCCAGCGGAAAGTACCGCCGGATTTCGGCTGGGCTTTGGCCTTGGTGGACCAGAGGCCCGTCGCCGTTGTCGCGGTAAGGCCGGCCACCAAGGAATAGCGAATGAAGTCGCGTTTGGTGATCCCGCCTGTGCGCGCAGCCTGCTCAAGGCGATGGATCATGTCCTTGTCTTCGGATTTTGTCATCTGTCTCCCCGTCTGGATTATTAAAAGTTGTCGACAGTAAAATTCCCAAACGTAGCATCGTGCCTTTTTTCGTATTGGCTATGCTCATTTGCGACATGTACCTAGCAAAACACGAACTCCCCTGCTTCGGCCACCCCTTTGGCGAAATTCATCATTTAAAATTTTTAATGTTGGTTTGGCGCCGTATTTTTGTGCGAAGCAGCATTATTGTGATTGCCTGCTGTCATTTCAGAGGTCTCGGCAGGTCCAACCTGCCTATATTTTCATCTATTTCCGTTCTTCTGATGGATATCTTTGACGCCCCCCTATTTCCGGCAATTCCGGCCCATGCCGCGTCAACCAGGCACGCGGGGCTCAGCTGTCTCCGGCTCTACCTCCCAGGGTGCCAGCCAGTTGCCATCGACCCGTAACGCGACACCTGCAGCATCCTCGATCAGCCTGCACACGCTCATTTCACCAGCCTCGTGTCCGTAGCGGTTTTCAGCTTCCTGAAAGCGCTTGTGGCAGGCATCGGTCAATTCCGAGCGTGTTCCGGTCTCATCCATTAGCTCCTTGATGAGCTTCAGATCCTTCAGGCAAAGTTTTAAGGGGAAGGACGGATCGTAATGGCCTGCAAAGATCGACGGAACATCATGCTGCATGACGAAACTGTCGGCCGCACCGCCCTTCATCACCTCCCACCAGACATCCGGCTCGATACCCGCCTTCTTGGCGCAGACCATCGCCTCGCCGATGGCGGCGGCATGGATCTTCCAGAGCTGGTTGTTGACCAGTTTTGCCACATATCCGTTGCCGTACCGGCCGACCTTCCGGATCTCACCCATGGCTTCGATCACCGGCCTGGCTTCTTCGATATGTGTGTCTTCACCACCAACAAACATGGGCATGTCCCCGCGGATGGCCGCATCGACCGATCCGGTGACCGGCGCGTCAATCGGCTTGCCGCCTTGAGAAACAAAGTCCGAGATCAGGGCCCTCATGAATTTCGGAGACGACGTGGTCAAATCGATCCAGATCTTTCCGGTGCACGCCCCCTGCAACAGTCCGTTCGCACCTTGCAAGATGTCCTGAAGATTGGCTGGACCGAACACCATCGATACAACACAATCGGCCTGGTCGATGAGATCCTTTGGGCTGTCTGCCCAGCCCGCCCCCATGGCGAGATGGTCAGCTGCGGCTTCGCGGCGCAGGTCGTGGACCACCGTATCGAAGCCTGCACGAATGACGTTCTTGGCGGCATTGCCACCCATGGTGCCCAGACCGATAAAACCGACTTTCATCTACAACCCTCGCAGTGTTCGGGAAAACGCTAGTGCGGGAGACAAAATTGGTAAAACAATATTGCATGAAGAGTAGTATTGGTATTTTCAATAGCGATGCCCGATATCGACACCAAGCTCCTGCGTTCCTTTCTATCCGTGGCTTTGGAAGGCAGTTTTTCAAAGGCTGCGGCGCGCATGGCCTGCTCGCAGGCAACCATGTCCCAGCGCATTCGCGCCCTGGAAGACCAGATTGGCTCGCCCGTGTTCGAACGGGCCTATCATCGGGTCAAGCTGACGGCCGCCGGACAGGATCTGCTGCCTCACGCACAGGCGCTTGTGGATCAGCACGACGTTCTCCTGGACCACATCCACCAGGGCGTCGTATCCGGAAGCGTCCGGCTCGGAATAGCAGAGGACTACGCCTTGCCGATATTACCGAAGCTGCTGCGGCAGCTACGGCACCAGTTCCCGGGCATTGAACTCAGCATTGTCAGCGATATGAGCACCAACCTGCAGCACCAGATCGAGGCGCGCCGTCTGGACCTGGCCATCGTCACCCTGCCTGATCCCACACATTTAGCAAAGACGCTTTCCAACCCGCCCCTTTTCTGGGTTGCGGCAACGGATTTCGAACTGCCGGACGGACAGCCCTGGCCACTGGCTTTTTACCCAGAACCCTGCGTGTTCCGGCAAGCCGCAATCTCGGCCTTAAGGGCCCATGACACTGCGTTCCGCGAAGCGCTTGTCAGCACCAGTGGTCAGGTCGTCAGATGCGCTGTCGCCGCCGGCATGGCCGCCACCGTGATGATGGAGGGCATGATTCCGAACGACCTTGTCAAATTGAATGCCGGTGACGGTCTGCCCAGCCTGCCGAACAGTCACATTCAGCTCATCGAACGTAACGAAGGGCTGACCAAAGCCGCCCGGCAAGTCAGAAAACTGGTCCTGAGAGCCTATTAGTGCATACCCACTGAATGCCGGTTCATTCTGCTGCCGCCAACATCTGCAAATGTCGGAAAATGCAGCGGCTGTTCGGTTTCCGGCAGGCATCGCTCCCGAATGAGGCGCAGTCTGGTTCTCACAAGGACAAGACTGGAGACCCACATGAGTGTCGCAACGCGCAGCCGCAGCGGCGGCCGTGCCGGCCGCCGCGCCATCCGCACCGCCCCTGATCACGACATGCTGCCGGGCCTGACCCGCAAGCTGCCTTTGTGCGAGCCTCTGGACCAGGACCAGATCGAACGCCTGGACGCTGCCTCCATGAAAATCCTGGAAGAGGTCGGTATCATCTTCCGCGATCCGATTGCCCTGGACGACTGGACAAGGGCCGGCGCCAGGGTCGATGGCGAACGGGTCTATCTTGATCGAGGCCTGGTGCGCGAGCTGATCAGCACCATTCCGTCCAGCTTCACCTACCACGCCCGAAACCCCGACAAGAACGTGCCCCTAGGCGGCAATCGGTCGATCTTCGTGCCCATGACCGGCGCCCCGTTCATCCGCGACCTGAACGACGAACGCCGCAATCCGACGCTCGCCGATCTGGCGATGTTTCACAAGCTCAGCCACATGCTGCCGGCGATGCATTCCAGCGCGCATCACATTGTCGAACCCTATGACCACCCCATCAGCCACCGTCACCTGCGCATCACCTATTCGTCGATGAAGCATTCGGACAAGACCTTCATGGGCATGACGACAAGCCCGAAGAATGCCGAAGACGTCATGGAGATGTGCGCACTTCTCTTCGGAGAAGACTATTTGGAAGATCATCCGGTCACGACCGGGAACTGCAACGGCAACTCCCCCCTGGTCTGGGACGAGACCATGCTGGGCGCCATGCGCGCATTCTGCAAGCGGAACCAGCCGGTGCTGTGCTCACCCTTCGTGCTCGGCGGCGCCAACACGCCGGCGTCTGTCGTTCCAGCCGTTGCCCAGCTCAATGCCGAGGCCCTGAGTGCGCTCGCCTACACCCAGGTGATCCGCAAGGGCGCTCCGGCAATCTACGGCCACTATCTGTCGACCGTCTCGATGAAATCCGGTGCCCCGATGGCCGGCACACCCGAGATCAGCCTGATGAATTTCCTGATCGGCCAGATGGCCCGCTATTACGGCGTGCCCTGGCGTACCTCCGGTTCTCTCGGCGGCGCCAAGACCTTCGACGCCCAGGCCGGCTATGAAAGCGCCGCGACCCTGAGCGCGGTCATGCATGCGGGCGCCAACTACATCTGGCATGCAGCGGGCTGGAACGAAGCGGGCATGCATTGCTCGGTCGCCAAGTTCATCGTCGACGCAGAACAATGCGCCATGGCCTATCGCATGGCCGAGGGACCCCGCTGGGACGATTTCGACGAAGCCCTGGCAGCAGTCCGCGACGTCGGTCCGGGCGGTCACTATCTTGGCCATCCGCACACCCAGGAGAATTTCCAGCGTGCCTTTTTCATGCCGGACATGTTCGACAACAACTCGATCGAGCAATGGAAGGCGGAAGGCGAAGTGGAAATCACCGAGCGTGCGCTCAAACAGGCCCGCAAGCTCCTGTCGGAATACCAGGAGCCGAAGCTGGATGAAGCAAGGAACGAGGCGCTGCTGGACTATATCGCCCGCCGCGAGCGCGAAATCCCGGCCGAAGATGCCCTGAACCAGGAATACTGACACCACTTGCTATTGCATCTTCCCAGTCAGGACCTTGCATGAACATCGCTTCCGTCGAGATCTTCCGGCACGATCTGCCGGTGAAAAACGGCCCCTACAAGATGGCCAATGCCGAGGTCTGGTCGCTGCAAACCACCCTCGTCAAGCTGGCCTCAGACACAGGCCTGACCGGCTGGGGGGAAACCTGCCCGGTCGGGCCGACCTATGCGGAGGCTCATGCGGCCGGCGCGCAGGCGGCATTGCAGCAGATCGCACCCGCGCTGATCGGCAAGCCTGTGCAACCGTTGAAAATCAACCGGCTCATGCAGGGGCAGCTCAACGGCCACAATTACGCTAAGGCCGCCGTCGACATCGCCGTTCACGACCTGCTTGGCAAACATCTTGGCCTTGGTGTCGCAGTGCTTCTCGGCGGCGCTGCCACCGACAGCGTGCCGTCCTACTTTGCCACCGGTGTCGGCGCACCGGACGAGATCGCCCGCATTGCCGCTGAAAAGCAGCAGGAAGGCTATCCGCGCCTGCAGGTCAAGCTGGGCGGACGGCCGGTGGAACTCGACATTGAGACCATCCGCAAGGTCTGGGAGAAGATCAGGGGATCGGGCATGCGCCTTGCCGTTGACGGCAATCGTGGCTGGACAACCCGCGATGCGCTTCGCATCTGCCGCGAGTGTCCTGATGTCCCCTTTGTCCTGGAACAGCCCTGTAACCGGATCGAGGATCTGGAAAAGGTCCGCCCGCAGATCCAGCACGCCCTCTACATGGACGAGAACGGCACGGATCTTGCAACCATAATCCGGGCGGTAGGAACGGGGCTGGTCGACGGCTTCGGCATGAAGGTCACCCGGATCGGCGGACTGCAGCAGATGGCTGCGTTCCGGGATATCTGCGAAGCCGTCAACCTGCCCCATACCTGCGACGATGCCTGGGGCGGCGATGTCATCGCCGCCGCCTGCACCCATATCGCCGCCACCGTCAAACCCTCATTGCTGGAAGGTGTCTGGCTGGCCGAACCGATGATCGAGGGCAGCTATTCGCTCGGTGAAGGCGTCCGGATCAGGAACGGCCACATCCGCCTGCCGCAAGGCCCCGGACTTGGCGTTGAACCGGATGAAAGCCTGTTCGGTTCACCCGTCGCCGCTTTTTGATCAGGAGACTTTGAAATGCGTTTCTCAGGCAAGAAGGCTCTTGTCACCGGCGCAGCCGGCGGCATGGGCCGGGTGATCACGCAGATGCTGCGCACGGAAGGCGCGGTTACCGCCGTTGCCGACATGAATTGCGACGGCCTGGAGACGGATGTCGATCTGCCCGGCGACCTCCTGGACAGATCCTACAGCGACGGACTTGCACAGGCGGCCGCGGACGCGCTCGGCGGCCTCGACATCATCATCAACAATGCCGGGGTCATCACGCGCGGCCCTGTCACGGACACAAGCGACCGCGACTGGGATCTTTCGGTGGGCGTCAATGTCGAGGCGCCTTTCCGGATCTGCCGGGCGGGCATTCCAATCCTGGCGGCAGGAGGCGGTGGCACCATCGTCAACCTCGCCTCCTGCTGGGGCGTGCATCCGGGTCCCAATCACGCGCTCTATTGCATGACCAAGGCAGCGATTGCCTCGCTCACCCAATGCATGGGCCGGGACCATGCTCATCAGGGGGTCCGCATCAACGCGGTCTGCCCGAACGAGGTCGACACGCCGATGCTGCGCACCGGTTTTGAAAAACGAGGCTTCGATCCGGAAACCGCGATTGACGCGCTCGGCAAGACGGTTCCGCTCGGCCGGGTCGCGAAGCCGGACGATATAGCCGATGTGGTCCTGTTTCTCGCGTCTGATGCGGCCCGCTACATGTGCGGCGCGCTGGTCGAAGTCAATGGCGGAAAGTCGGTCGCATGAAACGGTTCGAGGGCAAGGTCGCGCTGGTCACCGGCGGCCGCAGTGGCATCGGTCGAGCCATCGCGGTCCGTCTGAGGGAGGAAGGAGCCCGGGTGTTCACCGCACAGCGCGGCGCGGATCCTGACTTTGATCATGTTGTGGCGGATTTCACCGATCCGGAAGCTCCGGCAAAGGTTGTCGGCGAAGTCATGTCCAGAGCGCAGCAGCTGGATGTGCTGGTCAACAATGCCGGCGTGATGCAGGAAGCTTCTATCGAGGCCATGAGCCTTGCCGACTGGCAGCGCTCGCTTGCCGTCAATCTCACAGCGCCCTTCCTGACCATCAAAGGCGCCCTGCCGCATCTGCGTGCCACCAGAGGCGCCATCGTGAATATCGGCTCCATCGAAGGCATTGGCTGCAATCCGAACCATGCGGCCTACTCTGCCTCGAAGGCCGGGCTGCACGGCCTGACCCGGGCCGTTGCCGTCGATCACGGTCCGGACGCCATCCGCTGCAACGCAGTCGCACCCGGCTGGATCGATACAGATCTCAATCTCGACTTCATCGAGACCATGCCGGATCCGGACGCCTTCCGGCGCGGTGTCGGCGCGATCCACCCGGTCAAGCGCACGGGCAAACCGGAAGAGGTCGCAGCGCTTGTGGCTTTCCTGGCAGCCGAAGAAAGCGGTTTCATCACGGGTCAGGTCTATACCGTTGACGGCGGCCGCATGACCCGGCTCAGCCTGCCATGACCCTGGGCCCGAAACGCCTTGCGGATGGCTGTTTTCATTGTCTCGGCCAACGGTTCCTCCACGTCTTCGGCCGTGCCAATGACAAGACGCGATTTGGGCATCTCCGGAAACCCTTGTTCTTCCCCCAGCACGGTCAGGTGCGGTTCAACAGAAGATCTGCCCAGGAGGCCGATGGCGATGCCTGCTTCTACGGCTGAGGTCACACCGGACACGCTCTGGCTGGAAAACACGATGCGGTAGGGCTTGCCCCGGCGCTCCAGAGCCTCGATGGCCGCATCCCGCCACCAGCAGGCCCGGTCGAACAGGGCAACGGGAACCGGCTCTGCGCTGTCCAGCTTCAAATGGCCTGAGGCGACCCAGCAGGTCGGATCCTCGTGGACCACTTCCTCGCCGGTTTCCGGACTTTCAACCTCGTAGACGGCCAGATCGAGCTGGCCCTTCCGCAGCATTCCGGGAAACTCCGTGCTCAGCGAACAGGTGACGTCCAGATCCACCTGCGGATGAGACTGGGCGAAGGCCCCAAGGATCTCGGCCAGTTTGGCGCGGCCATGATCATCCGGAATGGCCAGGCGTAATTTTCCCCGCAGACCATCGGAGGTGATCTCCCGCAAGGCGGCATCCAGCCGTCCGGTCACTTCCCTGGCAACCGGCAAGAGTTTCTGCCCGGTTTCCGTCAGGCTGACGCCTCGCCCGGTCCGGTCGAACACCTCACGCCCGAGCACCTCTTCCAGCCGCATGATCTGCAGGCTGGTTGCCGATTGCGAGCGGCCGATCAACCCGGCGCCTTCGGTGATGCTGCCGCTTCCGGCAACGGCAAGGAACGTCCGGAGCAGGTCGCTATCAAGTGACATCATCTGTTTTTTCAATATCCGTTATTCAAGATATTCGTTTTCCGAATGAGTTGATCATAACTATCATTCGAGCGTCAACAACAGGAGGTTCCCTTGCAAGACCGGACGGTTTCATCAACGCCCCTCAGGATCCGCCCCATCTTGTTTGGGAGCGTGTTGCTTTGCGCTGTCGTTTCGGCCTGGCTCTGGCCCAGCCTGCTCCGGGAGGGCCTGCTGTTCACCGGCGAGGGACTTGTCGAAGTCGCACCGCTTGTCCTTCCAGGCATCGCCCTGACAGCCTGGATCATGGCCAGCGGTGCGGACAGACTGATCGGCAAGGCCTTTGAAGGCCGCCTGTTTCCCGCCGTTCTGGCCGCCGCGGCCATCGGGGCCATTACCCCTGTCTGCGGCGTCACTGTGTTACCGCTGATGGTCGGGTTGCTTGCGGCCGGGGTTCCCCTCGCCCCGGTGATGGCGTTCTGGCTGTCCTCTCCCGTCACCGACCCTGCAATGCTGGCGACGACAGCGGCAACGCTCGGACTGGCCTTTGCTATCGGCAAGACCATCTCCGCCTTTGGCCTGGGACTTCTCGGCGGCATGGTAACGGCTGCGTTGACCGGCAGCGAGGGTGGTCAGTCGGCTTTGCGCAAAGGCGGGTTGACCAACTCCCTGACGACGTCCTGCAGCTGCGGACCGTCCACCTTCGAGCCGCGGATCTGGCAAACCAGGGAACGCCGCCGCGCCTTTGCCAAACAGGCCTTGGCCACAACACGGCTGATCCTGATCTGCCTGATCCCCGCATTCTTTGCAGAATATGCACTCAACGCCGCACTGACCCCCGGCGCGCTGGCCGCCTATGTCGGCGAAGACACATGGTGGGCAATCCCGGCTGCCGTCTTTGTCGGCGCCCCCGCCTATATCGACGGGTACGCCGCCCTCCCCTTGACTCGCGGTCTCATCGACAATGGCATGTCTCCGGGGGCAGCCATGGCCTTTCTCGTCTCCGGCGGCGTTGTCAGCATCTGGGGCGCTCTGGCGATCTTCCCCGTGCTGCGGTTACGCCCGTTCCTGCTCTATCTGGGACTGGCTGTCACAGGTTCGCTGCTGGCCGGATACGGCTTTGGCTGGGTGGTTTGAGGCTTCTGATACCCGCCCGGGAGTTTGCAGCCCGTCCTTCGAGCCGCCGGCCAGGCAAAAATGCGAGAATTCACTCCTCGGCAGCCCGCCATTCCTTCCAGCGCAGAACCGCATTGGCGCCGATCTCGCGAAAGGGCTGCGGCGGCAGTTTTTTTGGCCTCGTCTCCGCACCAAAATGCCGGGTGATGTCGCTTGTAACACCCAGGGCGAGCTCGGCTGCCCCGATCCCGGTCAATGTTCCGCGCGCCGTGCCGAGGCCGTTCTGGACGCAGCCGGAATAGACCCCGTCCTCCAGTTCGCGCAGGACAGCAACGCCATTGAGAGACAGGCAGAGATGGCCGGCCCACTTGTATTCCATTTCAAGACCGGCCAGTTGCGGAAACCGTCGATCAAATTTTCGCTGCATCACGGCAGCCGCCCGGGCCACATGCTTGCCGGACAGGCGCATGTCAGGCTTCAGAACCGCACAGGTACGCGTGACGATCCGGTTGCCCCCCTGGCCGGTGTCGATCCGGCGCAGGGTCGTGCCCATCGGATCGGACGGCGTGATCCCCCAACGCGGCGCACCGCCGAGTTTCCCGAGCGCCTCCGCATCCAGTTCAGGTGTCATCACCGCGAACAGGAACAGCTGCATCAGCCGGTCCCGCTCAAAACCAAAACTTTCAAGGTGGCCGTTGACGGTCAGAATGATCTTGCCAGTGCTCACACGCCCCTTGGGCGTGGTGACCTGCCAGTCGGCACCTTGCCGTGAGAACGCCGTTGCCGGGCTCATTTCGAAACTGCGGACGCCCTGACGGCGCAGCCCGGCGGCAAGTCCGCGAATATAGCCAGCCGGCTGCAGCATCACCGTCCCGGGCGTATAGAGCCCTGCCGCATAGTGCGCACTGCCGGTCAGATCCTTCATCTGCGCCCGGTCCAGCAGTTCAAAATCCTCCCCGAGGCTGGCCAGATGCTCGGCGTAACTGCGGTTATGCGCCTCCGCCTTGGCACTGGCCGCACCGTTGATCTTGCCCGCCGGATCGAAATAGTTCGCATCGATCTGGTAATCGGCAACGGCCTCCCCCGCGAAGGCGATGGCCTGGCGATTGAGCGCGATGAGCGACCTGTCGTCCCCTGCGCCCGCGTAATCCTCCGATGTCAGTTCATGCGGCAGGTCGATCATGAAGCCGGAATTGCGCCCGGCCGAACTGTCGGCAATCGCCATGGCATCCAGCACCACGACGTTCAGAGCGCTATCAATCTGTTTGAGACGCCTTGCAGCGCTGAGGCCGGCGAACCCCGCGCCGATGATGGTCACATCGGCACGAATGTCGCCGCACAGCACATCAACCGCCGGAGCCTCCGGCAGGATCCTGTTCCAGGCCGCCGGTCCTTGCAGGCAAGGCAGAGAGCTGGCGGCCCGCGTCGTCATCCGACAGCCTCGTCCTCGTCATCGGAGAGATCCAGCCAGATGGTCTTCAGCTGGGTGTACTGGTCATGGGCGGCCAGGCTGTTGTCGCGCCCGCCGAAACCGGACTGTTTGAAGCCGCCGAATGGCGTGGTGATGTCGCCTTCGCCGAAGCAATTGACCGTCACCGTGCCAGCCCGGATGGCGCGCGCACCGCGCAGGGCCTTCTTGGCATTGGAGGTGAAGATCGATGCCGCCAGGCCATAGTCCGTGGCATTGGCCATGTCGATGGCTTCGTCGAACCCTTGCACGGTCAAGACGCTCAGGACCGGACCGAAGATCTCTTCCCTGGCAATCGTCGAAGACGCATCGACCTCCAGCACGGTCGGTTCCACATAGGCGCCATCATGGCTCTTGCCCCCCATCAGCACCGTTGCACCGGTGTCGAGATAGGAACAGACCTTGTTGAAATGGGCGCTTGAGACAAGCGCGCCGACCCGGTGTTCCGGATCAAGCGGATCGCCCAGGGTCCACTCCCGGGCATGTGCCAGGATCCGCTCCAACAGCGCGTCCTTGATTTCCGCTTCCACGATCAGACGGGAACTTGCCGAGCAGTTTTCGCCCATGTTCCAGAAAGCACCGTTGACCACATGGGCGGCCACACGGTCGAGATTGTCGGCGTCCTTCAGAACGACGCTCGGATTCTTGCCGCCCATTTCCAGGACGACCTCTTTCAGGTTGCTGTCGGCGGCGTAGCGCAGGAAGCGACGACCGGTTTCAGTCGAGCCCGTGAAGGACACCATGTCGACATCCATGTGCCGGCCAAGTGGCTCGCCGACTTCAGGGCCGGTGCCCGGCACCACGTTGAAGACACCGCGCGGAATGCCGGCCTCCATGGCCAGTTCGGCAACACGCAAGGCCGTCAGCGAGGTTTCTTCCGCCGGCTTGACGATCACCGAACAGCCGGCGGCAAGCGCCGGACCGATCTTCCAGGCCAGCATCAGAAGCGGGAAATTCCAGGGCAGCACCAGCCCGACCACACCGATCGGCTCCCGAACCAGCATCGCGATATGATCGTCGGAGGCAGGCGACACCTGATCATAGATCTTGTCGATCGCCTCGGCATGCCATTTCAGGCAGTGAATAGTCTCCGGAACATCGACGGTTTCGCAATCGAAGATGGTCTTGCCGCTGTCGAGGCTTTCCATCACCGCCAGTTCGCGCCGGTTGCGGGTCAGCAGCTTGGCAAAGCGGATCAGGATATCCTTGCGCTCACCGGGATGCAGCTTCGACCAACGCCCGTCCTCAAACGCCTCTCGCGCCTTCAGGACGGCAAAATCGACATCCTCCGCGCCGCAGGCCGCAACCTCGGCCAGGGTCTCGCCCGTTGCCGGATTGACGGTTGAAAATGTCTTGCCAGAGTGCGCCGGCCGGTAGCTGCCATCGACAAAGGCATTGGTCGGCAGGGTGAGCTTGGCGGCCAGGGCCTTGTATTCGTCACGTGTCAGAAGATCGGTCATGGTCACGCCCCCGCCGTGATGTCTTCGATAGTGGATTTCAGAACGCGGACGACCTGGTCCAGCTGGCGTTTGTCGTCCTTGTTGAGCGCCTTCAGCGGTGGCCGCGGCGGACCGGCATAAAGCCCGCACATCTCGACGCCATGCTTGACGCACTGGATGAACTTGCCGCCCTGCTCAAGGACCCGCATCAACGGCATCATCGCGGACATGATCCGGCGGCCCTTGTCAAAATCCCCGTCAACCGCACAGGCCTGGTAGAGCGCGACATGTTCCTTTGGCAGAAAGTTGGAACCGGCACAGACCCAGCTGCGCGCACCCCAGGCAAAAAATTCAAGCGCCTGGTCGTCCATGCCGCAGGACATCTGGATATGTGGATAGTCGCGGGCCAGCAGATGCACCCGGTTGATGTCGCCCGAGCTTTCCTTGATGGCGCAGACATTGCGCGAGCGCCCGACCCGATCGAGGAATTCCTCTCCCATGTTGACGCCCATCCGGCCCGGATAGTTGTAGAGCATGATCGGCAGGTCGGCGGCCCGGTCGATGGTCAGGACGTTGAGTGCGTTTTCCCGTTCCGTCGGCACCGCATAGGGAGGCGTTGCGACCAGGATCGCTTCGGCCCCCATCTTTGCCGCGCCTTCGGCAAGCGCGATGGAATCCGGTGTCCGCATGGTCCCGGTGCCGACGATGAGCGGCAGACGTCCATCGAGCCTGTCCTTGGTAAACTGCGCCAGCTCCAGCCGCTCTTCCACGGTCTGGGTATAGTTTTCTCCCGTGGAGCCCCCGGAAATCAGGCCGTGAACGCCGCTGTCGACAAGGTGATCAATCACCTTTCCAAGCGCGTCCCAAACGACGTTGCCCTCGGCATCATAGGGCGTCACGGCAGGCGTATAGATGCCTTCAAAGGTCAGTCTTGGTGTCATCCAGATGGTCTCCGGCTTCAGGCGGATTTGAGATTGGGCGGCTGGCCGAGCGGGGCTTCCAGCCCGGCAGGCATGACAAAGAGTTCGATCTGGTCCCGCGACAGGGCCCAGTGCTCGAGCGCCAGTTCGGCGGCGCGCTCTTCATTGCCCTCCTCGATGGCAACGATCATCGCGTCATGCTGCTCGCTGGCCAGTTTGAGCCGGTCATCCTTGGCCCCGTTCTTCGGACGAAAAAAGGTCATGCCGATGCGGGTGTGGTCGATCAGCAACCGGTCAAGGCTGGCCATCAGGTAGCTGTTGCCGGCCATCAGTCCGGTGATGCGGTGGAAGCGGTCGTTGGTCAGCGCGCGTGCCGTTACATCGCCCGTTTCCATGGCCTCCCGGAACGCATCCTGCGCCGCCTTCAGCTCGTCGATCTGTGTCGGCGTCGCATTCTGGGCAGCCAGACGCAAAATGGCGCTGTAGATGAGCGGCGCCGCCAGGAAGAAATCGCGCAAGGTGAAATGGGTCATGTCCGACACGCGCGCACCACGATTGAGCTGCAGTGTGACGTAGCCTTCGCCGGACAGTTGCTGCAGCACTTCCCTCAAGGGGGTACGCGACAGGCCATAGAGATCACACAGCTCCGTTTCCTCCAGCGCGCTTCCGGGCCTGCGCTCCAGGGTCAGGATCGCGCGCTTCAAGTCTTCATAGGCAACCGTCTTTGCCGTTCCACGCTGGGGGGGCATCGGTCCACTCCGTTTCGAATTAGGTTGACTGACTTGTATACAATGTGAATACAATATCAACACAATAATTATACAAAGACGCCGCATGCCCGAAACGGGCCAAGGCGACAGGCTCCGGAGAAAAGCGACATGCCCAGAACGCGCGACGTCACCTTCCTGCTGCTCGATGATTTTTCCCACATCGCCTTTGCCTGCGCCGTTGAGCCCCTGCGCATCGCCAATCTCCTGCAGGGTGAAGAGCTTTACAGCTGGCGCCTGGCCTCTGAAGACGGCGAACGGGCCGTCTGCTCCAACAGGACCGTGACCCTGGTCGATCAGGGCCTGACCGACCTGCCCCCGCGCAGCAGTCTGTTTCTGATTTCCGGACAGAATGTCGGCGACCGGGCCTCCCCCGAAGTGCTCTCCTTCCTGCGGCGGGAGCGGGCCCGCGGCACAAAGATCGGCGCCATCTGCTCCGGTGCCTACGTGCTGGCCAAGGCCGGCCTGTTGCAGGACCGGCGCGCTGCCATTCACTGGTCGTTTCACGACAGCTTTCAGGAAAACTTTCCGGAGGTGGACCTGTGTCGCAACGTCTTTGTCGCTGATGAGACCTTTGTGACCGCCTCGGGCGGCACCGCGGCGACCGACCTGATGCTGCACCTGATTGGCGAGACCCATGGTGAGGATCTTGCCGCAGCGATCGCAGACATGATGGTCTATTCCGGTGTCCGACCGGCCGATGCAGCTCAGCAGATATCCCTGCAGGCCCGGCACGGCATCCGCAATCCGCACATCGCCGAAGCGATCCGCCTGCTTAACGAAAGTGCACCCTATTATCTGCCGACGTCGGAAATCGCCCGCAAGATCGGCATCTCCACCCGGCAGCTGGAGCGCCTGTTCCAGAAACATCTGAAAGTGTCGCCGAAGAAATTCGCGATCCAGCAGAAACTGACCAAGGCGCGCAATCTGCTCCTGCAGACCGAGCAGTCGATCTCGGAGATCGCCCTTGCGTGCGGATACGAGTCCCCCTCGCACTTCATCCGCACTTACCAGAACCGCTTCGGCGTGACCCCGCATACCCAGCGGGTCTGTGCCGCACGGGCCGAGCCGCTGCGGGAAAGCGCTTGAGGGAAAACAATCGCCCGGAAAGCCTCGCGCTTCACGCGCCTATACTATCGGGTCCACCGGAGCCATCAACTCATTGCGTTGATGACACCAGAAAGTGCGTCTGGACCTGAAGCATTTTCAACGGCGCGTTCACTGGCGCGTCACTAGCTCAGAACAACAACCTTGGTGCCGACTTCGACGCGGTTGTAGAGATCGATCACATCCTGGTGCCACATGCGGATGCAGCCGCTGGAGGCGTTTGTACCGATACTGCTCGGCTGGTTGGTGCTGTGGATCCGGTAGAGCGTGTCGACATTGCCCTGCCAAAGGTACAGCCCGCGCGCGCCGATCGGATTGCTGAGCCCGCCTTCCTGGCCGTCCCGGTATTTCTCCAGCTTGGGATCTCGCTCGATCATCTCGTCGGGCGGAAACCATTTCGGCCATTCGCGCTTGAACCGGATGACTGCTTCGCCGCTCCAGGCAAAGCCAGCACGGCCGACGCCGATGCCATAGCGGATCGCACGGCCTCCGGGCTGGACCAGGTAAAGAAACTTGTTCTTCGGATCGACCACGATCGTACCGGCCGGATACTTGCTCGGATAGAACACGACCTGGCGCAGGAATTTGGGATCGAAATTCTGGTACTGGATGGCCGGCAGCGGAAAGCCGTTATCGGTTCTTGCCGCGTAGGCAATGGCATAATCCGGCGTCCCGTCGGAAAGCGGTGTCAGCCCTGCGTCAATGGTAGACCGCTGCTTGCTCTGGCAGGCTGCGAGCAAAAGCGGAATTCCGGCGACAAATGCGCGTCGGCTGATTTTCAGCGCCATTTCGCGTCCTTTCGGCGACCGCCTGTGGGCGGGTTCAAACGGATCAAATAAATCAAGGAACTAAACACGCTATCCTGAAAAGTAGGCAACAGGATTATGGTAAACAGATCCTTAATCTCACGCCACTGTGACCCATGGCCACCAGCTTCTCTGGGGATCAATCGTCAAAATACTCAGGGTGCTCGCCCCGGATGGCCTGAAGCACGGCTGCAATCCTGCCGAGATGCGTGCCCAGGATCGCTTCCGCACCAGCTGCATCTTTCCGGCGCAGCGCATCGACAAGATCAACATGATCAGCGAAGGCGGTTTGCGCGCTGGAGGCGAGCGACAGGAACCGCACCCGGTCCATATGCGCCTTCTGGTCCCGGATCAGGGACCAGACATGGCCCTGCCCCGCCATCTCGCACATCCTGCGATGAAACTCATCATCCAGCGCGTGAAAGCCGGGCCGGTCGTCTGCGGCAACCGCAGCCTCCTGATCCGCCAGCAGGCGTTCAAGCTCCCGGATGTCGGGCTCCGAAATCGTCTGGATCGCCGCCTTGAGACAGGCGAGTTCCAGAGCTGTCCGCACAAATCTGGCACGCAACACAGCGGTCTCGGAAATTCGCGTGATGACAGTGGCGCGCTGTGGCCGGATTTCAAGAAACCCCAGTTGCGACAATCTGAAAAACGCATCGCGCACAGGCTGCCGCGACACTTCGAATGCCCGGGCAACATCAATCTCTGACACTTTCGTTCCGGGCGCAAGATCAAGCGACAGGATCTGCCGGTGAAGGGCCTCGAACACCTGATCGGTTACACTTGGCGACCTGACCGGCTCCAGTCGTCTCAGTCCATCTCTGCCAGGCATTGCGCTCCTCTTCGTTGACGCCCACCAGCAACTAGCATATTAGCATATTCTCATCAACACGGACCGCCTTGAACGATGTGGAGGACGTCATGCCATCGGAAACGGACGGAGGGGTCATCCCCGGAAAAAGGGCGCTCGACCCGCATCGGCTGTTTCCCGCCGATCCGGCCAGCCGGTCTCTTGCGGCGGACCTCTACGACAGCATCAGGCACCTGCCGATCGTCAGTCCCCATGGCCACACCGATCCGCGCTGGTTTGCCGAAGACAAACCGTTTCCCGATCCAGCGCAGCTGTTCGTGGTGCCGGATCACTATGTCTTCCGAATGCTGCGTTCTCAGGGCATCGAACTCGCCGACCTGGGTGTGCAACGCATCGACGACAGCCCGAGCGAGACCGACAGCCGCCGAATCTGGCGGATCTTTGCCGAGAATTTCCATCTCTTCCGGGCGACACCCTCCAGGTTGTGGCTGAAGCACTCCTTCCAGGAAGTGTTTGGCTGGACAAAGCGCCTTTCTGCCGAGACGACGGACGACGCCTATGACCACATTGCCGAGTGCCTCGCCCGGCCGGAATTCAGGCCACGAGCTCTCTTTGAACGTTTCAACATCGAGGTGATCGCCACAACGGAATCGCCCCTGGACGATCTCGCCTGGCACCGGCAGATCCGCGACAGTGACTGGACAGGCCGTGTCATTACCGCCTACCGGCCGGACCCGGTCATTGATCCAGAATTCGAGGGCTTTGCCGCCAATGTCGAGCAATTCGGCGCTTTGGCGGGCGAAGATGCCACTACCTGGCAAGGCTATCTCAACGCCCACCTGGTCCGTCGCGCCTATTTCAAGTCCTTCGGCGCAACGTCATCCGATCACGGCCACCCGACCGCACGGACCGAAAATCTTTCCCCTGCCGACGCCGAGACCCTGTTTCAAAAAGCGCTCAAAGGCACCTGCTCGGCTGAAGAGGCAGACGCCTTCCGGGGCCACATGCTGACCGAAATGGCCAGCATGAGCCTTCAGGACGGACTGGTCATGCAGATCCATCCAGGCAGCTTCCGGAACCATTCCCTGAAAACCTTCCAGGAGTTCGGACGCGACAAGGGTTTCGACATTCCCACCCGAACCGACTATGTGCGCGCGCTCAAGCCGCTGCTGGATGCCGTCGGGCTGGAGAGGGAGCTCTCCATCATCCTCTTCACGCTGGATGAAAGCGTCTATGCCCGCGAACTGGCGCCACTGGCTGGGGCCTATCCGACCTTGAAGCTCGGGCCTGCCTGGTGGTTCCATGACAGCGCGGAAGGCATGCGCCGCTACCGCGAGATGACAACGGAAACCGCCGGTTTCTACAACACGGTCGGTTTCAATGACGACACGCGCGCCTTCTGTTCCATTCCCGCCCGCCATGACGTCGCCCGTCGGGTCGATTGCGCGTATCTTGCCGATCTTGTCATTACCGGACGCCTGGACGAGGACGAGGCGTACGAGGTTGCGCAAGACCTGACCTACCGACTGGCAAAACAAGCCTACAAACTCTGATCTCACCTGCGGCTCAAGCACAACCTCTCAGACCGAACGCGGCTGAGTGGCAAAGCTATCGTGCGACACCGCGCGCACCGGAAAGAAATTTCCGGATATACTTATCCTGCAATTAAAAATGTCAAACTATCTGTTTACCCTCTTTGTTTGAATCATATCACATTCGGATTGAGTTGATTCGCATTTGCAACCGGATTTCAGAGGATCAGATGGGGCTTTCCAATATTTATTATTCCGACTGGCTCGGCGGGCTGGTTATCAATGGCAGCGCTGCCAACACCACCATCACCAATACCACGATCAAGGACCTTGCCGAACAATTGCCTTGGTACCCGGTTCATTGGCAAAAAAATAAATTGGATCAATTACTTTCGAGCAGTGATCCGCTCGCCGGAAATGACCTGATCTTTGGTGGCCAGGGAGACGATTTCATTGAGTCCTCCTCAGGCAATGATCGGATTTTTGCCGGTGGTGGAGATGATACCATCGATGGCGGAACGGGAACGGACTGGGTTTTTGCCGGCTCCGGCAACGATACCGGGATTTTTTCCGACACGAACACCGACGGCTACGACCTCTATAGCGGTGGCAGCGGTTACGACACGCTTGTTCTGAACCTGTCACTTGAAGACTACCAGAATTCGAAATCAGACATCGAAGATTTCATTTCGAACTTGAATACGTTCTGGAGTTATATTCCTTTCACGTTTCAAGATCTTGGACTCGTTGCCTATGGCTGGGAAGAATTAAAAATCATTGTTGATCCAGAAATTCAATCATCAGATGCAAAATTGATTTCTGAAACAGAGAATGTAACGGGATCGTCCGAAACGGTCTCTGCGACAGGCAGTCTGCAATTCGCCGACGATGCTTTCTCCGAACACACGGTATCCGCCAACCTGCACAGCGCAACCTGGTCGGGCGGGGATCTTTCCGCTGCTGCCCTCGAACAGCTCAGCCTCGGCTTTGCAGCCGATCTCGGCAGTGTCGTTGACGGAGAAGGTATGATCGACTGGTCCTTCTCGATCGAGGACGCCCGGCTTGATTTCCTTGCCGCCGACCAGCATCTGGAGGTGGTTTTTGAAGTCAACATCGACGATGGCCAGGCGACGGACAGCGGGTTTGTCACTGTAACGATCTCCGGAGCAAACGACGCTCCGACGGCCCAGAACATCGCTGCGGTGATGGATGAAGATACTGGCAGCGTGTTGCTGACACCGCAGTTTACGGACCCGGATCTCGGCGATATTCATGTTGTCTCGTTCGAGGATTCCGAAGTGTCGCTGAGCGCTGGCCTCAGCGACATCACGGACAACGGAGACGGCACATTCACTTATGTCGCGAGCGACAGCTACGACAACCTTGGCCTCGGTGACAGCACGACGGAAACACTGTTTTACACCGTCACCGACGGCTCTGGCGCCACATCAACCGCGTCCGTCACCATCACGATAGAGGGCCGCAACGACGACCCGATGCTCCAGGCCGGCGCCCTTGCCGCGACCGAGGACGGTGACGCCGTCGATCTCGACCTTTCCGCGCTCGGGTCCGATATTGACAGCGATGACGATGGCAGCTCGCTCACCTATACGGTCAGCGGTGCACCCGACAAGGGAGAGGTCACTGTCGACGGGACCGTCTTGTCCTTCGACCCGTCCGGCGCCTTCTCCCATCTGCAAACCGGTGAGACCGAAGACGTCCTCATCGAAGTAACCGCAACCGACGCACACGGCGCAACGGCAGTCAATACGATCACCGTCACAGTGACGGGAGCCGCAGGCGAGCCGCTGTTTTCCGCCGAAGACCTCAGCACCGGGCGCATCGAATATGAGTTCCAGGGCTTTGACCTGGAAACCGGCGAAGTGAAAACTCCCGACTTCCCTGGAATGCCGGAAATCCCAGGGTCAGAT
This sequence comes from Labrenzia sp. VG12, assembly GCF_002237595.1. Taxonomy (NCBI): domain Bacteria; kingdom Pseudomonadati; phylum Pseudomonadota; class Alphaproteobacteria; order Hyphomicrobiales; family Stappiaceae; genus Labrenzia; species Labrenzia sp. VG12. The sequence continues at coordinate 3,025,286 of NZ_CP022529.1, forward strand.
TTCACCTTTGCCTACAATGGCAACACCCCGCCAGAGGGCGTCAACGCGGTCCTGTTCCAGAACCAGACGCCTGAAAATCCGGTTGAAATCGCCTTTCTGGACGAAATTGCGCTCGGCAGCCTTACCCAGGCCGACGTCGACGGCGCCGTTTACACAACGCAACTTGTCGACCTGCCATTCGAGGCCGATGACACCATCCTTCTGAGAACCGCAGATGGCAACGTCTTCGCGATTGGCAATACCGCTGAGTTTGATCAGCCCGGCGATGACTTTACGGTATCGTTCGAATACGCGCAGGTCAGCGGCACGACAGGCGGCACCCCGCTGTTTACCGTCGATGACTACAGCAACGGGCGTGTTGTTTTCGAACAGCAGGGGTTCGATCTGGAAACCGGAACGGTGAAAGAGGCAGACTATCCCTTGCAGCTGAACATTCCGGGGACCGATTTTTCCTTCTTTTACAACGGCAACCAGCCGCCAGAAGGATTCAACGCAACCCTGTTCCAGAACCAGTCCGCGGAAAACCCGGTCCAGATTGCGTTCATCGACGAAGTCGATCTGGACACCCTCACCCAGGCAGATGTCGATAGCGCCGTCTTCACCACCGACCTTGTCGATATGCTGCTCGAGGATGACGACACAATCCTCGTGAAAACCGGCGACGGCAATGTCTTTGCCATCGGCAATACGGTGGAACACGACCTGCCGGGAGAAGACAATTCCGTTTCCTTCGACTACGTGCAGGTTGAAGGCATCACCCCACCCCCGCCGGATGGTGTTCTTTCGGCCGAAGATCTCAGCACCGGCGAAGTAGAGTTCATGTTCGAGGGCTTCGATCTGGAAACCGGCACGGCCCAGTTCGGCACCTTTCCGTTCGACTTCGACTTTCTGGACGCCGACTTCATGTTCGACTACGACCAGACGACGCCCTCCGATGGCACCAATGCCATTTTCGTTCAAAACGGCTCACCGCTCAACGAGGCCCAGATCGCCTTCTTTGACGAGACCTCGCTCCTGAACCTGACCCAGGCTCAGATCGACTCGGCCGTTTTCTCCAGCGAGCAGCTGCAGCAGCCGTTTGAATCCGACGACACTGTTCTGATCAAGACCTGGGACGGCAATGTCTACGCTCTCGGCAACGCGGTGGAACGCGACCAGCCAGGCGGCGACTACAAGGTCTCCTTCGACTATGCCCTGATTGAAAGCGATCCCAGTGATCCCCTGTTTTCGCCCGAGGATTTCAGCAATGGCCGTATCCAGTTCGAGTCACAGGGGTTCGACCTGGAAACCGGCGAAGTGAAAGATGCGCAGTTCCCCGGTGATCTCAACATCCCGGACTCGGATTTCAACTTTGTCTACAATGGCAACCCGCCGAGAGAGAATACGAATGCGGTCCTCTTCCAGAACCAGTCTCCGGACAATCCGGTCGAGATCGCCTTTCTCGACGGGGTCGATCTGGACGAGCTCACCCAGCGGGATGTCGACACTGCGTTTTTTACCACCTCGCTGGTCAGCAATCTGTTCGAGGCAGATGACACCGTCCTCTTGAGGACCGGCGATGGCAACGTCTTTGCCGTCGGCAACTCGGTCGAACATGACTTGCCGGGTGAAGACTTCTCCGTGTCATTCGACTACGCCAACCTCACCGACCTGTTCTAGGGTCCGCACACCGGTGCACCGGGACTATTGGTGAATGAAAAGGGCGCGCCGAGGCGTGCCCTTTTTCATTGTTCGCGCGCACCTTGTCTCACCTGGACATGAACGCTCTTGTTCCAGCAAAGAAAGCAATCCTTAATGGGATAGTCCCTGCTCCGGAGCTTCCATGATCGAGACCACCACCCTTCTGACCTTTGTTGCCATGGTGCTCGGTTTTGTCTTCATCCCCGGCCCGGCAACACTTTTGACCATTGCCCGGGCGACAGGGTCCGGCACGAAGGTCGGCATCGCAACAGGTGCTGGCATTGCCGTTGGCGATATCGTCCATACGTTCATGGCCGTTGTTGGGCTGTCTGCGATCATCGCAACGTCAGCCCTTCTGTTCAGCCTGATCAAATATGCCGGCGCGGCTTATCTGATCTATCTCGGCATTCGCGCGCTCCTCGCAAGGGCGCCCGGCGTTCCCGGTCAGGCTGCCCTGCCGGTCTCCGCCGGTAAGGCCTTTCGCCAGGCGATCCTGGCCGAAGTGCTAAACCCCAAGACCGCCCTGTTTTTCCTGGCCTTCCTGCCGCAATTCGTGCAGCTGGAAAACGGCCCGGCGGACCTGCAGCTGGCGATACTCGGCACGGTTTTCGTGCTGTTTGGCCTTCTCAGCACCGTGGTCTTCGCGCTCGGGGCAGGTCAGCTCGGCGACCTTCTCCGCCGCAATGCCGCTGTCCTGAAATGGCAGGGCAAGGTCATTGGAACGCTCTATTGCGCACTTGGCCTGCGCCTTGCGCTTCAGGAACGCTGACCGGACGGCCGCGGCTGATCACGCTGGCTGGCTGGCCTCGTCTGCCGCCGCCGCACGCGACTTGCCGTTTCTGGTCAGAAGCCGATCGGTGACAGCGGCTGACAGCCAGATCGCCGTCAGCGTTATCCAGGCCGTCACCGCAAAGATCGACGCACCGGTAATGCCGGCTCCGACGGCGCAGCCACCGGCCAGCATGCCGCCAAAGCCCATCAGCGTCGCGCCGGTCAGATACCGTGCCATGGAGCGGCCGCCTTCAAAGCCCTGCAGGGCCAGTTCCTTCGTCAGGAGCGCTGCCAGAAACGAGCCCAGAAACACACCCGGTACCAGGCCGATGTCGAAATCGAGCACATTGCCAGGCGGGGACAGAACCAGCATCAACGTATCGGCCGACGGTCCGGTAAAGGTAACGCCCTCCACCTGAACGGGGTCAAAAGCCTGCCGGGCCATGGCGGACGTAAACCACCAGGCGAACGGGATCGCCAGACCGGCTCCCGCAGCCGCAAGGAGTTGCCAGATCCGAACCCTTGCGCGCCAGGCAAATACCAGACCTGCCACCAGCCATAGAGCAGCAAATGAAATGGTGATGGCCGGTGTCAGGCCGAGATGTGCAGTCAGGTCATTGCCGCCAATGTCGCCCGTTGTCCAGAGGCCGGCGAGACCTTCGCGAACAGGCGCCAGCACGCCGCGTAGGCTCGCCTGGGCAACGACCGCAAAGACCAGTCCTGACAGCAGTGCCCTGAGGTTGCCCGTTGCCGACAGAACCAGGAGCCGGCTGGCGCAGCCCCGCGCCAGAACCATGCCGGTCCCGAACATCACGCCGCCGAACAAGGCGCCTGAAAGGCTTTGCGGTGACGCCAGCTGGCGGGCCTCGCTCGCCTGAACCTCGCCCAGAATCATCAAGACCTGCGTCCCGATCAGGGCCGCCGAAAAGGCCAGCAACCAGACCGGCAACCGGTCCTTCGGCGCCCCTCTGGAAAACTCCAGGCTCGCCGCGCGCAGACAGAACCGGCTCTGTTGTGCGAAGGCACCAAAAAGAACCCCGACAACAAGCCCACCGGCTGCCAGCAGCAAGGGTTCGGATATGCGGTCCAGCAGATAGGTCAGATCCATTGCGCGCTCCTTCGCACGTCATTTCGGCCATTGCGCAGAAGTTTCGCGGCGCAGGCATTGACCAATCTCAAGGAAACATAGATAAATTCAAAAGTTTGAATATGTGGAGGACAACATGGCCCGATCCAAGCGCAATTGCCTGTCGAGAAGAACAATCCTTGCAGGCGGGCTCGCTGCGGCGGGCGCCAGTCTGACCAGTTTGCCAAGGGCATTCGCGGAAGCCAGCCTCACACTCGGCGATCATGACATAACGGTCTTTTCCGACGGCAACCTGACCTTGCCAATGAATTTTGTCCTGCCCGACAAAAGCGAAGCGGAGATCGCGGCCCTGATGGAGCCGCATGGTCTGGCCACAGATACGCTGACCCCGGACTGCAACATCACACTCTTGAAATCTGGCGAGCGGCTGGTTCTGTTTGATGTCGGCGCAGGACCCAATTTTCAGGCAAGCGCAGGCGAGTTGCCCGGCAAGCTGGAAGACGCCGGCATCGATGCCGCAGAGATCACCGATGTGGTGCTGACCCATGCCCATCCGGACCATCTCTGGGGCATCCTGGATGACTTCGACGATCCGCTTTACCCCGAAGCCAGCATCTGGGTGCCGGAAGCCGAATGGGACTACTGGCGCGCGGATGACACGCTTGCCAAGACCCCCGAAGCCCGCAAGAGCTTCGTGGTCGGAGCCCAGTCAAGATTCGAGGCCATCGAGGACCAGGTCTCCATGGTCCGGCCCGGCCAGGAGGTCCTGCCCGGCGTTGAAGCGGTCGACACGTCCGGGCACACGCCGGGCCACATGTCCTATGTGCTTCACGGCGGCGGCGACAGTGTCATGGTGCTCGGAGATGCGATCACAAATGCCGTCATCTCGTTCGAGAAACCGGGCTGGGTGTCCGGTTCGGATCAGAATCCGGACAAGGGCATTTCAACACGCAAGGCGTTGCTGGATCGGCTTTCCCGGGATCAGACACGCCTGATCGGTTTTCATTTTCCGCATCCGGGCAGCGGACGGGTGGAACGATCCGGTGAAGCCTACAGATATGTCGCCGGCTAAATTTTGGGTCTCGCGAACTATTCCGCCGCAACACCATCGCTGCGGCGGAAGGCTGCCAGAACCGAGCCTTCCAGCAGCCAGGCCAGCCCGACACGTGCGCCAAGCGCCATGGACAGCATGACGATGGGTGCTGAAATGGCGAGGGTGGAAAAGCCCGTGATCCCCTGCCCGACCGTACAGCCCATGGAAAAGACACCGCCAATTCCCATCAGCGTGCCGCCCAGAATATGCCGGCCGAGTTCCCGTGCATCATCGCAGGCTTCCCAGCGGATATCCCGGTTCCACAGCGCCGCCGCAACGGCACCCATGAGCGTACCGGCGATCAGCCCGACACCATAGTCGGGCCAGGTGCCTGTATAGGTGATGAGCTGCATGATCGTGTCGCCGACGGGCACCACGAAGGACCCGGCTTCGATCTGCACCGGTTCGAAGGAATGCGCTGCCACAAACGTCGTCGCCCACCAGCCGAAGGTGATGACGGTGCCAATCAGGATACCCGCCCCGATCCGGGTGAACTGGGACCGGTAGTCGGCCGAGCGGAAGATCCAGGCAAGACCGGCGATCGCGATCAGCCCCGCAACCACGCCAACCAGATCCAGGCCGAACAGGCCGGACGCAATGTCCCCCATGGACTGGCTGCCGCTTCCGGCAAAGGAAACGGCAAGGTCATCAACCAGCGGCACGCGCAGGATACCGACAATACCGCGCTGTGCAGCCAGGGCAGACAGGCCGATCACGGTCAGAACCACCAGCGCCCTCAGACTGCCGCCACCCAGGCGCAACACGGCGCCGAACCCGCAGGTGCCGACCAGGGCCATGCCGATGCCGAACATGAAGCCGCCGATGATGGCCCCGGTCCACGGAAAGGCCGACTCGAGATAGAAAGAGGCATGGGTGTCCGCAAGGCCAAGGGCCACGAGGATCTGCGTGCCGATCAGGGCGGAGACCGCTGCCAGGACCCACGTTCTCAGACCGCTGCTGTCGCCGGCGTACCAGTGGCGCTCAAGGGCGGACAGGGTGCAGAAATGCGTCGCCCGGGCGACAAAGCCCAGCACACAGCCAGCCAGGACACCCAGAAGCGGCAGCAGCACCACCGGCTCGAAAACAACCATGTCAGCACCATCCTCCGCAGCAATGTGCTGCGTCTCCTCCCCTTCGCCGTTTCGACCCCGTACGGTCCGGCGATTTTCATAAAGCGTAACAGGCGGCGATTTCGCCAGCAATCAAAGAGGGTGCTGCAACGCATCAAGCATCCGGCGACCGGACATCCTTGCAGAACAGTTCATAGAGGCTGGCGATGATCGAACTGACTTCGTCGTCCATCAGACGGTAATAGATCATGCGCCCTTCGCGCC